>SFMU01000010.1 GCA_004552965.1 Bacteroidales bacterium | reverse complement strand
TGAGGAATAGTCCCAACAGAACTCCGCAAGACCCGCGTCGCGCATCTTCTTCATCAATGTTCTCTCGCACTCGTTCAAGGCATTGAGGCCGACAAACACAAATCGTACGGTCTCCGGGAAGACTCCGGCCAGGACATCGGCCACCGGCTTCTCCCTGACGGATTCGGCGATGCTGCGGTAGAGCATTCCTTCATAGGCTTTCCCTTTCGAGACAAGGGCAGACCTGAAGGATCTGTACAGAGGCAGGAGGATGTTCCAGATCTGAAGGAAGTTCTCCTTGACGTCGATTTCACCTCCCTTGAAGGATTTCCTGACCTCGGGGCGGAAATGGCTGATGAAACGGCTGATTGCCTCCCTCTGAACCGGGGTGAGGTAGGAAAGGCTGTCCTGGATGGCTTTAAAGTCCGCCACGTTGGTGAACAGTTTATCCGGATCCGAGAGGTACTTGTCCACGTCATCGAAATCGCCCAGTATGATGTCTCCCCAACCGACAAACTCGTCGAGGGATTCGGCTTTCGGGTATAGTAACTTGTAGCAGTCATAGAGTTCCAGAATCAGATCGACCCTGTCAGAGACCTTCAGATCGGAGATCCGGGAAAAGAAATCATTGACGGTGTACATCGCCGGAGCGACGACAGGACACCCGAGGCATCTCACTTCCTCGCAGAGATACTTCTTGAAGAAGGCAAGGCTCCTGCGGTTGGGAAAGATGAAACACAAGCGGGAGACATTGCTGCCTTCCGCCATATAATGAGTTGCAACTTGTTTCAGGAAAGGGGTCATATCAGGAGTTTCAGGTTTCGTGGTTCTGTTCAGATGTCGTCTTCGGTCAGGCCGAAATGCTGCAGAATGTCATCCGGGATGTCTTCGATTTCATTGTTGAAATCGATCTGGTCCCAGGCATCCTCCATGGTTCTCCGGTCCTTCTTGGTCGGGCGTCCCAGGCCGCGGTCCCTCTTCAGGAAGAAGGTCTCGACGGGAGCCCTGAGCTTTTCGAGTTCAGACTGCGGGGTAAGGTTTTCGGCATATTCGGGAACAAGCCTGGCGCCCACGCGCTTCCCGATGTCCGCCTTTACCTTATACGTGTAGAGGATCGAATTCTTGCGGACCTGGATGATTTCCCCTTCCTTGACAGGCCTGGAAGGTTTGGCATTGACGCCGGAGACCTTGACTTTCCCGCCCTTGCAGGCATCGGTGGCTTCGGTTCTGGTCTTGAAAACCCGGATCGCCCAGAGATATTTGTCTATTCTTTCCATTCAGAAATTAATTGAAGATCACCTATTTCAGGACCAGGTCATTTCGTGAGGATCAGCCTCTGGGGTTTCATCCGAGTCCGCCATTCCGCCGAGATAAGGGTCAGCAACCTCCAGTCTTTCCATGAAAACCTCGGCCAGAAGGGTTCCGGCCTTGAGAGGAGCCAGATAGTAGTCGTCGATTTCAGGAGGCAGCAGTACCGTGTCCCCTTCCGGAAGGACAAGTTCCTTCATTTCTCCGTCTTCGTCCTGGTACTGCAGGGAGGCCTCCCCGGCAAGACAGCAATAGATGTTGAAGGTGTCATCGGAACCGGTGCTGATGTGGACAGGAGCCTTGAGTTCCACCCTGTTTGCATGGAACTCCGGTCCGGAAGCCAGCACATCCCCTTCCAGCGGCTTCGGTTCAAGCCTTGAATAGTCGATGAAAGCGAGCGACTGGTCCAGAAGGAGAGGTTCCTCTCCGGGAATATCCCGGCCCCAGTTGTACAGTTCATTGCTCATCATAGAATCTTCGGCGATTTCGACAATGTCCAGTCCGGGTCCGCAGGAATACACCGTTCCTGGATTGACGAGGTAGAATTCGCCCTCCTTGGGATGAACGGCATTGAGCACTTCCTCAACCGTTCCGTCCGCGCACCTGCGCCACAACTCGCCGGCATCCAAGTCCCTGGAGAATCCCAGATGGATAACGGCCCCCGGCTGAGCTTTCCTGATGTACCACAGGGCCTTTTTCCCCAGAGAGTCAAAACAATCGATGGCAGCCTCATCCGATAGTCCTATCGTCAGCGGCTGCCTTTCTAAAAATCTCTGTCTATTGACCATCACCGGGAACTGGAACCCGAAACTGTCGAAGACATTGTCTCCGGCTATCCTTTCATGGAAGGTGCGAAGGAGTTCGCCAAGGGTGTTGCCACCCAGCCAGCCATCGCGCACCACGGTGTCCACCACGGCGTCGTCGGAAATACAATAGTCAAGGTGTCCCCAGAAAAGGTCGCGTCCGGCTTCGATGAAACGAAGCGGGTACAGCTTCCTGTTTTCTTCATAATATTGCTCCATCTGCATTTGGACAGCCAGCTGTTAAAAATGAAGTCTGGCATATTCCAAATATAGAAAAGAAAGACGGGAAAACCAATACAATCAGAACGTAAACTTCAGCATGATCTGGAGACGGGTGTTGAGGACATTCTTGAGGTCTCCGCCCACGGTACCGTCTGCCTGGAGGACTCCATACTGGGCATTGGTGAGTTCACACTCTGCTCCGAGAGTAAGCTTGCCGATGTTCCTGAACACGGTAGGGGTAAGTCTCCAGACATTCTTGACGTTGTTGCGGCTGTTAGAGCAGAACCAGTAGTCGCCTGCAAGAGTCTTGTTCACGCCGAAATTGTGGAGGTAGCCGGCAAACAGGACTCCCTGCCACTTCTTTCCGTAAGAGAGGCTGAGCCAGGTGGATGAAGAGGTGGACGGGGTGTACTCAAAGTCCTCCTTGGTCGTGCCTCCGGTCACTGCATAACCGCCTGTGAGGTTCAGATGGGAACCGTTCTGGCCGTAGGTGGTCTTTGCCTTTGCCGAGAACAGTCCCTTCTTGTACTGGGCATATGCAAAAACAAGACTGCTGTTGACCCTTTTCCCTCCGACATATGGCTTGATTGAAAGGAAGTCGTAACCCAGACGGAAGAGGGTGTTGGCTCCGGTGTAGTTCAGTCCCAGATAGATCTCAGGGATACCGCCATTCTTAAGATAATTTGCGCTGCCTCCGTCCGGTCCGCAGGAAGTGTACTGCATCTGCCAGATAGCCGCACCAGTGAGTGAAAGTTTGTCGGAAACAGGAGAATCCCACTGTACGAGAGGTGTGCGGGAGAAGGCACCGAAAGGTGCACCTGTGTTGAGAGAAAGCACATCCGGCATATCGGCAGCCATCGGATGCCATGCCTGACCTACCTTGAGTGAACCGATCTTTTCACCCTTGGAGTTCTCGAATCCGAGATTGACGAAAGCCTGGCGCAGACGGAGGTTTGCGGTTCCGGTCACTCCTGTGACGCCGTTGTAGAAGTCAGCTTCGATCTTGGCGGATGCAGTCATATTCCCGAACCTGTAGCCGTCGGCATTTACCCAAAGGCGGGATGTCATGGCTGTCAGGTGGTAGGTGTTGCCATTGTCGCTCTGCGCTTCAAGAGGGATATAGGAGAAAAGGTCTCCCCTTCCCGAGATCATGTCCTTTGTGTCAATATGTGCATAGGTACGGATGAAGCCACCGACCTTGACCGATGCAGGAGTTTCCTGCGCTGAAGCTGCCAGGGCCATGGAGAGGGCGGCAACTGAAAGAATGAATTTTTTCATATCGTAAATGCTTTTACAATTTTCTGAAATGCAAAGTTAAAACTATTACCCTAAAATGCAAACGAAAAAGGGGCTGTTGAAGCCCCCTTTTTGCTAAAAAGTTGATTTTCAGATCGCAGCCTTTACTGAATCAGCTGCTGCAGAGACAGTGTCCGATACTGCCTGGATAGCTTCTGCGGCTCCCTGTGAAGCCTGACCGGCCATATCGACGGCAGTCTGGGCTGCTGCAGGAATCTCAAACGGGAAGATCTTGGTAAGCCAGAAGAAACCGAGGACGAAACCGACGGTGCCGATTATGATACCGACCTTGGCCATATCGGCAGTCTTCACCATGCCGGTAGCGGATGCGATGGCATTCGGCGGAGTGGAAATCGGAAGAAGCATCGCGATCGAAGCGCAGGTGGCGACGAAGATGATCATTGCCTGGGTTCCGCCTATTGAAAGGAATGAAGCGTTGGATGCAGCTGATGGATCCTCCATCGCGGTTGCCACCACGATGAGGATAGGGATGAGCAGAGCCGCTGTCGCAGAGTTGCTGATGAAATTGGAAAGGAAGTAGCAGACGAGACCTGCGACGAAGAAGACGATGATGATGTTCATCGATCCGAAAGGAATGGCGCTGATGAGGACTTTCGCGAGACCGGTTCCCTGAAGGTCTGTACCGAGGGCAAAACCTCCGGCAACGAGCCAGAGCACACTCCAGTTGATGTCCTTGATGTCATCCTTGCTGAATATTCCCAAAGCGGCGAAGACGCCAAGCGGGATGAGGGCGACTACATTGGAACTGATGTGGGTGATCTGCTCTGTAGCCCAGAGAAGGATGGTGCCGAAGAAGGTGACCCAGACGACGATGGTTTTCCAGTCGGTCTTGCGGGAGCTAGGCTTGATGTCAAGACGGAGTTCCTTGGTCTTGAACGGGAAGAGAATCATCAGGATGACCCACGCGACAATGATCATCACAAGGACGTAAGGGATCA
Source organism: Bacteroidales bacterium (assembly GCA_004552965.1). GTDB lineage: Bacteria > Bacteroidota > Bacteroidia > Bacteroidales > UBA932 > Cryptobacteroides. The sequence continues at coordinate 40,132 of SFMU01000010.1, read as the reverse complement.
TGTGCGCAGCCCAGCTTGCGAAAGTCACGTCGAAGCCTGCCTCGCCGAGGAACTTGACTGCCGTGGCATTTGGCGGAGTACCGATGGTTGTTCCGATACCTCCGACGTTGGCTGCCACAGGGATAGAGAGCGCGAGACCGACCTTTCCCTTGTCATCGTCCGGAAGACCGCGAAGGACAGGAGTGAGCAGGGCAAGCATCATTGCGGCAGTGGCAGTGTTGCTCATGAACATGGAGAACAGGGCTATGACGACCAGGAATGCCAGAAGAACGGACCAGGATTTCTTGAACGGTTTCAGGAGAAAACGCGCAAGGGTGACATCCAGACCATATTTGGTAGCCATGTTGGCCAGTACGAATCCACCGAGGAAAAGCATGACGACAGGATCCGCGAAAGCCGACATTATGCTCTTGTAAGGTACAAGCTGACCGGCATCAGGAGTGCATAGGAATCCGATTCCCTTGTCGGAGACTATCAGAAGCGAGAACACTATGATTAGAAGGGAGGTAGTCCAGTTCGGGATTATCTCGAACATCCACATCAGGGCGGCGAAGACGAATAGAGCTATGACCCTCTGCTGGGTAGCTGTAAGGAATTCTATGCCGTAAAAGGAAGTAGGAACGGCCCAGAGGAAAATCGTAATGGCAAGCACTAGAGGCAGAAGGACAAAGAGCTTGACATTGAATTTATTCTTTTGCATGGTGTTATTAATATGCGTGAATGATTGTGCGGTTATGGTTTCAGGGCAATCCCTACCAGACGAAATTGAATTTGACGTCTGCAGGAATGAGTTCGAGCCTGATGTTGTGCTTATCGGCCTTGAGGTCGTCATCTATCTCTGTGTAGGTATCGATGAAATCCTTGGCTCTCTGGAAATCGCCCATGGCCTGGATTTCAAGGAGTTCTCCTGCAAGAGAAGCGACAGCGTCGTCGACGGCATCCCAGTTGATGGAATAGGTGCCGTCATTGTGTCTTGAGAATGCGCCTTTCTGCTTCAGATAGTTGTAACAGATAAGATTGCCCTGACCGACAACTCCGTTGTTGCCGAAACGGGAAGCCCTGAGAAGACCGGCCACGAATGACGCAAAGGCATTCTTCCCGGTGACGATGTCCTCTGTCTCGACCTCATGGATGAGATGCTTGGTAAAGTAGACTCCGAGAATCAGAGCCTTGGCCTCTTCGATCGGAGTGGCATAATTGCCGAGAGCCTCATGTACGTATGCTCCGTTGACCGTCTGCTTTACACCGAGGCCGTGGGAGACTTCACGGAAGACGACATTCCAGAAGAAGGCATCATGGTCGACCAGGTCCCTGTCTTCGAAGGAGAGCATGAGCTGTCCGAGCGGGAATATGATGTAGTTGAACTTGGCACTGATGACATTCCTCATAAGGATGGTGCGAGTACCGACCTCAGCCTGCACTGCGGGATCGAATGGAAGATTGATGGCCATGTCCTTGATGGCGGCATTGGCCTCTCCGGAATAATAGAGAGCATCGCAGACGAATATGTTCGAGTGTGCTCCCGGGATGAAGGAATTCTTGTACTCCGGCTTGCATGGAAGGTCCTCCTGCATCTTTCCGACCATTCCGGTGAACTTGCTCACCCTCTGGGTCAGATCCATGTTCTTCAGGACAACGTAGGCGCTGTATGACCTCTTGATACCGAAACGTTTGTCATCCCGGTCTTCATTAGGGCCGATGACGAGGTCCATGCGGCTGTCATCCATCGCGAGCCACTTCTCCTCGCTGTTCCGGTAATCATCGGTGGCAAGGGCATCGGCTTCCGCAAGGAGATATTCCCTGACCGAAGGGACGATAGTGATGTCGGCCGCGGCACGGAGATAGTTGCCGATCTTCTCGATGTGCTCTGCATATTCTTCATGATACCAGACGCACTTGAGATTGCCCTCCTCATCCCTGCGGATGAGAGTGTAGGGACTGAACTTGTCAGGATCTTCAAAAGCATGGAATTCTTCATCCGACATGAGTTCAGGATAGAAACAGGCGCCCTGAGGCATATACCAGGTGTAGCCCTTCAGGAAAGACTTGCCGGTAAGGCGGTCCCATGGTCCATAGTTGATCATGGCGTAGTCCTTCTCCGGGCCATCCTTGATGTTGTCTATCAGAGTCTTGTCACCGAAAGCCTGCTTCCAGTAGATTTTGTCGGCTTCGATGGCCGCGAAGCGGTAGAGGTTGAGAACCTCCTTGCCGTTGTCACTGATTCCGTCAAGAAGGCCGGTCTCCTCCTTTCCGATGTCTACGGTAACGTAGTCGGCAAAGCGGGAATACCTCTTTGATTCACTGCAGCCGACAAGGAGAGGAATGGCTGCAAGCAAAAGAAAAATCTTGCGTTTCATGTTATTATTATGCCTTGATGTTTCCGAATGATATCATGTAAAGACTAACCGATGAGGCCGCTGGAGCCGAGCACGATCAGCATAAGGTAACCGAGTACAAGTCCGCAGATACCCATGATCAGACCTGTCTTGATCATGTCCTTCTGCTCGAAAAGACCGGTCGAGGCAGCGATTGCATTCGGTGGAGTGGAGATAGGAAGAACCATTCCCAGGGATGAACCGATGGCCACACCGATGAGAAGGGTGGTGACTCCTCCAAGAGGGGCAAGATTCTCGGATACTTCCAGGCTGGAACCCACTGCCGCAAGAATAGGGACGAGGAGGGAAGCAGTAGCCGTGTGTGAGATGAAGTTGGCCATCGCGTAGCAGATGAGGCCGGAACCGATCACAATCACAACTGCCGGCCAGTTCTCGAACGGAATGGCGGCGATGAGGGTCTTGGCAAGACCGGTTTCCTGAAGGCCGACACCCAGGGCGAAACCGCCTGCCACCATCCAGAGGACACTCCAGTTGATTTCCTCAAGGTCATGCTTGGTGAGAATGCCGCAAATCGCAAAGACACCCACAGGGAGCATTGCCACCACATTCGAATTCACTCCGGCAGCCTTGTCCAGAACCCAGAGGAGGACCGTCACGGCGAAGGTCACATAGACCACGATGGAGCGCCAGTCCTTTTTGGTCTCGCCCTCGATGTTGAGTTCGATGGTCTTGGCCTTGAACGGGAAGAGCTTGATGAGCATGAACCATCCTATGAGGAGAAGAACGACAGTCAGAGGGACCATGAAGGCCATCCACTGACCGAAGCCGACATTGATTCCGATTTCTCCCATGTACTTGAGAGCGATGGCATTAGGAGGGGTACCGATAGGGGTTCCCATTCCACCGATGTTGGCTGCGATCGGAATCGAAAGGGCAAGCGCTATCTTTCCCTTGCCGTCAGCAGGCAGAGCCTTTAGGATAGGGGTCAGCAGGGAGAGCATCATTGCGGCTGTCGCGGTGTTGCTCAGGAACATCGAGAAGGCTCCGGTAACAAGGATGAATCCGAGGGTGACGAACTTGGGATTCGTTCCGAAAGGCTTGAGCATCACCCTTGCCAGAGTGAGGTCCAGACCGCTTTTGGAAGCTGCGATCGCCAGGACGAAGCCTCCGATGAACAGCATGATGATCGGATCCGCGAAGCAATGCAGAAGGGCCTTGTAGCTTGTCTGCTCTCCAAGGAGCGTCGGATTGCCCTGCCTGAAGAAGATCAGGCTGCTGTCCGATGTCATGAACAGAAGCAGCACAACGACCATTACTGATGTTGTCCATGCTGGAACGGCCTCGAAAAGCCACATCAGAATGGCGAAGACGAAGATAGCCATTGTCCTTTTCTGGATCAGGGTGAGACCGGCGATCCAATTTTCCATCGGAAGACAACAGATCAGAACTGCGATGGCGATGGCGACAGTCAATTTGATTGCCCGGGGTAAATTCTTATCCTGGGTTTTTAAATTCCTTTTCCACTCGTGGTAAGATTCCACTAGATGATATCCGGGAAAGCTCTTGAACATGATTTATTTAACTTTCAATTAATATATCCTGTCTGAAAAGGCCGTAAATTTAGTCAAATTTTCAATCTCCACCAAAAAGACGGTGACCAAATAAGTCGAAAGATTCTGTACATGGCTTGAGCCATCCGTGAATTGCATCCACTTACGAAGAAAGCGGCCGACAATCTCTTATCGGTCGCCTTCTTCAGGATATTCATTGAATATGTCAGATAACTCCCTGCTCGAGCATCGCCGTGGCGACTTTCATGAAGCCGGCCACATTTGCCCCCTTGAGGTAGTCCACCGTGCCGTCAGGCCTGAGGCCGAACTTCACGCACTGCTCGTGGATATTCTGCATGATCCAATGCAGCTTGCTGTCCACTTCAGCGCCAGACCAACTGATATGGGCTGCATTCTGGGTCATTTCAAGGCCAGATGTTGCCACTCCGCCTGCATTGACGGCCTTTCCCGGAGCGAAAATCACCCCATTGTTCTGGAAGAAATGGATGGCTTCCGGACGGCAACCCATGTTGGAAACCTCGCAGCAGCACCAGCAGCCGTTGGCTTTGAGGGTCTTTGCATCTTCCTCATCCAGTTCGTTCTGGAAAGCGCAAGGAAGAGCTATGTCACAAGGAATCGACCAGGATTTCTTTCCCGGAATGAAAGTCGCCCTGTCAGGGAACTTCACAGCCATGTCCTCGACCCTGTCCCGATTGGAGGACCTCATTTCGAGCATATATTCATTCATCTCGCCGGTGATTCCGTCAGGGATGCTGCACACTCCGTCAGGTCCGGAGATTGCAACGACCTTTGCACCGAGCTGATTGGCCTTCTTGACAGCGCCCCAGGCCACATTGCCGAAACCGGAGACACATATTCTCTTGCCTTCCAGAGTCTGCCCTACCCTGCCCAGAACGTGCTGCGCGAAATACAGGGCTCCGAAGCCGGTAGCCTCCGGACGGAGAACGGAACCTCCCCAGGTCTCACCCTTGCCGGTCAGGACACCGGTGTGATACTCCCTTGAGAGTTTCTGGTACATCCCGTTCAGATAGCCGATTTCCCTTCCTCCGACTCCGACATCTCCGGCAGGGATATCCTGGTCCGGGCCGATGCAGCGCCACAGTTCGAGCATGAAAGCCTGGCAGAATCGCATGATCTCCGCATCCGACTTGCCACGCGGGCTGAAATCAGAGCCTCCCTTTGCGCCTCCCATAGGGAGAGAAGTCAAGGCATTCTTGAAAGTCTGCTCGAACCCGAGGAACTTGAGCATGGAAGGTGTAACCGAACTGTGGAAACGAAGTCCGCCCTTGTAGGGACCGATGGCGCTGTTGAACTGCACACGGTAACCGAGATTGGTCTGGACCTCACCGTTGTCATCCACCCAGGTCACACGGAATGTAAAGATCCTGTCCGGCTCCACAAGCCTTTCGACAATCTTGGCCGTTTCAAACTCCGGATGCCTGTTATACTCGTCCTCGATTGACTCAAGGACTTCCTGAACTGCCTGAAGATATTCAGTCTCAGTCGGATACTTCGACTGAAGACGTGCCATAATGCTAGCTGTTTTCATATTGATAGTCAGAATAGTGTCATTTAACTTCCCAGGTGGAACCGCTTCGAAGCAGATCATCCATGCAGTGGATACGTGAGGAGCGCATCACATCCTTGACCTGGTCACGGACTCCGTCGTCATAGGTAATGTCCTTCACATCACGGATAACCCCCAATGCGACAGGGAGGTCATCCTTCATGTCCGCCAGAGCCATGTGGAAGCCTATGTTGTCGCTGTGGGCATCGTGCACGGCTATGTCATCCTCAGTGATTCCATCCTGTCCGATGGTCACCGCCCGGATGCTCCTGCCATCGAAGACAAGACCCCTGTCCCTGTTCTTGCCAAAGATCATCTTCTCGCCATGGCGCAGGACGATGGTTCTGTCGGCGCGTACAGCCGGATCGGAGATGGCCTTGTGGGTGCCATCATTGAATATGACGCAGTTCGTCAGCATTTCCATCACCGAACAGCCGTCGTGAAGGGCCGCCTGTGTCATGATTTCCTCATTCAGCTTCAGTTCCGAATCAAGGCTCCTGGCAAAGAAGGTACCCTTCGCTCCAAGGACCAGACTGCCGGGATTAAAAGGGTGCTCGACTGTGCCATAGGGCGAGGTCTTGGTGATGGCTCCGAATTTCGATGTAGGCGAATACTGTCCCTTGGTAAGACCGTAAATCTGGTTGTTGAACAGAATCACATTGATGTCTATGTTCCTTCTGATGGCATGGATGAAGTGGTTGCCGCCGATTGCCAGGGCATCGCCGTCACCACAGGCCTGCCACACGGTAAGGGTAGGGTTCGCCACCTTGATGCCGGTGGAAATCGCCGTGGCCCTCCCGTGAATGGAATGGAAGCCGTAGGTGTCCATATAATATGGAAGACGTGAGGAGCAACCGATACCGGAGACCACCACATAACGTTCCTTTTCGTAATTCAGTGCCTGGCTGACTTTAGGAAGAGCCCTCTGAAGGGCGGCGAGCACTGCATGGTCGCCGCAACCGGGGCACCAGCGTACTTCCTGGTCGCTCTTGAAATCCTTGAATGTCAAATTTGCCATGATTACAATTCCTTTCTGATTGCCTCAACCAGTTCGCTCACGAGGAACGGCTGGCCTTGAACCTTGTTATACTGTCTGAAATCCTTGTCCGGGAACAGGCCACGCAGATAGGCGCAGAACATGCCGCTGTTGAGCTCGCAGACGATGATCTTCTCAAAGCCGGCAAACACAGCCTCGGTGTTGCGCGGAAGTGGCTTGATATATTCGAAATGCGCGAATGACACTTCCCTGCCCTCTTGCACGAGGGTGTGGTAGGCGGTGAGAAGATGTCCGAAGGTACCGCCCCAGCCGACAATGAGCAACTTGCCCGAGGCAGGTCCTTCAACTTTGAGTTCCGGAATATACTTGGAGATCCTCCTGATCTTTTCTTCGCGCTCGGCAACCATTGCAGCATGGTTTTCCGGGTCATTCGAGAGAACCCCGTCATGGTTTTTCTCCAGTCCTCCGACTCTGTGCTCGTAGCCCTTCATTCCAGGCACTGCCCACTTGCGCACCAGGGTCTCGGGATCCCTTTCGTATGGCTTGAACTTGTCGCCAAGATGGAGACCGGAAGCGAATGGAGGCTTGATTTCAGGATACTGCGACATGCTCGGAATCAGCCATGGCTCAGATCCGTTTCCTATGAAGCCTTCCGAGAGGAGGATGACAGGGGTCATATGCTCAAGGGCGATTTTCGCGGCGTAGAAAGCGGCATCGAAGCAGCCTGCCGGAGACTTTGCGGCCATCACGACCACAGGACATTCTCCGTTCCTTCCATAGAGGGCCTGGAGAAGGTCGGTCTGTTCCGTCTTGGTCGGAAGGCCGGTCGAAGGACCGCCGCGCTGGACATCGACAATCACGAGAGGAAGTTCGGCCATGACCGCCAGACCCATGGCTTCGCTCTTGAGCGAGAGGCCCGGTCCGGAGGTGGTAGTGACCGCAAGATTTCCTGCAAAAGAGGCACCTATGGCCGTACAGATGCCGGCTATCTCGTCTTCTGCCTGCAGGGTCTTTGCCCCAAGGCTCTTGTGGATGGCCAGTTCTTCAAGGATCGCTGTCGCCGGAGTGATCGGATAGGAACCGCAGAAAAGAGGAAGATGGGATTTCTCGGAAGCGGCGAGCAGTCCCCAGGCAATAGCCTGATTGCCGGTCATGTTCCTGTAAAGGCCCTTCTTGAGTTTTGCGGGCTCGACGGTGTAGGTGTTAGGTATGGCCTGGATGTTGGCGGCGTAGTTGAAACCGTCATTCAGAACCTTCCTGTTAGGCTCTATGAACTCGGGATGCTTCTTCGCGAATTTTTTCTCGATATAGCTGTAAATATATTCAAGAGGACGGCTGTAGATGAAGCAGGCCATTCCCAGAGTGAACATATTCTTGCATTTGAGGATGGACTTCAGGTCCATTCCGCTGTCTTTGAGACTCTCCTTCGTCATGGAAGTGATCGGAGCAGCAATCAGAGCCCTGTCCTCGACGTGAAGCTCGGCAAAAGGGTTGTCGGTCAGAAAACCGGCTTTCTTCATTTCTGTCTCTCCGAAAGCATCTACGTCCACAAGGATCATCGCAGTGTGCTTGCACCATTTTGCATTCGCTTTCAGTGCTGCCGGATTCATCGCGACGAGGAGGTCACAGTAATCTCCAGGGGTGTTGACATCCTTGCTTCCGATGTGGACCTGAAAACCGGAGACCCCGGAAACAGTACCATGGGGTGCCCTGATTTCTGCAGGATAGTCCGGGAAGGTCGACAGTTCGTTGCCATAGATGGCGGACATGTCGGCAAAAAGGCTGCCTGTCAGCTGCATTCCGTCACCGGAATCTCCTGCAAACCTGATAACGACATCATTAGTGTCTATTACTTTATGTTGCATATAGATTTAAAAGTGTTACCGTATTCGGTTCAAAAAACACAACAAAGAAAGCAATACAAAACGTAACAAACAAGAATTATTTCAAGTATCAAAAAGAAAAAGAGGATGCACCCGAAAACGACGGTGCATCCTCCCATTTCTGTTTCTGAACGTCAGCTACTGAGCAGCGTTCTGCAGCTCCTTCTGGAGGCTCTCGATTGTCCTGCCTTCAGGAATACCCATAGCGGTCCTGGCCTCTGCGGTGATGTCCTTCACCTGGGCAGGATCGAAGAAGAGACACTGGCTCTTGTCGAAGACCAGTGCGCAACCGCTGGCCTTGGCGATCTTCTCGACAGTTTCCTGGGCCTTCTTGTAGATAGGTTCCATCAGTTCCTGCTGCTTCTGCTGAAGCTCGAGCTGGACTGACTGCTGGAATTCCTGGATTCTGTTGCTGATGTCATTCAGTTCCTTTTCCTTGCTTTCCCTGATGGCCTGAGTCCAGTTGGCAGACTTCTGCTGATACTCGGTCAACTTGGCCTGACCCTCTTCCTGCATGCTCATGAGGTTCTCCTGAGCAATCTTGGAAGCTTCCTGAATCTGGGTTCTGGCAGCATCCGCCTCCGGAGCGAGTGTGATGATTTCGTTGAAGTCGACAACTGCGAACTTGGCCTGTGCCGAAGCACTGAGAGAAAGGATTGCCATAGCGGCAAATACCAATACTTTTTTCATGTCAATTATTGTGTTAGTTATTGTAATCAATTGTATTGCCAAACGTCCATTTTCTAGAACTGCTGTCCGATAACGAAGTGGAGCTGGCTTCTGTTCTCCTTGACAGGATTGTCGAATCCATAACCCCAGTCAAGTCCGAGAAGACCGATCATAGGCAGGAATATCCTGACACCCACACCGGCAGAGCGCTTGATTCTGAACGGGTTGAAAGACTTGATGTCGGACCAGCAGTTACCTCCTTCGAGGAAAGCCAGAGCAAAGATTGTGGACTGCGGCTGGAGTATCACAGGATACCTGAGCTCAAGGGTGAACTTGTCATAGACATTACCGGCATAGTAGCCGTTGGTGTTGTATGGGGTTGCCTCCCAAGGGGTCAGGGAATAGTCATCGTAACCGCGGAGGGAGATGATGTCCGAACCGTAGGTGTCGTAGCCGGACATGCCGTCACCGCCCACACGGAATCCTTCGAAAGGAGAATAACCCCAGTTCCTGTTGTAGTAGCCGAGATAACCGAACTGCGCCTTGGTCATCACAACCAGGTCCCCGATCAGTCTCGTGTATGTCTCTGCACTTACCTTCCATTTATGATACTCGATCCATTTGTAGCGCTGCTGGGAGGTCCAGTTGTCGTAGTTGATGTCCTTGTAGTTCGCCACCCTGACAGGGTTGCCGCTGTCATCAAGAGTACCGAGGTCTTTCTTCCTGAACAATGAATATGGCGGGGTGAGCTGCAGTGAGGCAGAGAAGACGGAACCCTTTCTCGGATAGATCATCTGGTCTGTCGAGGTTCTGCTCAGGCTGACGTTGTAGCAGAGATTGTGCGAACGTCCGTCATTGAACATGAAATAGCCGTCGATCCAGTTCTTCAGGTCATAGACCTGCCAGCTCAGACCATTGTAAAGGGTAAAGTAGTTGTCAGGCCACTTCAGACGGTTTCCGATGCCGGCGGTGAATCCATAGACCTGCATGACCCTGTTGTTGCTGAGCACACCGATTGCCAGGTAGGAATCGGTCTGGCGGGAGTAGTAGCTCTGGATCTGGAGTGATGTCGGCTTCTTGCCGAAGAGCCACGGCTCTGTGAATCCGAAGACGAAGGATGTGTAATAGGTTCCGTTGGTCTGGAGCTTGATGGAAAGGTTCTGGGCATCGCCGAGAGGAACCGGCCTCCATGCATCTCCCTTGAACATCCTCGCCGTCGAGAAGTTGTTGAAACTGACACCGACCGAAGCCACGAATGTGTTGGCGCCCCATCCTCCGGAGAGTTCCAGCTGGCTGGAAGGCTTCTCGGTCACATTGTAGACCAGGTCGACAGTGTTGTTCATCTGGTTCGGAATAATGGAATAGCCGCCTTCACCGGCTATGGCCTCAGGGTCGAACTGTCCCAGAGAGGCGATTTCCCTGATGGACCTTTCGAAGTCACTCTGGCTGAAAAGGTAGCCAGGGCGTGTGAATATCTGGCGGCGTACGACCTTCTCGCTGGTCAGGTCATTGCCGTTGATGACGATATTGTTCAGGGTGGCCTGCTTGCCTTCGGTGACACGGATCTCCACATCCACCGAGTCCCCGGTAATGTTCAACTCCACTGGATTGATGTCGAAGAACAGATAGCCGTTGTCCCTGTAGATCTTTGCGACATCCTGGTCAGTCTGCTTGCCGCCTCCGGAAAGCCTGTGCTTCATGGTGACCACATCATACGGGTCACCCTTCTTGATCTTCAGTATCTCGTTCAGGTCATTGGTGGAATAGACAGAGTTTCCAGTCCAGGTAATATCCCTGAAGTAGTATTTCTTTCCCTGGTCGAACTCGAAATCGATGGCAAGGCGGCCCGGTTCAACGTAGTAGATGGAATCCCTGATGATCCTGGCATCACGATAACCGGCTTCCTGGAACTTGCTGATCATGTTGTTCTTGTCATTGGGATACTCCTTCTCGTTGAATTTCTTGCTGCTGAAGAAGTTGTAGAACTTGTTCGACTTGGTCTTCTTCATGGCCCTGGCGAGGGTGAAGTCCTTCACTCCATCGTTTCCATAGAAGTTGATGTCCTTGATTCTGACCTTTTCCCCACGGTCCACATTGAAGATGACCCTGGTAGCGTTCCTGATCATGGAATCCTTCTGGGTCTGCACATCGACCTTGCAGTTCAGGAAGCCCTTTTCGGCATAGAAGCGCTTGATGATGTCGGTGGAAGTGGAGAGCACATAGTCGGAGCATTCGCGTCCCGGACGGAGACTCAGTCGGTCATCCAGCTCCTTCTTCTCCCCTTTCTTCACTCCCGTGAACAGCCAGGCCGAGACTCGCGGGCGCTCGGTCACCACAATCTTGAAGAATGCGGAATCCCCCTCGGCACTGAGATGGTCAATCTGCAGGGCGACATCCTCGAAATATCTCTGATGCCAGAGCCTGGAGGTCACGCTGGAGAGTTCCTCGCTCGGGACAGTAACCCTCGAGCCCTTCCGCAGACCGGAAAGCGAGATGATCTGCTCGGCACCGTAAGCCCTGTTCCCCTCGACTGTAACTCCACCAATTATATAACTGACCGGCCTGTCGTAATTGACTTCGACAGGTCCTTCCCCCACTTCCTGAGCAAAGGCAGGAATGACTGCCATCATCAGGAATATGACCGGAAAGAAACGACGCATTCTCATCGATTGAACTCTCTTTGATTTCAAACTAAAGTATTAAAGGTGCAAATATACGCAATTATTTGACTTTTCCATAGCGGCGGTCCCTGCGGGCAAACTCGGCAAGGGCCTCACGGAAGTCCTCCTTACGGAAATCGGGCCAAAGTTTGTCCACGAACAGGAATTCGGTGTAGGCGGTCTGCCAGAGCATGAAATTGCTGATCCTCATCTCTCCTGAAGTCCTGATGAGGAGGTCGGGGTCCGGAATCCCGGCAGTCACCAGATACCTGTCCAAGGCGGTGACAGGAAGGTCATGCAGTTCCTGAGGCTTGCCGGCATATTCAAGGGCCAGTTTTTCCGCCGCCTGGAGAATGTCCCACTTTCCGCTGTAACTGAGGAAGATGACAAGAGTCATGAGCGGTTCGCATCCCTCGCGCGGAGCCGTTTTCTTCTCCGCATCGGCTATTGCCTCGAGAAGGGACGGACTCAGACGGGACAGATTGCCCAGCACGCGAAAGGCTATGCCCTCCTTCGCCAGAGAGGTGATTTCCTCCGCAATAGCCTTCATCATCAATTCCATAAGAGTGTTGACCTCACTCTCGGGACGGCCCCAGTTCTCCTCTGAGAAAGCGAAGAGGGAAAGGTATTTCACACCGGCTTCCGCAGCTGCCTCGACGCAGGCACGCACGCTTTCCACGCCTTCCGCATGTCCGTAAACCCTTTCTTTTCCGCGTTGTTTTGCCCAACGGCCGTTGCCGTCCATGATGATGGACACGTGAGCAGGGACCTTGCTGATTTCTTCCATATTCTTGATTCTATCTGTCTTCTCCGTTGCGGATGTCTTCCCCCCAGAACAGTTTCGTCGTCAAAGCCTTGAAAAAGTTTGACCTGCCGAGGCGAACCCTATTCAGCGAAAACTGTGCCACCTCGACTTCGAGGGTTGCATCGGGGGCTATCAGAAGTTCGCGGTTGTCCATCGAAAGCTGGACGGCAGAGTCCCTGGAGCGCAGTGAAATGGAGATTCTGGCGGAATCAGGCACGACCAGAGGTCTCACATTGAGATTGTGCGGCGCCACCGGAGCGACGATCAGCACACGCGAGTCGGGAGAGCAGATCGGACCGCCTGCGGACAATGAATATGCCGTCGAACCGGAACTGGTCGCCACCAGAAGGCCGTCTGCCCAGTAGACAGGCAGCCTGGCCCCGTCGATGGAAACCTCGATCCCGAGAATCGCGGCTCCGGTCCTGTGCACGCAGACTTCATTCAACGAATATGGCCAGAAACCCTTTGCGTCATCCAGTATCGTACCCTCGACGGATGTTTTCACAAGACGCCTCTCCTCCAGTTCGTACTTGCCGGAAAGGAGTGCTTCACACGCTTCTTCGGGACTGTATTCGGAAAGGAAGCCAAGCCTTCCGAGGTTGATCCCCAGAATGGGCACGCCGCTTCCTCCCACGCATTTGGATGCGGAGAGGAAGGTGCCGTCGCCTCCGATGCTCAGAAGCATGTCAATCCCCTGCAAGTCAGCGGTTTCAGCGACCCTGCGCAGTTTACAGGAGGCTTTCTCCATCCTGTCCAGCATCGAAACAAGCCTCGCGCTGTCCAGCAGGGCATCATTTCTGGAATATAATCCGAGAATCATCTGTTATTGGTTTGAATTTCAAAAATAACACAATCTTTGCTGAAAATAAACATTAATCATTACTTTTGTATTGACAGATATCAACAAACGAACCAGACAAATGACAAGATTAAGTGTCAACATCAACAAGATTGCGACCATAAGGAATGCCCGCGGCGGGAACATGCCAGACGTCGAAAAGGCGGCGAGAGACTGCGAGGATTTCGGAGCCCAGGGCATCACAGTCCATCCCAGGCCGGACGAAAGGCACATAAGATATTCCGATGTCAGGGAAATCAGGCCGGCTGTAAAGACCGAATTCAACATAGAGGGAAATCCGATTCCAAGTTTCATCGACCTCGTGTGCGAAGTGGTTCCGGACCAGGTCACCCTGGTGCCTGATGCCCACGATGCCATCACTTCCAACTCCGGCTGGGACACGCTCGCGAACAGGGACTTTCTCACCGACGTGTGCAAGCAGTTCAGATCGAAGGGCATCCGCACCTCCATATTCGTCGATCCCGATCCTGCCATGGTCGAGGGTGCCGCGGCCTGCGGTGCCGACAGGGTCGAGCTGTACACCGCCGCTTATGCCGAAGAGTATCCACTGGGGCCGGAGAAGGCGGTAGCGCCTTACCTTGCCGCAGCCCGGAAGGCAAAGGAGATCGGTCTGGGGCTGAATGCAGGCCACGACCTCAACCTTGAGAACCTGGAATTCTACATCAGGACGATTCCATGGACAGACGAGGTCTCGATAGGACATGCAATCATCTGCGATGCACTTTACATGGGCCTTGAAAAAACTATACAGGCATATCTTTCAAAGATTGATATTTTTTGATTATTTTTGCTTTTCCCCGCTCGCCCTTCCGCAAGGACGACGAACGGACCGTTTTTTGCACAAAATCAAAATCAAATAAACTGAAACAAAATGAAACAGACACCACTGATTCTCAGCATCATCTCCCTCGTGGCAGTTGTCGCTTTGGGGATTCTCCATTTCACTTCCAACGGCTCTGGCAAGAACACTCCTGCCGGTGAGGCCGCAGAGACCTCCGCACAGCCGGGCGCAATCGTATGGTTCGACCTCGACAGAGTCACCAACGAGTACGACATGGCCAACGACCTGCGCACCGTCGTTGAGACCAAGGTACAGAGCATCTCCGAGGAAGTGAACAGAAGGGGCAACAAGCTTCAGAACGACGTCAACAAGTTCCAGTCCGACCTGGACAAGGGCCTTCTCGTCCGTTCAGTCGCCGAGCAGAGAAGCCAGAAGCTTCAGGAGCAGCAGAACAACTTCAACAATTTCGCAGCCCAGAAGCAGCAGGAGATCAACGAGGAGCAGCAGGTCATGCTGAACCAGATTGCAGACGCAATCAACACTTACGTACAGAAATTCTCAGAGGAGAATGAATATGCCATGGTCATCGCAACCCAGGGTGGCATCCTTTCCATCCCTGTGGTCTCCGCATCTCCTGAGCTCGATGTGACCGATGCCATCATCAACGGTCTCAACGCCGAATATGTCAAGAGCAAAGGCAAGGCATCTTCCGAGCCTGCCGAAGACGCAAAAACAGAATAATTGAGAATAGCGATACTGTCCTGCTTCTACCCCTACAGAGGGGGAATAGCCCAGTTCAACGCGAGCATGCTTCTGGAACTGGGGAAGGCTCACACTGTCAGGGCATTCAATTTCACAAGGCAGTATCCCGGGATTCTGTTCCCCGGCAAGACACAGTATGTGACAGCAGACGATGATGCCGTATCCATCGAGAGCACCGCTCTCCTGGATACGGTAAATCCGTTCTCATATGTCAGGACGCTCAAGGAAATCCGCAAGTGGCAGCCGGATCTGGTGGTGATGAGCTACTGGATGTCGTGGTTCGCCCCTTCCCTTGGATTCATAGCAAGACGTCTGAGGAAGAGTTGCAAGGTGGTTTCCGTACTCCACAACGTGATTCCCCATGAGCCGAAGTTCTTCGATGCACCTCTGACAAGATACTTCCTGTCCGGCTGTGACGGAAACATCTGCCTCTGCGACGAGGTTGCGGACGATCTCCGGAGACTCAGTCCGGGGGCGGACAGCCTGACCCTGTTCCACCCTATCTACGGACATTTCGGAGAGAGGATTCCCAGGGAAGAGGCCTGCTCCAGCCTTGGCATCGACCCGGGGAAGAAAACCCTCCTGTTCTTCGGACTGATCAGGGAATACAAAGGCCTTGACATTCTCCTCAGGGCATTCCCGAACCTGGACAGTTCGTACCAGCTTGTCGTTGCCGGCGAGCCTTACGGCTCTTTCGACAGGTACCAGGAAATAATTGACAGTTCCGGATGCGCGGACAGGATACATCTGTTCACGCACTACATCAAGGATTCGGAGGTAAAGACTTATTTTTCGGCTACGGACCTGGTGGTCCTTCCATACAGGTCAGCGACACAAAGCGGGATCAATGCCATTGCCTATCATTTCGAGACACCGATGGTGGTCACTGACACAGGGGGTCTCAGGCATTCCGTTGGTGACGCCGGGACAGGACTGGTTGCTTCCAGGCCAGAACCGGAATGTCTGCTGGAGGAGATAGCCAGATATTTCAGCGACCCTGATCTTCGCGAGCGCTGCAAAGCTGCCATCAAGGCGGAAAAGGAGAGGCTTTCCTGGAAGTCTTTCGCCAGACAGCTTGCAGAATATTCAATCAAACTGTAAACAATGTACAGACTCAAAACCGCCATATATGCTGCAATCCTTGCGATTGCCTCAGTTTCCCTGCTTCCGACTGCAGTCTGCGCACAGGAATATTCAAATCCCGTTGTGAAGGTATCCCAGGAGAAAGTCCGCTCAGGTGGGAAGCTTTATTACTCCCACATTGTCGAGGAGCGTCAGACACTCTTTTCAATTTCGAAGGCCTACGGAGTCAGCCTTGAGGAAATCTATTCGGCGAATTCCGGACTGAACCTTGAAAAGGAAGGGCTGAAGAAGGGACAGATTCTGCTGATACCGTTCAAAGACGGCAAGGTTTCACCGACAGAGGCTCAGGGACAAGAGGAGGGCAAGGGAAAGGAAGAGGATGCCGGCGTGTCCAAGGCAAAGCAGAAGGCAGATGAAGGATATATCTTCCATAAAGTCAAATGGTACGAAGACCTCGAGTCGATTTCTTCGAAGTACAACGTGTCGAAGAGGTCGATAATGAACATCAACAATCTTTCTTCAGAGAAACTCCAGAGAAAGCAGATGCTGAAGATTCCGAAAGATTCCCAGGCATGGGAGTACAAGTTGCCGGAGCCTGGCAGCGATACAGCCCTGGAGAGCGGGAAAGGCATTGCCGAAGCTGAGAAGGAAGATGATGGCAAGACAGCTGAAGACGCAGTATCAGAAAAGGATAAGGAGAAAGATCCGGTCACTCTCTTCCCGTCCCGGAAGTCCAACGATGTCAACATTGCCCTGGCTCTTCCGTTCAATGTCCGGAAAGGCGGGAACAGCCAGATGATGGATTTCTATTCCGGTGCGCTGATGGCCGCAAGGGATCTCGGCAAGAAGGGCTACAGGATCAACCTCGATGTGGTAGACGTAGTTTCAGAAGCCATGCCGGACAATCTGTTCGAAAAGAGCGACTACATCATAGGCCCTGTCTCCAATGCAGACATCATGAAAGCGGTATCGAAATGCAAGTCGAGAACCTGGATAGTCTCACCTCTTGACCCGAAGGCTGAAAGCATTGCGGACACGGTCAAGAACGTCATCCAGACTCCCACTTCGGTCGGAACCCAGATAAGCGACATGATCCATTGGATCAGGGATGACTTCAGGAATGGAGACAAATGCCTGATGATCAGACAGACAGGTAGCAACCAATCCAGCTATAGCGCTTCCGTCATAAAGGCGATGGAGGCTTCTGGAATACACTACTCTACCCTTTCCTTCAATGTCCTCGAGGGGAGAAGCATCATGGATGCGATGAAGAGGGAGATGAAAGCTCAGGGGTCAGTGAGGATTGTCATTGCCTCTGACAACAGACCGTTCGTCATGGAGGCGGTGCGAAACATTTTCCTGGTTTCCTCCAGCGAAAAGATCGACGTACAGCTCTATGGTACTGCAAAGCTGAGATCTTTCGAAGGCAGTGACGGAATAGATGTGGCACAGCTCCATGCAGTCAACACGCACATTACAGGAACCTACTACATCGACTACGATTCAAAGGAGGCAAAGGATTTCATCCATGAATACAGGGCTGTGTTCAACACAGAGCCTAGCCTTTCCGCTTTCCAAGGTTTCGACCTGATGTGTTTCTTCGCGAAAGCTTCAAGGGAATACGGAAGGAATATTCGTAGCTGCGGCAGGATTTGCGGTCTCCAGTCCGATCTGGACCTGGTCAACAAGCCGGATGGAGGGTTGGTCAACAAGGCAGTCCGCAGGGTCGTATATTCCCCGGATTACACCATACGAATCGTCGACCGCTAAGCAACCGGACTATTCTGACATTCAAAAAAGGAGTTCCTCAACCGAGGAGCTCCTTTGCATTTTCAATTGCGGCATTCGTCAGAGTCGTTCCGGAGAGCATCCGCGCCACCTCCATGATCCTGTCTTCTCCCTGAAGCAGGCGGATGGTCGATGTTGCCTTGCCGAGATTGTCATCGAAATGCTTTTCCACAACATAATGGGCATCGCCTTTGGCTGCAACCTGCGGGAGATGAGTGATGGCGAAGACCTGCATATTCCTGCCCATCGAACAGATTTTTTCTCCGATCCTGGCCGCAACGCTGCCGGAAACGCCGGTGTCAATCTCATCGAAAATCAGGGTGGGCATCTTGACAAAGCGGGCCATCATGTCCTTGAGGCAAAGCATCAGACGGGACATTTCACCGCCGGAAGCGCATTTCGAGACATCGGTCGGAGACGAACCTGCAGCTGAGAAAAGGAAACGCACATTGTCGCTGCCTTTTGCCGAGGCAGGACCTTCTGTCACTTCAACGTCAAAGACTGCACGCTCGAGTTCAAGCTCACGGATCGCGGCCGTAACTTCCCGGGCGAAAGGGACAGAAGCTGAGAGTCTTGCTTCCCGGAGACGGGAAGAGACTTCCGAATATTCAGAAGACAAGGATTCTATTTCATTCCGGAGTTCCGCCATACGATCCTCGACGACCTGGGAGTCGAACAGCATTCCCGAGAGGGAATCCCTCTGCGCAATCAATTCGGCAACCGAAGATGCGGAGTACTTTTTCAGCAGATCATACAGGAGGGATAGCCGGTCTTCGACATAGGAAAGCCTGTCGGCAGACAGTTCAGTCCGGGAATTGATTGCCATCACCTCGGCTACGACATCTTCAAGGTCTGTCCGGGCGGTCAAGACCCTCTCAGCAAGAGACTCGGCCTGCGGAATGAACCTGGAGACCTTCTCGAGCTGACGCTGGATCTCCTTAAGGGCTGAAGACACAGGCAAGGCATCCGAAGGCAGGTCAGAAGAGCTGAAAAGAGACTCCACCATGCAGAGTTCCGTCTTTATCTCTTCGGCATTTGCGAGCTGCTTCTGTTCCTGTTCGAACTCCTCCAGTTCGCCCTCCTTCAGTTTGGCCTCTTCAAGACGACGGTACCTGGAAAGATTATAATCCCGTTCCTCCGCCATCCTCTCCAGACGGATGCGAACCTTTTCAAGTTCACTCTGCTTCTCCCGGATTGAATGATAGAGAGTGGCACAGCGCTCCAGCAGAGAGGTGTTGCCGGCGAAATGGTCAAGCATCGAAAGCTGGAAACCGCTGTCGGAAAGCAGAAGAGTCTGATGCTGGGAGTGGATGTCGACCAGACGTGACACAATGCTTTGAAGCAGAGGAAGATTGACAGGAGAATCATTGACAAATGATCTGGAACGCCCGGTTCTGTTGACAACCCTGCGCACTATGATGTCACCATCTTCCGAACAGAGTTCGTTGTCTGCAAGGATTGCCATCAAGTCAGTGTCTGATTCTGGAACTGCAAATGTCGCCTCCACAAAGCAGCTGTCTGCACCCTGGGCAACGGATGAAGCATCGGCCTTCTCACCGAGAAGAAGGGACAGGGCCCCCAGAAGAATCGACTTTCCGGCACCCGTCTGTCCGGTAATAATGACTAGACCCTCCGGGAACGTAACATCCAGAGAGTCTATCAAGACATAATTTCCAATCTGAAGGGACTTCAGCATTGCCCCGTTAATCTTCCTGTCCGGCAGTCCTGTAGAAGAGTTCACCATCCTCGAATTCCGAGATGGCGATGAGATCCGGCTTAGGAAGCTTCTCGTAGTACTTTGAAATCTCTATCTGCTCCCTGTTCTCGAACACTTCTTCCATGGTATCGCGGTCGGAACGGAAATCCTCAAGTTTCTTGGCAAGTTCCTTCTTCTCTGCCAGAGCAATCTGATTTGCTCTCTTGTAAAGGATTACAACTGTTTCATAGATGTTGCCGGTAGGTGCGGCAAGATCCTTGATGTCCCTTGTGATGGTGTTTGTAGGGACTTTCTTCTTAATTTCCATATCGAATATTGATGTTTGTCAATAGTTTTACTCCTGAGCTTCCAAGGATTGTTTCATTAATTTCTTTCTCTCGCGCTCAAAATCCTTTTCCTTCTCCTTGAGTTCGTCATCCGTGCCCGAATACTGGCCCAAAGCCTTCTGCGCCCTGCGGAAAAGCACATCCAGTTCCTTCCTGTAAGGCGATTCCGGAGCCTCTCCGATGAAATTGTAGTAATCATCAACAAAGGTCAGATAACGCTCCCTCTGCTTCGATTCCATAGAGTTCAGCGCATATTTGTAGGACGACTTCGCAAGATAGTAGAGGATGTCCTCACGGTAGACATTGTCATAGTCATCCTTAAGGATGTTCTTGAAGGAGACCCAGGCGGCCTTGTAATCTTCCATCTTATAGTAGAGCCGCGCGTTCTCGAAGGCTTTCTTGTCAAGGCGCTCGTTAAGTTCGGCGAGCATCTTCCGGCAGATAGGGACATGCGTGGACTTGGGATTCTCCTGAATATACTGGGATATGATTTCGATTGCCGAATATGTCGGGGCCTGGTCGAGCTCCCACCTGTAGGTCGAGCGGTAGAGGCAGTCGATCCTCAGGAAGGCGGCCTCCTCGTAGAACGGGCTGTATGGGAAAGTCATCAGGAACTTCGAGAAATTGGTCTCGGCAGTGTAGTAGTCCCTGAAACGGTAGTTGCTCAAACCCCAGTAAAAATGGACAGTGTCATCACGGTCCGTGTTCGAGGTAAGCACCGTGAGGTTCTCGAACAGCTGAGAAGCCTTGGAATACTTGCCGTGATTGAAATAGTCGAAAGCCGCCTCATACTTGGCATCGACGTCGTTTCCGGTAAGAAGAATCTCATACTGGGTCTTGCAGGACTGGATCAGAAGAGATGCTATGACTATGAACAGAGTCGTCTTGAATGTTCTGGTGGTCATGTCTGTCATTCTACATTAGATACTTTTCAACTTCAAGGGCAGCTTTGCAGCCAGAGGCGGCAGCTGTGATCGCCTGCCTGTAACGCGGATCACGGACATCCCCTGCAGCAAAGACTCCTTCAACATTGGTAGCACAAGACTCCCCTGCTGTAAGGATATAGCCATTGTCGTCCGTACGGACATATTCCTTGAACACGTCAGAATTCGGATGATGGCCTATGGCAAGGAAAAACCCGTCCACTGCAATATCAAAAACAGTACCGTCCTTGCGCTCGATCCTCGCTCCGGTCACTCCATTTTCATCCCCGAGGATTTCTTTCGTGGAGCAGTTCCAGAGAATCTCTATGTTCGGCGTCGACTTCACCCTTTCCTGCATTGCCAGAGAGGCACGGAACACATCGCGACGCACTATCATGTAGACTTTCCTGCATATTCCCGCAAGATAGGTAGCCTCTTCGCAGGCTGTGTCGCCGCCACCCACTACCGCAACATCCTTGCGGCGGTAGAAGAAGCCGTCACAGGTAGCGCAGGCAGAGACGCCCAGTCCCCTGAACTTCCTTTCGGAAGGAAGGCCAAGATACTTTGCCGATGCACCGGTCGCGATAATGACAGCATCGGCTTCGATTCCGTGTCCGGAATCCACAGTCACCTTCAGAGGCCTGGAAGAGAAATCCACCGATGTGATGGCACCGTTGCGGATGTCAGCGCCGAAACGCAGAGCCTGCTCTCTCATCCCGGACATCAGCACATTGGCATCGATTCCTTCCGGGAATCCCGGGAAGTTCTCAACTACGGTCGTGGTGGTCAACTGGCCTCCGGGTTCCATTCCCTCGTAGAGAACCGGAGCAAGACCGGCCCTAGAGGCATAAATCGCTGAAGTGTAGCCGGCAGGGCCTCCTCCTATGATCAGGCATCTGACTTTTTCCATATCGATTGCTGTCCAGATAAATGTGTCTGTAAATTATCGTGAGATTATTGTCTCAAGTTTACAAATATAGCGATATTTTTTGTCTGATTTGCTTATTTTTGTGCCAGAAGAACCGAATATGGGAAAGAGGAGCCTACAGTCTGACGGCAAAGCCTTCGAAGATACTCTCCGGAAGCACAACCTGAAAGTCACACCACAGAGGATTGCCGTGTATGAAGCCCTTGTCAGCCTGGGTCATGCCAGCGCAGACGAGGTGGCTTCGCACATTGCCGGACAGGCGAAATCCAAGGTTTCGGTTGCTTCCGTCTACAACATCCTGACTCAGCTGACGGCCCTCAACCTGTGCCGGAACCGTCTGACCATGGGCGGGAAAATGGTGTTCGACATCTCCACCAGGAGGCATCTCCACCTCTACAACACGATGGAAGACTCGCTGATCGACTATCCTGACGAAGAGTTGATGAGAAGGATCGACGAACTGTTCGCAGGCAAGAGATTCCGTGGATTCAAGGTCGAAGGCATAGAAGTCAACATCCTGGTCCATCCCACCAGACACAGAAAAAAGGTCTGACCTCCTGATACCATTCAGTCAAACCTTTTTCCGAGTGCGCGGGATGAGAGTCGAACTCACACGTCGCAATTGACACTAGCTCCTGAAACTAGCGCGTCTACCATTTCGCCACCCGCGCTCAAGCAATGGACCACAAATATAGGCAATACAATTCGTATTTGCAAGACAAATGCGGTCCATCTTCTCAAAAAAGGTTATCTGGAATAGGTTCTGAAGACTTGCTGGATGGCGCTCTTCTTTGAAGGATAAGCCGCTGTCAGATTGGATTTGAAGGAATCGGTGTCTGTCACGTCACGCCCCATCGAACTCAGAATCTGCGAATGTGTGAGCCCAAGCCCCTCCAGACCATCAAGAATCTCCGGATGGAACCAGTAGGAAGGATACCCCCTCTGAGATTGATACCTCTGATTGATGATACTGCGCTCAAGATAGTATGCCCACATCTCTGCGATCTCACAGTAGCCGGCATCCTCACCGTTTCCGGTTCCGTAGCAGGATCCGTTCAGCAGGAAAGACTTGAGCACATAGGTGATCAGGGTGTCCCAGTAGTCACACCCGACATTCTGGAAATGGGAAGCGTGGGCCAATTCGTGGGACGTTACCGAATACAGGGAGGCATAGTCATGGCTGATGTTCTTGGCTCCGATGGTGATGTCGGGAGAGATGACCCTGATGAGAGTCTTGTAGAGGTCAAGATAATTCGAGACGAGCTTGACCTCTCCGAGCATGGCGCCATGGTGCATCATGAGGGCACAGGAAGACTTGAGTGAACCGAGGATCCAGAATCTGAGGCCTGAAGGGGGCTGTGTCAGACCTTCCTCTTTGCATCTTTCGTAGAAATCATATGCAGCATTGTTCACCACACACCTGCGGAACAGGGCATCTCCGCTGTCTGTCGAGACCTCGGCATCGATGCCTTCCGGACTCCCCTTTCCAAGATTGGAGAGTGAAGCGGGGACAATGATCAGGTTCAATCCTATGGAGAATCCTTTCGAGTTCTTGAAGCAGAGGCGGTAATGCGGCTTGGCCGAAAAGCGGGTCGTCATCCGATAGTTGCCCTCAGCGTCCGTGTAGGCACTTGCCACCTTGACGATAGTGTTGGCCATAACCTTGACTCCAGAAACTCCGACGGTACGGTTCCCCGCTTCCAGCCCGGAATCGACTATCGTGATACGGCCAGAGGGGTAGGACTTTTTCGCCTTGGTTTCAGGCTCGAGAAGGGCTTCATTACCGGTCAGACGGAAGGCATTGGCCTCTACGGCATTCCAGTCGGCATATTCAAGGCCCTTGGTCTGTGCGACGGCATCGGGAATGAAGCAGTCTTCCAGCACCTCGTGAACGATCCCTTCAGGGCAGATAAAGTCGGAAGGGACGGTGGCATATTGCCAGGTAATCTCATCCTCAGGGACTGAAGGGTCATGCCAGTAGTCACCGTCACGCAGAATCTCCCTGTCAAGCGGGTGGTCGAACATGTCCACGCCCAGGTCGGCAAGAGCGGAAAACTGCTCATCATCCTTCGGAAGAAACCGTACATAACGGCAGTTCGGCTCGAGAGTGACTTCGGCTCGCGTTCCGTAAAGGTCTTTCAGCGAATTCTCCATGTTCTTCAATGAATATGGGTTCTCGAGGGTTCTGCCCAGCACCATCTCGCCATGATAGAGCATGTTGGCAGGCAGGGAAGAAGAATCAGGGACCGTTTCCTCCGGAAGGGAGGCCTCCTGGGAGCATGATGCCATAAGCAGCACCACGCCAAGCATTCTGATAAAGTTTTTCATGTCAATTAGAGTTTGGTTTCTGCAAAGGTAGAGGTGATTATCCGATGAATGAATTATTCAACGGATATGTTGCAAAAGGCCTCCACAGCATCTTCAGAGCCAGACTCCGGGCTGAACGAAGGAAAATATTTCAGAAAAATAACCGGCGGACAGGAACAGACAGACGCCGCCCCTGAATATCCAGAAGCGGCGCCTGATGCGTCAAACGATGGTTTTCCGCTAGTAGAAGACCACGTTCTTATGTTCTATGGATGAAATCAATGAGTTGGCAAGCCTGCTGACTCCGAAACGGAAGAGATCGCGGTTCATCCACTCATTGCCGAGTATCGTCTTGGCTATCATGTAGTAGCTGACGGCATCCTTGGCATTTGATATGCCCCCTGCAGCCTTGAAACCGACTTTCCTGCCAGTCGCAGCATAGTATTTCCTGATACACTCGCACATCACGTAGGCGGCCACCGGAGTGGCATTGACCGGGACTTTGCCGGTGGACGTCTTGATGAAGTCGGCTCCTTCCTCCATGGCAAGGAAGGAAGCTGCAGCAATCTTTTCAGGTGCGACCAGGAGACCGGTCTCAAGGATCACCTTGAGCACGACCTTCCTTCCGGCTTTGGCTCCGGCTGCATCGACGGCCGCCCTCATTGCCCTGATCTCCGCCCTGGCTGACTCATAGTCGCCGCACATGAATGAGTTGAGAGCAAGGACGATGTCTATCTCATCCGCACCGTTTTCGACTGCCATCTCACATTCACGCACCTTGATTTCAAGATAGCTCTGGGATGAAGGGAAGCATCCGGCGACACAGGTGACATGGACGTCACTGCTTTCAAGTCCTTTCCTGACTGTCGAGGCGAAATTCGGATAGACGCAGATCGAGGCCGGGAGAGGATAATCCGAATATTCCGTCATGAAGGAATTGACTTTCCCTACAAGTTTCTCCACACTGGCGGGTGTGTCCTCTGTGCGCAGAGTGGTGAGATCCATCATCGAAAGGCAGGCGATGAGGACGTCATCGGATGCCATGTTGTCAATGTTTGCCGCAATGACATCAAGACTCTTGGAGATTTCCTCCGCATCTGGCGTGTAACCGTATTTTTCAAGTAAAGATTCCATAATCTATCTGGTTTTCTGTTGTTTTCTATTAATTGAAGGCTTTCCCTAGCCTTTGATCTGGACATTGAAACCTTCTTCAACAAGAGGTTTCAGCAAAGTGGTCATCTCCTCGACCGTAAATTTGACTAGACCCGGCATCGGAGCTTCGCGGTCAAGGGTATATGCCATGATCTCCCTCGGAGAGACACGGCGGACAATGTCCATCCAGGAAGCAAGCTGAGCCGGATCCGAAGAATCGAAATCCTCGGATCTGAGGAACATGGTCTGGAGGATGAAATCACCCTCGAACCTTTCGAGATTCCTGACAACATCCTCGACATGATAAGAGCCCTGTGGCCGGTTGATAAGGGCAACGGCCGCATCGGCAGGAGCATCAAGTTTCAGAATGGGATTGTCCACCTTCCTGAGAGCCTGGAAGACCTTTTCGTCCCCAAGCCTGGTGGCATTCGAAAGGACAGAAACCTTTGCTTCAGGGAAGAATCTGTCCCGGAGAGAGAGAGTAACGTCGATCATCTCGCCGAAGCAGGGATGTAGGGTCGATTCACCATCACCGGAGAAAGTGATGGAATCAATGCCAGTACCCTTCTCAAGACAATCCCTGAGGGTCGCCTCCAAGGTTTCCTGCAGATCGGAGACAGCAGGAAGAGGCTCTGTCGTCCTCCCGTCCCTGTTCCATCCGCACTCGCAATAAATGCAGTCGAAATTGCACAGCTTTCCGGTCCTCGGAAGCAGATTGATTCCGAGGGAGGAGCCCAGACGCCTTGAGTGTATCGGGCCGAACACCAATTCTTCACGTATCATCTATCTGTCTTTTTTGGGCGTGGTCCCCTTTTTAACTTAGGCGATTTCAGAGTTCCGGACCCCGAAGCCGGTTGCTGCTCCGACTTTTCGAAACTGATCTTGCCCTCCTTGTCTTCCACGACCTGGAAACGGGATACTTCAACTGACGGGAAACGGCCGGCGGAAGACGGTCTTACCTGCCTGGTGGCCGGCTTGGGAACCTCCCGCACGGTTGCTTCCTCTTCAGGAGTCCCGGCCTCCTCCTCTTCCGGCTTCCCGGCCAGGACAAGACTGTCGGCAGAAATCCCGGCAGTATCGGCGAAGACCATGCCGGGGCCTTTGAACATCGTATCGGCAATCACAGGCTTCGGATAGTACACTCCGTCCGTATTCCGGGAGATGTCAATCGTGTCTGTACGGGACACGACGAGGAACAGGTTCTCGTACAGGAAATAATCCTTGAGGACTCCGGACCTGATGATCTCCGCAATGGAATCGGCCCTGTGCCTGATGTCTTCCCTCTTCCGGATTGACCTCTTCACCGCCTCGGTCTCCTTCTCAAGGCCCTTGGCGACCCTGCCGACAAGTTCTGCATAGCGATTCGGGTCATTCAGAAGATGATCCACAGTGTTGAGGTAGTCCTGATAGGTGTAGCCATACTTTTCGAATATGGGACGATAGACCCAGGAAGTGTCAGCGGAAGGGCGTTTCTCCGGATTGGCCTTGATCCATTCGTCAGCCAGAAACATCTCGCGATAAATCTCCTCCATCTTCGCGGTCGGAATGACTTTCGCGTCATGGGAGCAGCAGACAGCCCCCAGAAGGACTGCCAGCGCGAGGAGAAGTAATGTTATCGGACGTTTCGGCATGTCAGTAATCCAAGGCCGCTATCTCAGGGTTGCACCGTACTCGTTGCGGAATGTGGACATGATCTTGTCCATGATCCTCTCCACATCTGCATCGGTGAGAGTCTTCTCGAGATCCTGAAGGACAAAGCCCAGAGCATACTGCTTCTTGCCCTGAGGAATCTTGTCACCCCTGTAGACGTCGAAGAGGGTGACCTGCTTCAGCAGCTTCTTTCCGGCACGGAAAGCACTCCTGTAGAGATCTGAATATGCCACACTCTCATCGAGAAGAAGGGCCAGATCCCTGCGTACCTCCGGATACTTCGGCAACTCCTTGAATGCCACCTTGTTTCTCTTGACGAGGAGGAACAAGGTCTGCCAGTTGATTTCGGCGACATAGACAGGCTGCCTTACATCGAACTTCTTTGCCAAAGCCGGAGCTACGGTACCGAGCACGGCAAGAGGCAGATGCTGTCCCGGCAGCGAATATTCGATTCCCTCTGCGAATATGTCGGCAGGGGCAGGCTTGGCTTCGAGCTGGTTGATGTCTGCTCCGAAACGGCGGAGCAGGAGATCGACATAGCCCTTGAGGTCGAAGAAGGAGCTCTTCTCCGGAGTCTTGTTCCATGATTTCTGGGAAGCGCCTGTGATGCAGAGAGAGAAGGCCGTATGCTCCGAATATGAAGACAGGACAGTGCTGTCTTTCTGCGGGTCACGGCTGTAGACGGAACCATATTCAAAGATCTTCATGGACTGGATCTGCCTGTTGCAGTTGTAGGCGACCACTTCCAAGGCATTGAATATGAGGTTCTGCCTCATCACGTTCAGGTCGGAACTGAGAGGATTGACAATCGTCGCGCAATTTTCCTCAGGGAAGGATGTCAGACCCCTGTAGTAGGCTCCTTTGGTCAGGGAATTGTTCATGACCTCAACGAAGCCATTGGCTGCAAGGAAGTTGGAGATGCCGTTACGGATTGCTTCCGGTTCAGGAGAAGGGGTTGCGTTGACGCTCATCTTCATGTGCTTCGGCAGGGCAATGTTGTTGTAGCCGTAGATTCTGAGTATTTCCTCGACGACATCACATTCCCTCGTGACATCGATCATATAGCTCGGGGCGGCAACAAGCGCACCGTTCTCCCTCTTTTCGAGGAACTGGTAGTTGAGGGCTCCGAGGATCTTTACGATCACATCATTGCCGATCTTCTGCCCGACAAACCTGTCGATACGGCCGTAATCAAGTTCAATGGTCTTCCTTTCGATCTTTTCCGGGCAGGACTCCTGCATCTTTCCGACAATGTGGCCACCGGCGACCTCACAGATGAGAAGAGCCGCACGCTTGAGGGCATATTCACAGACCATAGGATCGGCTCCCCTCTCGAAACGGAAAGATGCGTCGGTCTGAAGGGTATGCTTCTTCGAGGTCCTGCGGATCGAACCCGGATCGAAATAGGCGCTCTCAAGGAATACGTTGACCGTTGAATCGGTCACTCCAGACTCAGCTCCTCCGAAGACACCGGCTATGCACATCGGGCCTTCCGAATCCGCAATCACGATGTCGGTCGGAGCCAAAGTGCGTTCCACTCCGTCAAGGGTAACGATCTTTTCTCCGTCAGAGGCCCTCCTGACGATGACCTTCCCGCCTTTGACCTTGTCTGCATCGAAGGTATGAAGAGGCTGACCGAGCTCGAAAAGGATGAAGTTGGAGATGTCCACGACATTGTTGATAGGCTTCAGGCCGATGGACATCAGCTTCTTCTGGAGCCATTCCGGTGAAGGGCCGACCTTGACGTCACGGATTGTGACTCCAGTGTAGCGTGGAGAAGCCGTGGCATCAAGCACTTCCACCGGCATCGCCTCGCCTTCGCCGTCTTTCCATCCGTCAATCGAAGGATAAGCGAAGGTGCAAGGGACATCATGGGCGACCATCCATGCATAAAGGTCGCGGGCCACTCCGATGTGGGAGGCGGCATCCACACGGTTGGCAGTGATTTCATATTCGATGACGGCTTCAGTCTTCAATCCGAGATAGTCCTTGGCAGGCGTCCCGACAACAGCATCTTCCGGAAGGACCATGATGCCTGCGTGGTCATTGCCGATGCCGAGTTCATCTTCGGCGCAGATCATGCCGAAAGACTCGACTCCACGGATTTTGGACTTTTTGATCTTGAAGTCGCCAGGGAGGACGGTTCCTATTCTGGCGAAGAGGACTTTCTGCCCTGCAGCGACGTTAGGGGCGCCGCAGACCACGGTCAGAGGTTCTCCGGTACCGTCATCGACCTTGGTGATGTGAAGATGGTCGGAATCCGGATGGGCTGCGCACTCTAGAACACGGGCGACAACCACACCGGCCAGACCGCCGGGAATCTCTTCCTGCTCCTCTACAGAATCCACCTCGATTCCTATGTCCGTCATTGCATCAGCTATCTGCTGCGGAGTGAGATCCGACACAAGATAGTCTTTAAGCCAGTTGTAAGATAGTTTCATATTCAGTCTTGTAATTATTTTTCAATGTCCTCCCTTGAGAAGATAGAGGAGACGAATTCTTTCCTGTCAAAGACCTTGAGGTCTTCCACGCCCTCTCCGACTCCGATGAACTTCACCGGGACTTTCAGCTGGTCGACAATTCCGATGACGACTCCGCCCTTCGCTGTTCCGTCCAGCTTGGTAATCGCAAGTGATGTGATGTCGGTCGCCCTGGAGAACTCCCTGGCCTGCTGATAGGCATTCTGGCCCGTGGACGCATCCAGCACCAGCAGCACTTCATGAGGCGCATCAGGGACCACCTTTCTCATGACATTGCGGATCTTCGTAAGTTCATTCATCAGATCGGTCCTGTTGTGAAGACGGCCTGCAGTGTCGATGAGAACCACATCCATGTCCTTTGCCACGGCGGACTTCACGGTGTCGAAAGCGACAGATGCAGGGTCTGAGCCCATCCCCTGTTTGACTATCGAGACTCCTGCCCTGCCGGCCCAGATTTCAAGTTGCTCGACAGCAGCGGCCCTGAAGGTGTCAGCTGCTCCGATCATCACCTTCTTGCCCATCGCCTTGTATCGTGCGGCAAGCTTGCCGATGGTGGTGGTCTTGCCAACTCCGTTCACACCGACAACCATCACGACAAGAGGCTTCTTCGAAAGGTCTAGCGGTTCTTCTGCCGGTGCAGCGCCATCGACATCGAGAAGGATGCCGATTTCTTCACGAAGGAACTCCACCAGTTCGTCGTATGTGAGATACTTGTCTCTCTCGACACGGGCTTCCAGGCTGTCAACGATCTTCAAAGTCGTTTCCACGCCGATATCAGAGGCTACAAGAGCCTCCTCTATGGCATCTAGGACAGAATCATCGATCCTGGATTTGCCTGCAATGGTTCTTGACAGCCTCTGGAAAAAGCCATCCTTTGTCTTCTTTATGACTTTGTCAAACAGTCCCATAGTTGAATAGTATAACGCAAAAGCGAGTTTGGCAAGGTTCGAAACCCAAACTACAAATATACCAAATAAAGGGTGCAATACAAACAACCAGAGAGACTAAATGGAAAACAAAATGCAAACAAAACCCCGAAAGTCTTATGCACTTCCGGGGTTCATGTCACTTGGTACACCCAAATGATATCGAGTGTTCCTGATTACTTCTTGTCAGCGAAGAATTCCTTGGCCTTGTCGGCTTCAACGAGAAGCTCGGTGAAGACATATGCACCTGTCTTAGGAGACTTGTCCATACGGATGCACTTTACCATGCTCTTAGCGCCTGCCTTGGCGGCGAATGTAGCGACTGCTTTCTTTGCCATAGTTCAAACAATTTATTTGATTTCACGGTGAAGTGTCACCTTGTGGAGGTAAGGATTGTACTTCTTACGCTCGAGACGCTCAGGTGTGTTCTTCTTGTTCTTTGTGGTGATATACCTGGAGATTCCCGGTACTCCGCTTTCCTTCTGCTCAGTGCATTCGAGGATGACCTGCACCCTGTTTCCTTTTGCTTTCTTTGCCATAATTCAAATGATTTTAAACAAGGCCGACAAATCCTTTATCCTGAGCCTGCTTGAGAGCGGCGTCGAGGCCCTTCTTCTCAATTGTCCTCATTCCTTTGCAGGAAACCTTAAGTGTGATGAATCTCTGCTCTGCCTCAGACCAGAATTTCTTGGTCTTGAGGTTGAGGGCGAAATCGCGCTTTGTGCGGAGCTTGGAGTGAGCGACATTGTAGCCGATCATCCTCTTTCGTCCTGTGATTTGACAAACTTTTGCCATGATATTGTTACTTTTTTATTGATTCAAAATAAATTGCGGGGCACAAATTTCGGTATTAATTTTCTGATTTCCAAGAAATCTACACAAATTTGAAGAATCTGCGCCACCGTATGTTATTGGGAAATCTCTTGTGGTCAACCGTTGAAAGCCAGACAAGAGCCGGTCTTCCGACGATATGATCCTCCGGCACGAAGCCCCAATACCTGGAGTCCAGTGAGTTGTGCCTGTTGTCTCCCATCATGAAATAATAGTCCTGTGCGAAAGTGTAACTTGAGGTCTGCTGCCCGTCAATGAATATCCTTCCGTCCTGTTCCTCTCTGAGCTGATGGCCCTCGTAAGTCGAGATTATCCTGCGGTAAAGCGGAATGTTCTCAGGTGTGAGCTCCACCGTCACCCCCTTTTTCGGAATCCAGAGCGGACCGAAGAAATCCCTGGTCCATCTGTAATCCTCCTCGAAAGGGAATATGCTGAGGTACGAATCCGGGTAATCCGGCGGATAGACATCCATCTCGATCTCAGCCGAGACGACTGCAGGACAGTTCCTGATTTCCTCATAAGCCGAGGTCGTAAGACTCAGGCTCCTGTAGCCCGGAAGGGATTCGTCGAAGTAGAGAGTCTCAGGATCCAGACCGGCCTTGGAAAGAATCATCGGATTGATTCTCTGGCCGTTGGTCACGACCGTGCAGGCATACTGGAGTCCCGGATAGGATTCTTCCATCTTGCCATTGACAAAGACACGACCTTCACGGACTTCAAGAGTGTCTCCGGCAACTGCCACGCATCTCTTGACATAATGGTCTTTCTTGTCAACCGGACGTACCTTCAGCGGACCCGCATTCTTGATGGTGAATTCCCTGCCTGCATTCCTTACCCAGTTGTAGTAGTCCTCGGCGGGATAGCGGGTGAGAACGGTGTCACCATTGGGGAAGTTGAAGACCACGATATCCCCTCTGCGGACCTCGCGGAAACCCTTCAGACGGCGGTAGTCATTCTGGATGAGAGTCGAATATGACTCCTTTCCGAATATTACATTGTGCGTGAAAGGAATCGTGAGAGGCGTCTGCGGCACCTTCGGGCCGTAAGTCATCTTGCTCACGAAGAGATGGTCACCTGTATACAGGGTGCTCTCCATCGACGATGAAGGGATCTTGAAGGCCTGGAAAAAGAACATATTGATGAAAGTGACCACGATGACGGCAAAGATTATGGCATCAAGCCAATCAAGCCACACGTTGTGCTTTTCCCCTTCCTTGTACTCTTTCTTCCAGAAAGCCCATTTCACCTTGTGGGTGACGAAAAGGTCGAAGATGACTGCAAGTCCCAGGAGCCACCAATAGTTTCCCAGCCAGATGACCCACAACAGATAGAGGATGGACCAGAAGCCCGCCCTAACCCATTTGTTGTGGTATACATCCCTCAAATTCACTCGCGACGACTATTTTACGGAGTTTACAATTGCCTCGAAAGCCTGAGGATTATTCATGGCGAGGTCTGCGAGAACCTTGCGGTTCAGACCGATATTCTGCTTTGCGAGTTTACCCATGAACTGTGAATATGAGATGCCGTACTGACGTGCAGCGGCGTTGATTCTCTGAATCCACAGAGCACGGAAATTGCGCTTCTTGGCCTTGCGGTCACGATAAGCATAGGTAAGACCCTTCTCGTAAGTGTTCTTTGCTACTGTCCAAACATTCTTCCTGGACAGGAAATTACCGCGGGTTCTCTTGAGAATCTTCTTGCGGCGAGCCCTGGAGGCTACTGAATTGACTGATCTTGGCATTTTTTGATCTTTTTATGGAGGCAGTGACCGTCATTTGTACGATTCTTCATACTGCATTCCAAGTTAAACATTGATTTACAGAACCAGAAGCTCCTTTACTCTCTTCAGGTCATCCTGCTCAAGGATGGCGAAGTGATCCAGATTCCTTTTCTGCTTCTTGGTCTTCTTGGTGAGGATGTGGCTGTGGTAAGCATGCTTCCTCTTGATTTTTCCCGATCCGGTAAGCGTGAAACGCTTTTTGGCACCGGAGTTGGTCTTAAGCTTTGCCATTGTAATTGATGATTAAAAACTGTTAATACTATAATCGCGCATTGCGAACTATTTCTTCTTTACCGGAGCTATCATCATCGTCATCCTCTTGCCCTCGAGCTTCGGCATATTCTCTGCCCTTCCGTATTCTTCAAGTTCGACGGCGAAGCGGAGAAGCTGCTTCTCGCCCTGATCGGCGAACATGATGGAACGTCCACGGAAGAAAATCGAAGCCTTGACCTTCGAGCCCTCCGAAAGGAACTCCTGGGCATGCTTGAGCTTGAACTGGAAATCGTGTTCGTCAGTGTTCGGACCGAACCTGATTTCCTTGATGACGATTTTGGAAGCATTCTGCTTCATCTCCTTGGCCTTCTTCCTCTGCTGATAGAGGTATTTCTGGTAGTCAAGGATACGGCACACAGGAGGATCGGCCTTTGCACTGATCTCGACGAGATCCAATCCCAGTTCGTCAGCCATCGACATGGCTTTTGAAATAGGATATATACCCTGCTCAGGAATATTGTCCCCAACGAGACGTACTTGAGCAGCGGTAATTTCGTCATTGATGTTCAGCTCATCTTCAGCTTTCTGACGGACTGGACGCTGACCTCTGACGAAAGCTGGTCTTGGTCCGGCAGGACGCGGTCCTGCAGATGGTCGTGCACCTCCGACGCGTGATTTCGGCTTGTAAGGCATTCTTGTAAAATTAGTTTAATAAATCTTGATCTCCTGTTTATATAAAAAAATTCCAAATTGCAGGAAATGTCTACTCCAGTTCCTTGGCGACTTCAGCCTTGAACCAGGTGACGAATTCCTCTGCTTTCATAGTACCGGCATCGACACCCTCCCTTGTTACGGCAACGGTGCCTTCAGCGGCCTCCTTCTCTCCTACGATGATGCGAACCGGGATTCTGAGCAGGGAATTCTCACGAATTCTCTTGCCAAGAGTCTCGTTCCTATCATCCACAGAAGTGCGAATATCGGAATTATTCAGCAAATCACAAACTTTTTTTGCATAATCGGAGAACTTTCCGCTGACTGGCAGGATCTTGACCTGATCCGGAGCAAGCCAGAGCGGGAAATGCCCGCCGGTGTGCTCGAGCAGGACTGCGGTAAATCTTTCGATCGATCCGAAAGGTGCCCTGTGGATCATGACCGGACGCTTCTTGCTGCCGTCCGAATCGGTATATTCAAGCTGGAAACGCTCCGGGAGGTTGTAGTCCACCTGGATGGTTCCGAGCTGCCACCTGCGTCCGATGGCATCCTTGACCATGAAGTCGAGTTTCGGGCCATAGAAGGCTGCCTCTCCATATTCGACAACGGTTTTCAGCCCCTTCTCTTCCGAAGCCTCGATGATTGCCCTTTCGGCCTTCTCCCAGTTCTCGTCGCTTCCGATGTATTTTGCCTTGTTGTTCGGGTCCCTGAGGGAAACCTGTGCGGTGTAATTCTCGAACTTGAAGATTCTGAACACATAGAGGATGAGGTCGATGACTTTCTCGAACTCGCCCTTCACCTGGTCAGGGGTGACGAACATGTGGGCGTCGTCCTGGGTGAACGAACGGACTCTGGTCAGACCGTGGAGTTCGCCGCTCTGCTCGTAGCGGTAGACGGTTCCGAACTCGGCAAGCCTGAGCGGGAGGTCCTTGTAGGACCTTGGAGATGAACGGAATATCTCACAGTGGTGAGGACAGTTCATCGGTTTGAGCATATATTCTTCACCCTCCTGAGGAGTGTGGATAGGCTGGAAAGAATCCTTGCCGTACTTGGCATAATGGCCGGAAGTGACATAGAGGTCCTTGCTTCCGATGTGAGGGGTCACGACCGGCAGATAGCCATATTCCTTCTGCTTCTTGCGGAGGAAACTCTCAAGTTCGTATCTCATGACCGAGCCCCTCGGAAGCCACAGAGGCAGACCCATGCCGACTCTCGACGAGAAGGTGAAGAGTTCCATCTCCTTTCCGAGTTTCCTGTGGTCCCTTTTCTTCGCTTCCTCAAGCACTACGAGATACTCGTCGAGAAGGGATTTCTTAGGGAAGGTGATTCCGTAGATACGGGTAAGCTGTTCCCTTTTCTCGTCTCCGCGCCAATAGGCACCGGCGAGGGAGGTGATCTTGACTGCCTTTATGCACTCGGTGCTGCGCAGATGCGGTCCGCGGCACAGATCGGTGAATGCTCCGTTGGTGTAGTATGTGATGGAACCGTCAGCAAGGTCGCTGATGAGTTCACACTTGTATTTCTCTCCTGCCTCGGAGAAATGCTTCATTGCCTCGGCCTTTGGTACATTGATGCGGACGAACTGCTGCTTCTGGCGTGCAAGTTCGAGCATCTTCTTCTCGATCCTCGGGAAGTCGGCATCGGTAATCTGGTTGCCGGCAAGGTCCACGTCGTAATAGAAACCGTTCTCGATTGCAGGACCGATACCGAACTTCACTCCAGGGAAGAGTTCCTGAAGAGCCTCGGCCATGAGGTGTGATGAAGAATGCCAGAACACTCTTTTGGCCTCCTCATCCTCCCACTTGAGGAGAACGATGGAACTGTCTGCTTCAATCGGCCGGTTCAGATCCATGGTCTCACCTTTGCCGATGGAATGATCCGTAGATGCCTTGACCGCGATGGCAAGGACATCCTCTGCGAGTCTCGGGCTGATGCTCATGGCAATCTCATACCCGGTCACGCCTTTTTCATACTGCCTGACACTGCCGTCAGGGAAAGTGATGTCAATCATAAAAAACTAAAATAAATTGGTCTAACCAGTATTTACAAACCAAGTACTTGAACTTGGCTAGCCATATTGTTAGCTAAGCCGCAAAGTTACGAATTATTTTTCTATTTTTGCATAATTGACATACTCAAGCTTGATGAACAAGGAATACACACCATCGGCAGGCTGGAACAAGGCAGCCGTGACAGGTCTCATCATGGGACTTGCAACAATCGCTCTCTCGCAACTTCAGGGGCTGGCTTCCTCGATCGGAGGAATTGCCGGCAGTCTTCTGTCATCCGCAATCTGGGTGGCAAGAATAATCGCCTGCATCTATCTTTTCAAGGGAATACTCACCCGATTCGCAGGCGGATTCACCGGAATCACAAAAGTGAATCTTGTCGGATACGGGCTGAAGGTAGCCTTGTTTTCGGCTCTCATCGTTTCCGGTTTTGCGGTTGTCGAGATGCTCTTCATCAAGCCGGACACCTATGCCGAGGCCATCAGCCAGATGAGGGAGGCATATTCATCAGTGATGGATTCGAACTCGATGGCTGCAATGGAAAAGATGTTCCCTAAGTTCCCTGCCATCATGTTCACGACTTCCATGGTCTATTGCTTCATCTGGGGCTGGGTCCTTACGACAATATTTTCGGGCAGGATAATGCCAGACGATCCTTTTTCCGATGTGTTCGGAAATGGGGACAACGCCAACAGACTTGACAATGAACAGTGAATATGGAATATTCTAAGGACATATCGATCATAGTACCGCTTTTCAACGAAGAGGAGTCCCTTGGAGAACTCTTCAGCTGGATCAGGAAAGTGATGGAGGAGAACGGATTCTCCTACGAAGTGATTTTTGTGGATGACGGAAGCACTGACGGCTCATGGAAGGTGATCACGGAAATAGCCGGGCAGAACAGCAATGTACGGGGGATCTCGTTCAGAAGGAACTACGGCAAGTCGGCAGCCCTGTTCCACGGCTTTGAAGCCGCCAGCGGCAGAGTCGTCTTCACCATGGATGCCGACCTTCAGGATTCCCCGGAGGAATTGCCGGAGATGTACCGGATGATAACCGTAGAAGGATGGGATGTCGTGTCGGGTTGGAAGCAGCACAGACAGGACAACAAAGTGACCAAGAACCTTCCTTCCAAACTGTACAATGCTACCGCGAGATGGATCACAGGCATCAGGCTGCATGACATGAACTGCGGACTGAAAGCCTACAAGAACGAGGTTGTCAAAAGCATCGAAGTCTACGGTGAGATGCACCGCTATATCCCCTATCTGGCAAAGAACGCCGGCTACACCAGGATCACCGAGAAACCGGTCCATCATCAGAAAAGGAAATACGGTACCAGCAAATTCGGAATCGAGAGGTTTGTCAATGGTTTCCTCGACCTTCTTTCACTCTGGTTCCTGAGCACTTTCGGCAAGAAACCGATGCATTTCTTCGGTTTCACCGGCTTGCTGATGTTCCTGACCGGATTCATAATGACCGTCTGGATCATTGCCGCCAAACTGATCAACCAGTCCGCGCATCTGAAATACAGGGCAGTGACCGACCAGCCACTGTTCTATCTTGCCATCCTGACAGTTCTTCTCGGAGTGATGCTGTTCCTGGCAGGTTTCATCTGCGAAATGATTTCCCGGAATTCAAACGAACGGAACAAATACAACATTAAAGACAGATTATGAAGGTACTCAAATTCGGAAGCTCAGCCCTGAGCACTCCGGACAATGTCTCAAGAGTCAAGACCATCATAGAGAAATATGATGGTCCGGTCGTGGTCGTGACCGCAGCAAGCGATGGTGCCCCCAACGCCATCGAGTCGGCCAAGGAGAACGCGAAAACAGTCCAGGCTTCGGTCGACGGGGCAATTCTGTGCAATCCGCAGGATTTTCTTTCCGGACATCCCGATCCGCACATCAGGGTCGCAATCGTGCCTGGATTCATTCCTGACGGCTTCAAGGTCGGGGAATTCGATGACCTGGACAAAGGAAGGGCAGACTACCTTGCAAGCCTGATTGCATCCTCGA
Organism: Bacteroidales bacterium; assembly: GCA_004552965.1. Taxonomy (GTDB): domain Bacteria; phylum Bacteroidota; class Bacteroidia; order Bacteroidales; family UBA932; genus Cryptobacteroides. The sequence goes on along the minus strand of SFMU01000010.1, from coordinate 2,394 downwards.
TGGATGCTGACAGCCTGGAAATATGGACTGACAACGACGGCTTCATGACAGCCGATCCGGAAGCGGTCAAGACTGCATACGTAATCAAGGAAATGACCTACCGGGAGGCGATGGAACTTTGCAACTTCGGTTCCAAGGTCATCTACTCACCGGCGCTTTACCCTGTTCTGGCAAAGAAGATTCCGCTCGTTGTGAAGAATTTTCTCAAGCCTGACTCATCCGGTACGACCATCTCGGACAAGGTGGCATCCGGAGAAAAGACCATACGAGGTATTTCCTCGATCGACAATGTAAGTCTCGTTACCCTGACCGGCACATCACTGGCAGGCATAATCGGTGTGGACTGCAGGATATTCACTGCCCTGGCCCTGGAAAGGGTCAGCGCCTTCCTTGTGACTCAGTCGGCATCGGAGACCGGAGTCTCGATCGGAGTCAGCAGCCAGGATGCAGAGCGGGCAAAAGCCGTCCTGGACGGTGCCTTCTACAAAGAGATTTCCAGCGGGGCCATCCTTCCGGTCAATGTCAGGAACGGTCTTGCCGCCGTCTCGGTGATCGGTGACAACATGAAGGGAGCAACCGGAATCGCCGGAAAGCTTTTCTCGGCCCTGGGACGGGACAGCATCAACATCAGAGCCCTTGCCCAGGATGACACCGAATCCAACATCTCGTTCCTGATCGACAAGGACCAGCTCCACAAGGCGCTGAATGTGATTCACGACAGTTTCTTCCTTTCCGAATATCAGGAACTGAACCTGTTCATCTGCGGTATCGGCACCGTGGGAAGCAAGCTTATCGAACAGATTGCCTGCCAGAAGGAAAAACTGATGAAGGACCGCAATCTCAAGATCAACGTCGTCGGAATCGCCAGAAGTGTCAAGGGAATATTCAACCGTGACGGACTGGATCTGAATTCGTACCGGGAAGAGATGAAGAACGGTGTGGACCTGACTCCGGAGAAGATGAAAGAAGCGGTCATCGGCATGAACATATTCAATTCCGTGTTCGTGGATTGCACGGCTAGCGCTGATGTCGCCGCCCTGTACGAGGATTTCTTCAATCATGGAATTTCCGTCGTCGCCGCAAACAAGATAGCGGCATCATCCGACTATTCAAATTACAGAAAACTGAAGGATACTGCCAGAAGACGTGGAGTCAAATACCTGTTCGAGACCAACGTCGGAGCAGGACTTCCAATCATCGGTACAATCAATGACCTCTGCAACAGCGGCGACAGGATTCTGAAGATGGAAGCCGTTCTCAGCGGTACCCTGAATTTCATATTCAACACCATTTCCGAGGATATTCCTTTCAGCAAGGCAGTCAGAATGGCAAAGGAACAGGGCTTCTCCGAACCGGATCCTAGGATAGACCTCTCAGGAAAGGATGTGATCAGGAAACTGGTGATCCTCTCCAGGGAAGCCGGCTACCAGGTGAGCCAGAATGACGTCAAGGCCAACCTGTTCATTCCTGACACCTTTTTCGACTGTTCAATCGAGGAGTTCTGGGAGAAACTTCCATCACTTGATGAGGAATTCGAGAGAGGGAGGAAAAGGCTGGAGTCCGAAGGGAAAAGATGGAGATTCGTTGCAAAGAACGACAACGGAGAATGCTCTGTTTCCCTTCAGGAAATCCCTATGCAGCATTCCTTCTATGTGCTTGACGGGTCGAACAACATCATCCTGCTGACGACGGAGAGATACAACAGACATCCGATGCTGATCCAGGGCTACGGGGCAGGAGCAAGCGTGACTGCGGCGGGAGTCTTTGCGGACATAATGTCGATCGCGAACATACGATAAAGAATATATCAACAAACTCAAATATTTGAATATGTCAACAATCATTTATCTGGTAGGTGTCGTGCTTTCTGTAATTGCAGTTCTCGACATCCTCAAGAAGCCAATCTCACTCGTGGGAAAGATCATCACTGCAGTGCTCGTTCTCTGCACAAGCTGGATCGGACTTGCAGTCTACTATCTCTACGCAAAGGACCACCTCACAGATTGGTTCAAGTAGCATGAAGGATTCCGGTTTCCGGAATTTATGAATCTGAAAAAGGCTGACCTTCGAGTCTTATGCTCAAGGTCAGCCTCTCTTGTTTAGTTAAGGAAGAATATCAGTTGAAAGGATAACGGCTTCCTGAATCTACTAATTGGCTTTTGCTGAGGGCGAATAGATCCCCCGGCATCTTTTGATGCCACGGATGAACAATACATGGTTCCAGTGGTATCATTTGATGTCCCTGTGATAGACAAAAAAGATCCCTGGGCATCGAAAGATGTCCCCAGGATAGACAAAAAAAGATCCCCGGGCATCGAAAGATGTCCGGGGATCCCGAAGAACGGCGGCGACCTACTCTCCCAACTGGTATGTCAGTACCATCGGCGCTGGTGA
>SFMU01000009.1 GCA_004552965.1 Bacteroidales bacterium | reverse complement strand
GATTCCTGTCTCTCGGCAGGCCAGACTGAAGTTGTCGTACAATTCATATTCGATAGGTACTGTCTGGAATCTGTCGGGCAGCATAAGCCATATTGCCAATCCGATTGTGACTGACATCCGTAACATCCTGACAGATACCTGTCTGGAAGAATATGGGCTTTCGCTTCCTGCCGGTTCGCAATTGATACACTATACCAACGGATCCAGTATTCCGAATTATTCAATCGAAGCATCCGCCGATGTTGACATCGTCGATGTCATGAAGATAACACCAGTTTTATCATGGAACAGTTCAGGCGCATCATACTGTATTGAATCGGTTCCCTATGTCAACAGGGATGAAGGTTTGAAAGGAAGTCTTGCCGTCAGCACAATTTTTTCTACAAAGTTCTCCCTTCTTGCCCAGATCTCGTATGCAGTGAACAAGGCTACCTGCACAGACACCTATCTCTACTCCAGCTCGAATCTTTCCTCTTCCGGAGATATCGTCTGGTACCTGACAGACAAACTTGTTCTCAATACGCGTCTTTCATGGACCAGACTGACGAATGATTCGGAACTTCCCGGCTTCAACGACACCTTCTTTGATTTATCGATGGATTATCACTTGGGAAAGAAGAACGACATTGTCTTGTTTCTCAAGGGTTCAGATCTCCTGAACAGCGCGGCAAGCCACAACCTGGAAGTGATCGACCAGGTAACACGGCTTTCATACAATACGAACATCGGACGGGCGGTCCTGATAGGAATCAGATTGAACATCCGGTAAAAGTATGACCTTCGTATCGCCATGCTTATCACTCCCGAGACTTCGGATGAAAGGATCCGCTTCATCGACGACAACACCGACGGCTTTATCTACATGGTGTCCAGTGCCGCCACCACCGGAGCCCAGAAACACTTCGGTGCTGACCGGCAGGCGTATTTCAGCAAGTTTCTCCAGCTGCTTGATAAGACCGGAGGTGATGCCGATGCGGCGCTTGACAAGCTGTTTCTAGCAGTTCATGGCACCGCAGCAGTGGATGACCTGGCCTGACACGTAGCTCGACAGGTCGCTTCCGAGGAAGACAGCGACGTTGGCTACATCCTCAGGGGTGCCTCCGCGGCGCAGCGGAATGGTCTTCACCCAGTTCTCGCGTACCTCGTCCGGAAGAGCCTTGGTCATGTCGGAAATGATGAAGCCCGGAGCGATGCAATTGGCCCTGATGCCCCTTGGACCCATTTCCTTGGCAATCGATTTTGCCAGTCCGATCATTCCTGCCTTCGAAGCGGAATAGTTGCACTGTCCTGGATTGCCGGAAACACCGACCACGGAAGACATGTTGATGATGCTTCCGCCCCTTTGGCGTGCCATCACCGGAGTTACAGCATGGATGAAGTTGAAAGCGGACTTGAGATTGACGTTGATGACAGCGTCCCACTGAGCCTCGGTCATCCTGAGCATCAGACCATCCTTGGTGATGCCTGCATTGTTGACCAGGATGTCAATCCTTCCGAAGTCGGCAACTATCTGACTGACAACGTCGTGTGACTGTTCGAAATCGGCGGCGTTGGAAGCGTATCCCTTTACCTTGTGTCCGAAAGCTTCGATTTCCCTTATGGTCTCTTCGGCAGCCTCATTGATTACGAGATCGGTGAAAGCGACATCGGCGCCTTCAGATGCAAACTTGAGAGCGATTGCCTTTCCTATTCCTCTTGCTGCGCCCGTGATGAGGGCGACTTTTCCTTCGAGAAGTCCCATGATTGAATATGGTATGTTAATGAATAATTGTTTTTCAGTCACGCAAAAATACGTCAACAAAACTGCAGGGGCAAATAAAACCCTCCGCAATTTGGCGAAAGTCGGATTCTTGTGGTGAAATGACTATCTTTGCAAACATAAACACATCGGTACAATGAGTGAGATACGCAATCCGGAACTTTGGCCTTCGGGCGAACTGAAGATAGAGTGGGTCAGAAACCACATGCCGCTCCTGCGCGGACTCGAAAAGGAATTCAAGGAGACAAAGCCCTTCAAAGGCCTGACCGTAGCATTGTCGGTGCATCTGGAGGCCAAGACAGCCTACCTCTGCAAGGTGCTCTCCCTCGGCGGAGCCGAGATGTACATCACCGGCAGCAACCCTCTTTCGACCCAGGACGACATCGCGGCCGCACTTGTGCATGACGGCCTCAACGTCTTCGCGGTCCACGATGCCACAGCCTCTGAATATGAAGACGGAATCCGCCGTGTGATTGCCGTCGGCCCCAACATCATCATCGACGATGGGGGAGACCTTGTTTCGATGATCCACCAGAACTATCCAGAACTGCTTCCGGGAGTGATAGGAGGCTGCGAGGAGACCACCACCGGAATCCTCCGCCTGCGCACCCTCGACCGCGAGCACCGGCTGATGTTCCCCATGATGCTGGTCAACGATGCCGACTGCAAGCACCTGTTTGACAACCGCTACGGAACCGGACAGTCGGTCTGGGACGGAATAGACAGGACTACCAACCTGATAGTGGCCGGCAAATATGTCGTGGTGGCCGGTTACGGCTGGTGCGGAAAGGGCGTTGCGATGAGGGCCAAAGGCCTGGGCGCCAAGGTCATTGTGACAGAGATCGACCCGATCAAGGCGATGGAGGCCGTGATGGACGGCTTCGAGGTGATGAGCATGTCACAGGCAGCGGCTCTCGGCGACATATTCGTGACTGTCACCGGTTGCGACGATGTTGTCCGCAGGGAACATTTCCTTGCCATGAAGGATGGCGCCATCTGCTGCAATGCCGGTCATTTCGATTGCGAAGTCAATGTGGCCGCTCTCAAGGAAATGGCAGTCAGCTCCCGCGTGGCGAGGACCAACATCCAGGAATATGTCCTGGAGTCCGGCAGACGGATCTTCATCCTGGCGGAAGGCCGTCTGGTGAATCTTGCTGCAGGCGACGGCCATCCGGCCGAGATCATGGACATGTCCTTCGCGATACAGGCCCTCAGCGCAAGGTATCTCGTTGAAAACCGGGACACCCTTTCGAGGCGGCCCGGGGAAATGCTCCACAAGGTTCCGGCCTCCATCGACGGAGAAGTCGCTGCCCGCAAACTGGCCGACTGGGGCATCAGCATCGATGTCCTAACCGAGGAGCAGAGGAAGTATCTCTACGGGGAATAGAACCCACTTATATTTTTTAACTTACATGGCTTATGAAAAAGTATGTTTCTATCTTGGTTGCATTGCTGGCAGCAGGAACGGTTTGTGTCCATGCCCAGACAGACAAATCCAATTTCAAATTCGGAAAGCCCTCAAAGGAGGATCTTTCCATGACTTCCTGTTCCCTTGATCCCGATGCGGACAAAGTCATTATTTTTGAGCATTATGACTATGCCATCGAGACTTCCAACAACGGCCTCTACCAGAAGAGAACCATCACCAGACGAATAAAGGTGCTTTCGGAAGATGGAGTGGATGCCGGTGACATTACCATCGACCTCTTCCGTGGAGAATCAGCGACGTCGGAGAATCTTGTCAAACTGGAAGCTGTTGCTGTCAATGTCGATGAAAACGGCAAGACTGTATCGACCCAGCTGAAGAACAACATGATTTTCAAGGAGAATGTTTCTTCTTCTCTCCAAAGGGTGAAGGCAAGCATTCCTGAGGTGAAGAAGGGAACGGTGATTGACTGCCGATTCACAATTTCGTCAGACAACATAGTGAACATCCCTACCATCTACCTGCAACATTCTGTTCCTGTCCTTTTTTCAGAGGCTGATGTGCATATGCCAGACTTCATCGTCTTCTATGTTGACTACAACGAGGTGATGCATCCCATCATCAAGGATATTGCCTATAAGGAAAGGAAAATCAACTCCGGAGGAGAGGCTTTTTCTTATTCGGAAAGGTGGTTGAAGGGAATGGCAGTGTCTGTTCCTCCAGTGAAAAAGGAACCGTTCGTCTGGAACATCTCCGATTTCAAGTCCAGCATGAGTTTCGAACTCAAGTCGGTAGAGTATCCTGGAATGCCTGCCCAATCCTTCTCGTACACGTGGGAAGATGTGTTCAAGACCCTGAATGATGCAGACAGTTTCGGCGGTAACCTCAAGATGTCCAATCCTTTGAAGGACGAGGTTGCCAAGGCTGTATCTGGTAAGGAAAACGACAGGGACAGAATCAAGGCCGTCCTTGACCTGCTTTCATCCAGAGTAACCTGGGACGAAAGCTACGCCCTTACCTCATCGAATCCGAAGAATGCGCTGAAGACGGGAAAGGGATCCTCTGCAGACATCAATTTCCTTCTGATGGCAATGCTTTCGGATATCGGGATAAAGAGCACACCGGTTCTCCTTAACCCCAAGGACATAAAGAACTTTTCGAATTATCCTACCCTGAAGGACATCAATTATTTCATCTTGTCGGTCAAAGTTGATGATGGAGGTATCCAGAAGGAGGTCTTCCTGGATGGTACTGACAAGTGGTCCAGCATTGACGTGATTCCTGACAGGCTTCTGTCTTTCAAGGCAATCAGATTCAATGAACCGGAGCCGACCAGAAGTGTCAACCTGAGCACTATCGGCAAGGGTGCAGAAAACCACATCCTGAAAGCGGTAATCAATGATGAAGGAAGTCTTGAATCTGATTTTACCATGATTTACTCGGGATTGAATGCCCTTGTGGAGAACGGGAGGGTCGATTCCTTCGGGTCTGAGGATGAGTATTTTGAAAGTTTGATGGACGATTCTGACGTGGACTGTCTTTCCGGTACAATGACAAGGGAAAGAGACCGGCTGGTGACGAACCTGAAGTTCAAGTTAAATGGTGAACGGTCGGGGGACATCCTCTATCTGAAGCCTACTCTGGTTGACATTCTGCAGACAGACCTTTTCACTGCTGACAGGAGAACTCTTCCGATAGATTTGAACCACCCATTTACCATCTCTTTCAGGGCAATGGTGATGCTTGGTGACAAATGGGTGCTGGAGGGAGTACCACAGTCTTCCTCATTCTCAATGGGGGACAAGGAGATTGTGTTCAACTACAAGGCCCTCAAAGGCAATGGCATGGTCCAGATTGTGATGGAATTCAAACTCAACGGATTCTACTATACTGTTGACAGGTATGAGGACTTGAGAAACTTCTGGAACAGCATCAACAATGTTCTTGAAGGAAGAATTGCCCTTAAGAAGGTTTCATGATGCCATTGTTACGAAGACTCGCTTCAGCAGCCGTACTCTCCTTGCTTGGGATATTGTCTTTCGCCCAGAACTCCGTCATCCTGGACGACAGCCTGGTTGTGACTGTCTCATCTTCCTTGAAAATGAAGGTTGAGGAGACAGTCAGGATTATGGTCCTGAACAAGGATGGAGAAGATGATGCTGCCTTCATGAAGACACTTGCTTCAGGATGGAGCCTGAAGTCTTTCTCGGGCAGGCTTGTTGATCCGATGGGGAAGGTGGTTGCAAAGTATGGTCTGAAGGATGTCCGGTCCACCCAGTTCAGCGAAGGACTGGCGGACGACTACACGACGAAGTACCTGGTCTTTTCATCCGACAGGTTTCCTTATGTCGTGGAATATTCCTACGAAGAAAACTGTACTCAAGGATTCCTGGTTCCGCCGCCTTTCGCTCCTGTACGCCTTTATGAGCAGGAAATGAAACGTGCAAGTTACACTCTTGTCACGCCTTCCGACTACGGCGTCTCATGGTCAAGTTTCAACTGCGCAATCACTCCCCAGACCATCGAGGGGAATGGCTGTGTCAGCAGGAAATGGGTGATGCCAGGGTTCAGTTCAATTTCGGACGGAATCTTCATGCCATTGCCGGAAGATCTGTTTCCAATGGTCTGTTTCTCTCCCGACAGGTTCTCCTGGTTCAAGAGGGAAGGCTCCTTGCGAACCATTGACGAATACGGAAGATGGAAATGCAACCTCATAGAAGAGAGTTCCGAAATTCCAGCCGAACTCGCAGCAACAGTCCATGCCATCGCTGACCCTGTCGTAAACAAGAGGGACAAGATTCTTGCCCTCTACGGTTACATGCAGAAGAACTACCGTTATGTAAGTATTCAGATAGGAATCGGAGGCCAGAAACCCATGAGCCCCGGAGAAGTGTACAGGAACAAGTTCGGTGACTGCAAGGCTCTGTCCAATCTGATGAAGTGCATGTTGAGGGAGGCCGGAATTGAATCCTGTTATGTTGAGATAAGCACATCCAGAAGGCGCCAGCCAAGAGATATCGTCTATCCCGGTTTCATGGACCATGCCATCCTGAAGATTCCCGATGCGGACGGCGACCTTTGGGTGGAATGTACATCCTCCAAACTTCCGCTCGGATATATTCATCAAGGCTTGGCTGGGCATGATGCCTTTGTCTATCAGGACGGAACAATGCACATCGAGACAGTACCGGATTATTCTGAAGATGAGAATATGTCTGCCGGGAACATCAGGATAGAGGTTAAAGAAGATGGTTCTGCCACCATCGTGTCTGAATATTCCTATTCGGGCCTGACTTTCGAAAGAATGTTCCCGTTCGGAAGTCTTGATGCTGCCGGAAAGAGGGAGGTCCTTAGGGATATCACAGGGTTGCCATCGTCGGAATTCCAGGATGTGAGGTACGATGTCCTCGCGGATGGCCGGAACTCTTCCATCAGTATAAAATTCAGTTCCACGATCCCTAAGTACACATCCAAGAGCGGGAACAGGGAACTGATACCTCTCTTCCCCGGAGCAGTTCGCACCGGAAAGACTGCATTTCCAGCCGGCAGGACTGTTCCCTACATGGTTTATGCCGGGAACAGCAGGACGGACGACATCTCTGTTGTCCTTCCGTCATCCATGCGATTCGAGACTCTTCCGGAAGATATTTCAGTCAGCAACCGGGCCGGCTCATGCTTGATGGAATGCAAAGTTACTGGTGAAAGGTCTTTGCATATCCATCTTGCAAGGAATATCCTGAAAGGGGACTTCTCATCCGAAGACTATCCGGAACTGGAAACCGTCATCAGATTCTACGACAGCCTCGCAAGGGTCAAGTTGTCAGTTGTGCCTCGTTGATTGTTTTGTCGCCTCGGGGCAGTCTGGCCGGAAATCCGGGGATGTGGCAGAATGTGTCTAGCGGAATTCTTCATATTCGGGCATCCCGAGCCCTGAAAGGAAATCCTTGTACTGCCTGTCGTCCTTCGGGCAGATGAGCAGCGCGTCTTCCGTGTCGATCACGATGAAGTCCTTCAGCCCTTTGATGGCATAGAGTTTCTTTTTACCCCGCAGGGTCGACATCAGGAGGGTGCCGCTGTCGGAGTCTGCCATGACCTTGTCCGCAAGGAAGCAGTTTCCGTCCTTGTCCTTGCGCCCGCAGTGCTCCTGGATGGCTTCCCAGGTGTCCATGTCGCCCCATCCGAAGTTGCCTGGATAGAGCCATGAGCGGTCAGTCTTTTCCATCACACCGTAGTCTATCGAAATCTTCGGGCAGTCTGAATATGCCTTCTCGAGAAAGGCGGCCTCTTCCGGAGTTCCAAGCGAGCGCTCCCATCCCTGAAACATCGAGACGACTTCAGGAGTGTACTTTTTCATCTCCTCCATGATGATGGATGCTTTCCAGGCGTATATTCCCGAATTCCAGAAGAATTCTCCGCTCTTGCAGAAAACTTCCGCCAGTTCCGGGTCCGGCTTTTCCACGAAGGTCTTGACCTTGACCGGATTGGTGCCCATCCTCTTTCCCGTCACCTGTATGTAGCCATAACTGGTTTCGGGCTCGGTCGGGACTATTCCCAGAGTCATCAGGGCCGGATGCATGGCGGCATTGTCCAGAAGGCTTATGATGTCTTTCCTGAAGGCTGCTTCATCGTCGATGATGTGGTCTGCCGGAGTGTTGATGATGACGGCTTCGGGGCAGCGTTGGATTATTTTGTATGTCGAATATGCTATGCAGGGTGCAGTGTTTCTGCCATAGGGCTCCTCGAGGATGTTCCCCTCCGGGATTTCCGGGATCATCTCCATGACCAGGGCGGCATAGCGCGCGAGGGTGATTACCAGTATGTTCTCTGTCGGAATGATTCCGGACAGCCTTTCGTAGGTCTTTCTCAAGTACGATTTGCCTTCCAGGTCGGCAGGAAGGAACTGTTTAGGTTGGGATTTCCTGCTGACAGGCCAGAAATGGTTGGCGCTTCCGCCCGCCATAATTACACAATACCTGTTGTCACTCATAGCATCGAATTAGTCATAGTGTTCAATTCCTTTCAGAAGAACATCGGATAGTAGGCATTGGGAATCCATTCGATCCTGATGTCTCCGTTTTCAAATACTACCGATGCGACATCGAAGTTGATCTCCAGACCGGGGGAGAGAGGATTGCTTTTACGGGAGGCAAGGTATCTTGCTGCCGCTTTTGCGATCCTGTTCTGTTTTGTCGCATCCACCACCTCCCCGGGTCTTGTCGGGGTCGGTGCTACACGTGTCTTGACTTCTACAAAATGCACACCATTCCCGTCAAGGGAGATGATGTCTATTTCAAGATGTCCTGCCCGGTAGTTCCTGTCGAGGATGGTATGTCCGTTCCTGGACAGAAACTCGCAGACGGCATCTTCTCCTGCTTTCCCCAAGGCCATTCTCGGGGTTCTTCCTTCTTGAGTTTTCATAGTCTGTCGGGATTCCGTCCTTTCCGGACGGCAGTGTCTATTCAAAAGTGACAATTGTCACTCCGGAGCCTCCGAACTGGATGTGCTCGTCCTTCACCGAGGCGATACCGGGCACAGAGTTCAGATACTTCTGAATCTCATCCCTGAGGGCGCCGGTGCCCTTGCCGTGGATGATGCGTACGGTGCCTATGTTCAGCATCACTGCATCGTCGATGAAGTGCTCCACGATGTTGAGGGCATCCGTGACCCTTTCTCCCCTGATGTCGAGTTCCGGCGAGAACCTGAGCCTTCTTTCCCTAAGCCCGGAATTGTCCGGTGTGGTTCCGACAGGCCTTGAGGCGGATTCCTTCTTCATCGCGGCCTTATATTCATTGGAAGAAATCCTTTCCACCTTGTCCAGAGGCATCTTGCTGGTGATGTTGCCGATGGCGATGGTGACTGCCTTGTCCGAGACTCTCACCACTTCTCCCGCCATGCCGTTGGATTTCACACGCACTTTCTCGCCCACCTTGAGGGCACCTCCGCGAAACTCCTGGGTGGCGTTTTCGGCTTGTTTTTCCGCATTCTTTCCTTTGCGGGCAAGGGATCTTTTCTTTCTTTCCTCGAGCTGGCGGAGCTTGTTGTCCAGATAGCTGTCATGGTCCTTCTTTTCCTGCTCCTTCCTGGCCTGGAGGGCGCTCATGAAGTCCTGGAGGCTTTTCCGCGCCCCCATGGTCTTCTCTTTCTCTGCCTGGGCTTCCTTGATGGTGCGGATTGTGTTCTCCACCGTCCTGTTGGCTCCCTTGACGATGTCCCGGGCTTCCTGGTTCGCCTTGTCGAGGATTTCCTTCTTGGTCTGCTGTATGTCCTCAAGTTCCTTCTGGTAGCGTTCTGTGATGCTTTCCAGGGTCTTGTCAGTGTTCTTGATCTTCTGGAGCTTATCTTCGAGAGCCTTGCGGTTCCGGACAATCTTACGAAGGTTTCTCTCGATGTTCACGAACTCTTCTCCGGCACGGTTTTCCGCATCCTTGACGATGTTCTCCGGAAGACCCATCTTCCTTGCCAGTTCGAATGCGAACGAGTTGCCCGGAAGACCGATTTCAAGGGCGAACAGAGGCTGGATCCTGGCTGCGTCGAACTGCATCGCACCGTTGATGACTCCGGTCTGAGGCCCGGAAGCATAGAGCTTGAGGTTGGTGTAGTGGGTGGTGATGACTCCGTAGACCCCTTTCCTGTCGAGTTCGCTGAGAATCGCTTCGGCGATGGCCCCTCCCGCGGCAGGCTCGGTGCCAGAGCCGAATTCATCGATCAGCACCAGAGTCCTGGAATCCGCCTCGCGCAGCATCGACTTCATGTCCTCGAGGAAGGAACTGTAGGTGCTCAGGTCGTTTTCGATGTTCTGGTCGTCGCCGATGCTGACCATGATCCTGTCGAAGACCGGGAGTTCCGAAGATTCCGATGTCGGGATCAGCATTCCCCACTGGAACATGTACTGGAGCAGTCCTGTGGTCTTCAGGCAGACTGATTTTCCGCCGGCATTCGGTCCGGAGATGAGGAGGATGTGCTTGGCAGGGTTGAGTTTCACCGACACAGGGACGATCTGTTTGCTTTCGCGTGCGAGAGCTTTCTCCAGAAGGGGATGCCTTGCTTTCCTGAGATTCATCTCCCCGTCTTTGGAAATCACCGGCATACCTGCCTTGAAGTCAAGCGAGACCTGGGCCTTTGCCACCAGGAAGTCGGTTTCACCGACATATTCGGAAGCGAAGAGCAAGTCGGGAATATGCGGACGCACGAAGTCGCTGAAATCAGAGAGTATCCTGTGGATCTCCTGGGCTTCCTCTACCCTCAGGTTGGCGATTTCGTTGTCGATTTCAATGAGTTCCGCCGGCTCTATGAAGGACGTCTTGCCGGTTGCGGAGGTGTCGTGGACAAAGCCCGGGATTTTCCTTTTCGAGGAACTGTTGACCGGAATCAGCAGTTTGCCGTCTCGAATCGTGATAGCCGCATCCTCGCCGGCAATTCCGCTGGCCTGTGCCTCACGCAGAATGTTCGCGGCCACTTTCGAGATTGCGCTTTCCTTGGTCTTGATGGTCTTCCTGATCCGGAACAATTCGTCGGAAGCCGTGTCTTTGAAATCTCCGAACTTGTCGAGGATGGTGTCTATCTTCCTTTGGATTTCGGGGAAGCAGACCACTTTTGAACTCATCCTTTTGAGGTTGGGATACACTCCGTCCTTGGTGGCCGCGAAGAAGTCGGTCAGCCGCCGGACAGTCTCGGCAAGGGTTCTCAACTTGCCCAGGGACACCTGGTCTATGGTGCATCCCTCCCTGGCCAGAGGCTTGAGGAAGTCAATGCAGTCGATGTAGCCGTTGACAGGGAAATTCTCCTCGAACATCACTACCAGCCGCATCTCGTCTGTCAGCGCCAGTCTCTTCCCGATGACTTTGGGGTCGGAACAGAATCTTTCCCCGGCCACTCTAGCGGTGGCATATTCAGTGGAACATCTGTCCGAAATCATCGTGCGGATCCTGTCGAATCCGAGTTTGGATTCAAGCCTTGTGTCTATCATGTTGTCTCCTCGTCCCATCTGGCGTTTCGGTTAATTGTCTTCGGAGAGGTTTTCGCCAGCTCCAAGAAGGAGTTTCAGCTCGTTGATGTTGCCGATCTTCTCTATCCGGCCCTCCCTGACGAATGAAATCTCTCCGGTCTCTTCCGAGACGACTATCACATCCGCGTCGGTCTCTTCGGATATTCCTACCGCTGCCCTGTGCCTCATTCCGAACTTTGCCGGGATGTCCGTCCTCGAGGTTATCGGAAGGGTGCACCTTGCTGCGACAATCCTGTCTCCTCTGATGATCATCGCTCCGTCATGAAGGGGTGAGTTCTTGAAGAATATGTTCATGATGAGCCGTCGGGAAATCCTGGCGTCCACCTCGTCTCCCGTCTCGATGACATAGTTCAGGGAATTGTTGCGCTGGATGACTATCAGGGCGCCGGTCTTCTGCTCGGCCATCATCCTGCAGGCTTCCGCGATCTCGTCGAGGCTGTCCCCGCCCATCTTCTTCTCCTTGATTCCCAGGAGTTTGTCTATCATGGACCTGCCCTTTCCGGTCATGTCGACGTACCTGGCTCCGAATTTCATCAGCCAGTGTCTCAGCTCGGGCTGGAAAAGAATGATCAGGGCGAGTACTCCGACATCGATGAAAGTGCTCAGGATGGCGTTCATCAGGTTCATGTTGAGAGCCGCGACAATGACTTTGAGGATGAACACGGACATGATTGCCATGAATATGTTCATGGCGGCGGTGCCCCTGATCCACTTGAATACGAGGTAGATCAGGACTGCAACCATTAATATGTCCAGCAAGTCTGCAAACGTGAAATGCAGGAAATCGAAAATTGTCATTGCAGTCAAAGCGGTTTTCCGAATGCAAATATAACATTTCTCTTTGATTATAAGGAAGTCAGCCTGTGGAAAACTTTGTTAATTGAAAAATAATCCGTATATTTGCAGCCCGCAAAATAATGCGGAGTAACGTAAATTATTTACTTATAATTAATTAATCAAACCAATGCCTGGATTAATTGGAAAGAAAATCGGAATGACTTCCGTTTTCAGTGCTGATGGAAAGAACATTCCATGCACTGTCATCGAGGCTGGTCCGTGTGTTGTCACGCAAATCCGTACAGTTGAAAAAGATGGTTATGCCGCTGTACAGCTTGCCTATGACGAAATCAAGGAAATACACGCCAGCGCGCCTCTTCAGGGGCATTTCAAAAAGGCAGGAACCACTCCTAAGCGCAAGCTTGTCGAATTTCCGGCAGACTTCCCGGGAGAGATCAAGCTCGGAGACACCATCTCTGTCGAGAACGTCATGAATGACGTCAAGTTCGTAGATGTTGTCGGTACTTCCAAAGGTAGGGGCTTCCAGGGTGTTGTACACCGTTATCACTTCGCCGGTGTCGGTGGAGCCACCCACGGTCAGCACAACAGACTTCGCAAGCCTGGTTCGCTCGGTGCATCTTCATGGCCTTCACGCGTATTCCCTGGAATGCGTATGGGCGGTCACATGGGTAACGCAAGGGTGAAAGTCTTCAACCTCGAGGTTGTCAAGGTTATTCCTGAAAACAATCTTCTTGTCATCAAGGGTTCCGTTCCCGGAGCCAAGGGTTCATACGTAACATTGGAGTTTTAGCTATGGAATTGCCAGTATTGAAAATTGACGGATCTGAGTCCGGAAAGAAGGTTGTTCTTGATGAGAAGGTATTCGGCATCGAGCCGAATGACCACGCTATCTATCTTGATGTCGTACAGTATCTCGCCAACCAGCGTCAGGGTACTGCAAAGACCAAGGATCGCAGCGAAATCGCACATTCAACCAAGAAGCTCGGTCGCCAGAAGGGCGGCGGTGGCGCACGTCACGGTAGCTTGAAGGCCAACATCTTCGTCGGCGGTGGCCGTGTATTCGGTCCTAAGCCACGTCTCTACAGGACAAAGCTGAACAAGAAGCAGAAGGCTCTCGCCCGCTTCTCAGCTCTTTCTTACAAGGCACAGGAAAACGCAATCGTTTTCGTCGAGCCGTTTGCAATGGACGCTCCGAAGACCAAGGAGTTCCTCAACATCATCAAGGCCGTCAAGGCCGGTGACAGAAAGGTCCTCTTCGTCCTTCCGGAGAATTCCACCAACATTTACCTTTCATCACGTAACCTCCCTGAGGTCAACGTCATCACTGTCAACGAGCTTAACACTTATGCTATCATGAACGCCAACTCGATGGTGATCATGGACGGTGTACAGGACGTTCTCTCTGAGAGAGCCAACCGTTAAAAAGAGCAAAGAAGATGGGAATTTTAATCAAGCCAATCGTAACTGAGAAGCTTACGGCTGAGACTGAGAAGTACAACCGTTACGGCTTCATCGTTGACCGTGCTGCCAACAAACTTCAGATCAAGGCTGCCGTAGAGCAGTTCTATAATGTGTCTGTCACTGATGTCAACACTGTCAACTATCACGGAAAGAGAAAGTCCCGCTACAGCAAGTCGGGCATTCTCCGTGGTCGCATGAATCACTTCAAGAAGGCTTATGTCACTCTTGCAGGTGATGACAAGATCGATTTCTACAGTAACATTTAAGGAGGGCAAAGACAATGGCAATTAGGAAATTCAAGCCGATGACTCCTGGTACCAGGAACATGGCGATCAGTGCTTTCGATGAAATCACTGCAAAAAGACCTCACAAGGCATTGTTGGAGCCTCTCAAGAGAACCGGAGGCCGAAACAACACCGGTCAGATGACCATGCGTTACATCGGTGGCGGTCACAAGAAAATGTACCGTGTCATCGACTTCCTCCGCAACAAGGACAATGTCAAGGCTACCGTTCTCACAGTCGAGTACGACCCGAACCGCAGCGCCCGCATTTCCCTTGTCGAATATGCTGACGGCGAAAAGAGATACATCATCGCCCCTGCCGGAATCAAGGTAGGTCAGGTTATCGAGTCAGGTCACGGTGTTTCACCGGATCTTGGCAACTGCCTCCCTCTCGCAGAGATCCCTGTAGGTACTCTCGTACACAACATCGAACTCCGCCCTGGCCAGGGTGCCGCCATGGCACGTTCTGCAGGTACCTTCGCGCAGCTTGCCGCTCGTGAAGGCAACTACGCCATCCTCCGTCTCCCTTCGGGTGAGACCAGAATGGTCCTTACAGCCTGCCGCGCCGTTGTAGGTACAGTATCTAATGCAGATCATAATCTTGAATCACACGGAAAGGCAGGCCGTCGCCGCTGGCTCGGCCGCAGGCCTCACAACCGTGGTGTCGTCATGAACCCTGTCGATCACCCGATGGGTGGTGGTGAAGGACGTGCTTCCGGAGGTCATCCACGTTCGCGTAAGGGACTTCCTGCAAAGGGATACAAGACACGTAATCCTAAAGCTACTTCCAACAGGTTCATCATCGAAAGAAGAAAGAAGAAGTAATTAAACGGAATTTAAGATTATGAGTCGTTCATTAAGAAAAGGTCCATACATCCAGGAAGCCCTGGAAAAGAGAATTCTTGCTATGAATGATGGTAGCAAGAAGAAGGAGGTCGTAAAGACCTGGTCCCGCGCCAGCATGATCTCTCCAGACTTCGTAGGCCACACTATTGCAGTTCATAATGGAAACAAGTTCATTCCTGTTTATGTTACTGAAAACATGGTTGGTCACAAGCTTGGCGAGTTTGCCCCTACAAGAACATTCAAAGGCCATTCGGGCAATAATAAGAAGTAATTAAATAAGAAGATCAATTATGGGATCACGTAAAACACACATGGCCGACAGGCTTAAGGAAGCCAGGAAGAGCATAGCAATTGCCAAGCTCAACGATGTGCCTACATCTCCGCGCAAGATGCGCCTTGTCGCTGACACCGTGAGAGGTGTGGAGGTAAACCGTGCGCTCGATCTTCTTCACTTCTCGAAGAAGCAGCCTTCTATCCGCCTCGAGAAACTTCTCCGCAGCGCAATCGCCAACTGGGAAGCCAAGAATCCGGATCAGAGCAAGGAGCTTGACAACGGTAATGTCTATGTAAAGACAATAATGGTTAACGAAGGTCGTACCATCAAGAGGATCCGCCCTTGCCCTCGGGGCCTCGCCGGCAGGATTCGCAAGCGTTCAAACCACGTTACCGTAATTCTCGACGTTAAACCAACAGCATCAGAGGAGAAGTAATTATGGGACAGAAAACAAATCCTATTTCTAACAGAATCGGTATCACCCGTGGTTGGGACTCTAACTGGTGTGGTGGTAACTACGCCGAGAAGATCGCTGAGGATTTCGAAATCCGCAAGTATCTGACCAACCGCCTTTCCAAGGCCAGCCTCTCCAAGATTGTCATCGAAAGGACTCTCAAACTCATCACCGTGACCATCCACGCCGCAAGGCCTGGTTTCATCATCGGCAAGGGTGGATCAGAAGTTGACAAGCTCAAGGAAGAGCTCAAGAAGGTCACCAAGAAGGAGGTTCAGATCAACATCTTCGAGGTCAAGAGGCCTGAAGTTGATGCACGTATCGTTGCTGACAGCATCGCCCGTCAGATCGAGGGTCGTGTTTCTTACAGGAGGGCAATCAAGATGGCCGTCGCATCTACCATGAGAGTAGGTGCAGAGGGCATCAAGATTCAGATCAGCGGCCGTGTAGGCGGAGCTGAAATGGCCCGCAGCGAGATGTACAAGGAAGGACGTACACCGCTTCACACTTTCCGTGCAGACATCGATTACGCTCTTGCAGTCGCAAGGACCAAGGTCGGTGCCCTCGGTATCAAGGTGTGGATCTGCAACGGTGAGCGTTACGGAAAGCAGGATCTTACTCCTAACACTGCATCTGCCGCCAATGCACAGGGCGCAAACCGTTCCGGTCGTGGCGAGCGCGGAGAGCGCGGAGGAAGGGATCGCGGCGATCGTCGCGGCAACCGTTCCGGCCGTGGCCAGCGTCGCGGTGACAGGCAGGCTGAATAATTTCCGGCAAGATATTCCTGAGAGGGTGGCTTGAGCAAGTCAGGTCACCCTCTCTTTTTTTTGCCAATGCGCCTGCTTTGAAGGATTATTATCATTGATTTTCACTATATTTGAATGATTTGAGTTTCGCAAATGCGAAACTTGAGTCTGAATGATTTTGTAATCCTTGGAGGAGACCTTGCGCATCTGATGCATACCGTTATCGGGCGTACTTGGTCATTGCCGTTCCAAAAGACAGAAATTCAAATCTATACTGCTATGAATGAATCAAGAAGATCTTTCATCAAGAAGTCCGCTGCCGGAGTGGCGCTCTTCACAATTCTGCCCAGAAAGGTGTTCGGAGCCATGGGTGGGGACAAGAGCTATGTGGCTCCGAGTGACCAGCTGACCAGAGGTATCATCGGTACCGGAGGGATCGGCATGTCCGGATTGCATTTCGTCAGTGACGACAAATGCCGCCTCGTTTCTGTCTGTGATGTGGACCGGAACCATCTGGACAATGCTCTCCGCACAGGAGAACAGAAGTTCGGCGAAAAACTTCAGGCCTATGATGACTGGCGCGACCTTGTGCATGATCCGAACGTGGACATCGTCCACATCGCAACCCCTTCACACTGGCATGGAATCATGGCAGTGGAAGCCTGCAAGGCCGGAAAGGACATTTTCTGCGAGAAACCTATGACCAGAACCATCGGGGAAGGCCAGAAGGTTGTCGATGCAGTCAGGAAATACGGAAGAATATTCCGACTGGACACCTGGTTCCGCTTCAAGGACACCTTCTACGGTCTTGGAACCACTGTCGAGCCTCTGAAGAAACTCGTGGACAGCGGAGTTCTCGGCTGGCCTCTCACCGTCAGGATCTCGGGAGCCACTGGCTTCACATGGAAATTCTACTGGACCGGCAAGGAGAACCTCGAACCTCAGCCTGTTCCGAAGGAACTCGACTACGACATGTGGCTCGGCCCGGCTCCTTACAAGCCATACCATCCTCATCGTGTGCACCAGAACTTCCGTGGCTACTGGGACTACGAATCGGGAGGCCTGGGAGACATGGGACAGCACTACATCGACCCGGTCCAGTATATTCTCGGAAAAGATGACACCTTCCCTGTGAAGGTCGAGGTGGACGCTCCGGCACAGCATCCTGATGCTGTCGGAATATGGCGGAGCATCACCTACACATATTCAGACGGCTGCAAGATCATTCTCGAAGGCGAAGGCTTCGAAAGCCAGGGAAAGGTCCCTTACATCGAGGGCCCTCTCGGCAAGGTCTACAAAGGCTTCGAGTGCACCATCCCGAATGTCATGGACATCATCAACGCCCAGCCTGATCCGGAACCGCGCAACACCGATTTCCTTGAATGCGTCAGGACCCGCCAGAAGTTCGCTCTTGCCGAGGAAAACGGCCATCACAGCTGTACGATTGTCAATCTCGGCTCCTGTGCCCTCAGGCTCGGAAGGACACTCCATTTCGATCCGGAACGTCAGGTCTTCATCGGCGATGATGCCGCGAATGAACTCATCAACCAGCCGATGCGCGCCCCTTGGGGTTCAATGATTCTTTAAGTAAAAGCCTGCTGAATATGAAAAAGTTTATCCTGTCAATACTCGCCCTGTCCCTCTCCCTGACAATCATCGCCCAGGATGCGCGACAGAGAACCGCTGAAACGATTGTGGCTGACGTCCTTGCCGCCATGCCGGCAGCCGACGCCTCCACCCAGGCCGTCCAGATGGCCGATCTCGCTTCCGCCGCACCATCATCCGTCGTCAAGGTGGCATCAATGCTGAAGCCTGCCGGACCAGGTGTCAGGAACAATGTGTATGAATATGCCCTCACAGGCCTGTCCAGCTATGCTTCAGCCAATCCGTCGGTGCGGTCTGCAGTCTGCCAGGGCTTCGTCGAGGCCGTCAAGGCAACAGCCGACAAGACCAACAAGAGTTTCCTTCTGATGCAGCTCAAGCCTCTGGCTACCCTTGCGGAAGTGCCTTTCATCAAGGAACTTGCAAAGGATCCCGATCTTGCTCCCGTCGCTGTCGGGACACTGGTGGCCATCCAGGGCTCCGAATCAGCGATCCTTGATCTGGTCAAGGGAACCGGAGTGGACAGAAGCCTCCTCGCCGATGCAGTCGCAAGAAAAGGACTCTCCTGCGCGGAACCTGTCCTGCTGGAGTGGGCCGCTTCTTCCCAGGGTTATGAGCTGGATGCAATATGTTCTGCCCTTGCAGGTGTCGGTTCTGCCGCATCCCTTGAGACCCTCTCTTCAAAAAGCATCTCAGACTATGCTTCCCTTGCCGTGAGACTTGCCCGGGGCGGGAACGACAAGGCTGTCGCAAAAGCCGCCAAGACCCTTCTGGCCTCCGATGTGTCCGCCTACAAGTCTGCCGGAGCCCTTGCACAGATGAAGAACAATCCGGCAAAGGCCCTCAAGACCCTTGCATCCGCCCTCAAGAGCACCGACGTACAGTTCAGAAATGCCGTTCTTGACGGAGCTGCCGAAGTGGCCGGGAAAGAAGCAGTGGCCACCCTCCTTCAGGAAGGCTTCGCCAAGTATCCGGCCGAAGTCAAGGCAGATGCCATCAACTGGTTCGGAAGCAATGCCGTCCACACGGCGTCCCAGATCGTCTCTTCCGCTGTGGCAGACCCTTCCTGCGCTTCCGAGGCGATTGTGGCCGCAGCCAGGCTTGGTGGAGAGGATTGTCTTGCAGCCCTCGCTTCACAGCTTGTCGGACCGAATGCCTCCCAAGCCGCCAAGGCTCTCAAAGCCTTCAACGGAGACATCCTCGAGGCTACAGCCGGAGCCCTCAGGAACTGTCCTGCCGATGATGCTTCAGCCCTTGCCCCGATTGTGAACCTCATCAGCGGCAGAAGGCTGACCGCCCTCTCTCCTGAGATATTCAAATTGGCCGAATCTTCCGACAATGCTGTCGCCGCCCTCTGCAGGTCTGCCCTTCCGGGAGTAGTCACCGCCTCTGACATAGACAAGGTTGCCGCCCTTCTGGACAAAGCCGCCAGTGAAGAGAGCAGGGAGCAATATTCAAAGGCCCTCGGTGCAGCCATAAGCACACTCTCGGCCGATGAGCAGGGAGTCAGGGTCTCCTCTCTGATGGAGAACGCCTCCGCACCTTCCAATTTCTTCAAGGTCCTTTCCTCTACCGGATCAGATGCTGCCGTGAAGACACTCTCCGAGGCTTTCACCCGGAATCCGGAAGAGAATGTGCTGGATGCCCTCGCTGCAGTCCGCAACTACGGCGCCGCACCTGTCCTGATGGACATCGCAAAGAAATACCCTGAGTTCAGGAACAAGGCTGTAGGTGCCTTCTCCGGTCTTGTAGCCCTCTTCGAGAGCGATCCGGACAAGAAGGTAGGGAAATATGCCGAAGCCCTCGGCCTCGCTGAAGATGCCGATGTGAAGAAGGCTATCCTTGCCAAGGTGGGTGCCCTTCCTACCATGAAGGCCTTCAATCTTGCCGGCAGGTACCTCGATGATTCTGACCTCAGGATGACAGCCGCCGATGCAGTCAGGAAGATTGCCTCGGTCACCAGGGAAGAACTTGACTACGGTACCCTCACGAACTATCTTTCCAAGGCTGTGGAAGCCTACACTGCAAGAGGACTTGCAGACGATGAGTACGCAGTGAAGGAGATAGAGAATGTGCTCGGTGAAGCAAAGCCGTCCCCGGTATCCCAGCTTACACCGGAAGAGAAGAAGCAGGGCTTCGAAATGCTCTTCGACGGTACGGATCTCGACAAGTTCCAGGGAGATAAGGATGGGTATATTCCTATGAACGGGGCCATCTATGTCTCGGCCAACTACGGCAGCACAGGCAATCTCTACACCCTTGACGAGTACCGCAACTTCGTGCTCAGGTTTGAATTCTGCTTCCTCCGTCCGGGAGTGAACAACGGTGTGGGCATCAGAACCCCGATGGGAGTCGATGCTGCGTACGACGGAATGTGCGAATGCCAGATTCTGGACCATGATGCCGAAATCTATGCCGGCTGGCTTCGGGAGTACCAGGTGCACGGTTCGGTCTATGGTGTCATTCCGGCCAAGAGACTTGTCCACAAGCCTCTCGGAGAGTGGAGCACTGAGGAAATCCGTGTGGAAGGCGACCGGATCAAGGTGACTGTCAACGGTGAAGTCATAGTGGACGGGGACATCCGCAAGGCCTGCAAGGGTCACAATGTGGCTCCTGACGGAAGCGACAAGAATCCTTATACCGTGGACCACAGGAACCATCCGGGAATGTTCAACAAGAAGGGCTATGTTTCCTTCTGTGGTCACGGCGAAGGCCTGAAGCTCAGGAACATCAGGATCCTCGATCTCGACAAATAGAATATAAGCATCTGAATATAAAACGCTTGACAAATCTTTTAAAGCAGTATCACAATGAAATCCAAAACAATCATTCTTGCGTTGTCAGCCGGCCTTGCCCTGGCATCATGCGCCCCTAAGGCATCCGACACGACCAAAATCAGCGGCGAATTTGCAAAAGACGCCCCGGCTGAGGTCACCGTCTCGATTCCCGGCAAGGACGACATCAAGGTTGCCGTTGTAGACGGTAAGTTCAGTGCCGACGTCCCGGCCGAGGTTGCCTCCCTTTCAGTCATCACGGCGGAGAATGGCCTGAAGCAGAGATTCATCTCTGACGGAACAGCCCTTGTCTTCACCATCGATTCTCTCGGGCAAGCCACGGTGACCTCCAAAACCCCGAAAGTGTCCCTTCAGGTCAGGAACCAGGAGTACAGGGATGCCCAGGACGCCATCAGCGACAAGTACAGAAGTCTTATCGACAGCCTTGGCCAGGACAAGCTCGACTCCCTCTACAATGAATATGAAGCCGAGATGAAAGATCTCAATCTGGTGTACTTCGAGGCCAACAAGGACAACTTCATCTCATCTGCAGCCCTTTCGCAGATGCTGTTCGACTTCGCCCCTGCCGAGCTCGACTCCCTCATCTCGACCCTGGACTCTGCGGTCAGGTCCAATGACATTGTCACCAGGATTCAGAAAGCAGTGACCGCTCAGCTGGAAACGGCCGAAGGCAAGATGTTCACCGATTTCGAAGTCAACGGAGTCAAGTTCTCTTCCTATGTAGGCAACGGAAAGTACATGCTGGTTGATTTCTGGGCATCCTGGTGCGGCCCTTGCAAGGCTGAGATTCCCAATGTCAAGAAAGTCTGGGAGAAGTATGCCGGAAAGGATTTCGATGTCCTGAGCGTAGCTGTCTGGGATGAGAAGCAGGCCTCGATCGACACTGCCGCAGCCTATGGCGTGAAGTGGAACCAGATTGTGGATGCGCAGTCCCTACCGACCGAAATCTACGGCATCCAGGGCATTCCTCACATCATCCTCTTCGGTCCTGACGGAACAATCCTCAAGAGGGATCTCCGCGAGGAGAAGATCGAAGCTGAAGTTGCAAAATACGTTTCCGCAAAATAGCCTTGTCTGACGGTAACAAACTTACTTTAAGGGACAAGATCGCCCTTTTTCCACATTCCCCGGGGGTATATCGCTACTACGATGCCTCGGGGAAGGTGATTTATGTGGGTAAGGCCAAGGATCTCCACAAGAGGGTGGCGCAGTACTTCGTTCCTCCGGAGAGACTGAATGTCAAGACAAGGGTACTTGTCTCCAAGATTGCTGATGCCCAGTTCTCCGTGGTGGATACCGAAGCCGATGCCCTGCTCCTGGAGAACAATCTGATCAAGCAGTACAAGCCCCGGTACAACATCCTCCTGAAGGATTCGAAGACCTACCCCTGGATAGTCATAACCAATGACGAGTATCCGAGGGTCTTCCTGACCCGGCGGGTGGAGAAGGGCAGGGGCACTTATTTCGGCCCCTACAGTTCGGTCTCCCATGCCAACTATCTGCTGGACTTTTTCAGGAGGAGTTACCCCTTGCGCTCCTGCAAGCTGAACATCACCGGAGAGGCTATCCTCCGCCACAAGTTCCGTCCCTGCCTGGACTTCCACATCAAGCGATGCCGGGGCTGCTGCATCGGCGCGGTCAGCAAGGAGGAATATTCATTCTACATCAACGAAATCGCGCGCCTGCTCAAAGGCGGAGTCAACGAGATCATCAATGAATATGAAAGGGCGATGAAGCAGGCTTCCTCCGAACTCAGGTTCGAGGATGCCCTGGTCTGCAAGGAAAGGATAGAATCGCTAAGGAAACACTATTCGAAGTCCATCATCTCCTCTTCTTCCGGAGCCGACTGCGACGTGTTCTCTCTCGTGTTCGACGGGCAGGATGCTTTCGGCAACTTCCTGAGGGTGAGGGGAGGAGCCATCATCCAGTCGCTGAACCTGGGCTTCAGGATGAACATCGAGGAGGAGCAGGAATCGGTACTGAGCACCTTCATAGCCGAGATAGAGTCCAAGTTCGGGGCTCTTGCCCGCGAAGTCATCGTGCCGTTCAAGCCGGATGTCGAGATTGATGGAGTCGAGTTCAGGATTCCGGTCAAGGGTGACAAGTTCTCTCTTCTGGGGCTGAGCGCCA
The DNA here is from genome assembly GCA_004552965.1 of Bacteroidales bacterium. GTDB lineage: Bacteria > Bacteroidota > Bacteroidia > Bacteroidales > UBA932 > Cryptobacteroides. The sequence continues at coordinate 22,713 of SFMU01000009.1, read as the reverse complement.
AGAATGCCCGCGAGTACCTTTTCAACACTCTCAAGCAGAAGGAACGTACCGATCCGGACGAGTACAGGAGGCTGGTGCTGGAAGACCTGAAGAAATCTCTCGGGATGAAGGACCTTCCGGTGCACATCGAGTGTTTCGACAATTCAAACATCCAGGGAACCAATCCTGTAGCCTCCTGTGTGGTCTTCCGTGACGGAGTGCCGAGCAAGGCTGACTACCGCAAGTTCAAGATCAAGACTGTCGTCGGGGCGAACGACTTCGCATCGATGAAGGAGGTTGTCAACAGGAGATATTCAAGGATGCTTGCAGAACATCCTGACGACCTTCCGCAGCTCATTGTCATCGATGGAGGTGAAGGTCAGCTGAAGTTTGCGAGCGAAGCCCTGGCGGAACTCGGCATTCTGGACAGGCTGATGGTCATCGGTCTGGCGAAGAGGATGGAGCTGGTCATCAGGCTGAACGATCCCGTCCCTCTTTTCCTCGACCGCAATTCCCATGCGCTGAAGGTCCTGATGCACATCCGTGACGAAGCCCACCGTTTCGGAATCACCTTTCACCGGTCCTTGCGCAGCAAGGAGCAGGTCAGGAGCATCCTCCGTGAGATCAAAGGGGTGGGCGAGCAGACTGAGCAGAGGCTTCTGATGCATTACGGTTCGGTCTCCAGGATCGCTTCCGCCAGCGTCGAGGATCTGTCGGAGATGGTTTCCCGCCCTCTTGCCGAAAGGATACTTTCAACCCTCAACCCTGAGCTCCCGCTGGAAGAAGAATAACCTCTCGACCCAGCGCTGCCCCAGCCTCTCTCTCAGGGTTCGACCCAGTGGATCCTGCAGCCGGATTTCTCCATGCCCCGGAACCAGGTCATCTGCCGTTTTGCAAACTGGTGGATGGCATTGGACAGAAGTGTCCGCATCTCTGTCATGGTGAGGATGCCGAGGACATGCTGAGTCAGGAACTTGTACTCGAGACCGTAGTACATCAGGTCTTCCGGACTGACTCCCGAAGCGATCAGCCTCTTCACCTCATCGACCATTCCCTCTTTCAGCCTTTCGTCCAGACGGCGGTCGATTCTCGCATTCCTTTCCTCCCGGCTGACCAGAGTGCCGATGAAGTAGGGTTTCTTCGGCAGATAGACGTCTCTCCTGCCGGGATGTTCTGCTTCATAGAAAGCCACTTCAAGAGCCCGGATCACCCTTCTCTTGCTCTGCAGGACCCCTTCGTCGGGGAGCGGACCCATCTCTGCGAGTTTTTCCCTTAGTTCTTCGATGTCGTACTGCTCGAGGGAGGCCCTGAGCTCGGGATCGGGAGGGGCCTGGGGCAGTGAATATCCGCAAGTGGCAGCCTGGATGTACAGCCCCGTGCCTCCGCACAGGACAGGAATCGCTCCTCTTTCCCGGATGTCCTTGTAGGCCACTTCAAAGGCTTCCTGCCACTGGTAGAGGTCGAAGCGGGAACCGGCATCCACGATGTCGATCAGGTGGTAGGGGACGTCTTCATATTCACAGAGATCCTTGCCCGTGCCGATGTCCATTCCGCGGTACACCTGCCTGGAATCCGCAGAGAGGATTTCCGCGGGCCGCCCGAGTTCGCGGAACCGTTTGGCGAGGGCGACGGCGTAGCGGGTTTTTCCGGACGCGGTGGGTCCGAGGACAACGACAAGGTCGATGCCGCCGTCGACATATTCATTGAATATGCCTTCGATGTCGATGGTCTCGGGATCCGGAAGCGGAGCCGGTTCGGGAACGGGGATGGGTGCCCTTTTTCTGTTGTCGGGATTTCTGCTCATGGTTGTCGGTGTGTCGGCAAATATAGCAATTTTTGTTTCTCCAGTCACTTCTTGTCCTCCATATCGGTGTGATGTGTGAGCTTTCTTTTCTATCTTTGCAACAAAGACTACCTGATAACCTTTAATAATCAGTCATAGACATGAGAAAAAACTTCTTTGTGGCAATCTGTTCTCTTCTGATGCTGTCCCTGGGCGTCGCCAGGGCGGATGACGGAATGTGGCTTCCATCCCTTATCGGCCAGAGAATAGGTGACATGCAGGCCAAGGGATTCAAGCTCGGCGCCGAGGACATCTACAGTGTCAATCAGGCTTCCCTGAAGGATGCAGTCGTGCTCTTCGGCAGAGGTTGCACGGGCGAAATCGTCTCCTCGGACGGTCTTCTGCTCACCAATCATCATTGCGGATATTCCCAGATACAGAGCCATTCGAGTGTCGAACATGACTACCTCAAGGATGGTTTCTGGGCGATGAGCAGGGACGAGGAGCTGACCAATCCGGGTCTGACCGTGAAGATTCTCCAGAGGATGGAGGATGTGACCCAGGCTGTCCTTGCCGGATTCACTGAAGGCTCGATGACCGAATCCTGGAGGGATTCTGTCGTGAAGCACAATGCGGACGTCATCCGCAAGGAAGCCGAAGCTGCAGGGAAGGGTCTCAAGGCCAGTGTCGAAGCGATGTACTATGGCAACCAGTACTTCCTTTTCGTCTACAAGGAGTTCAGGGACGTGCGTCTGGTTGGTGCTCCGCCGTCTTCGATCGGAAAGTTCGGAGGCGACACCGACAACTGGATGTGGCCGCGCCACACCGGTGACTTCTCGATTTTCCGTATCTATGCCGGGAAGGACAATGAACCGGCCGAAATCAGCGAAGAAAATGTTCCGTACCATCCGCGCCGTTTCCTGAGGATTTCCACCGAAGGTGTGAAGGAAGGCGATTTCACCATGGTTTTCGGTTTTCCGGGAAGCACTCAGGAATATCTCCATTCGGAGGGCGTCCGCTACATCGGTGAGGTCTCGGATCCTGTGAAGATCGATCTGCGGACCCGGAGGCTTGCCATCCAGAAGAAGTACATGTCGGAATCTCCTGATGTCAGAATCAGGTATTCGGCTAAGAATGCCAGTGTGGCAAATGCCTGGAAGAAATGGCAGGGAGAGGCCAGGGGGCTTGCCAGGAACCATGTTGTCCAGGCCAAGAGGGACTATGAGGCCCGCTTTGAGAAATGGGCCGAAGGCACCCCTTACGAAGGTGTGACGGGAAAACTTGCGGCGGTATATTCACAACTTGAGAAATATGCCCTGGCGATAGACTATTACAAGGAAAGCGTCGCGACGGTGGAAATCGCCTCTGCCGCAGCCACCTTCTTCAAATCGGATGGAAAGGCCGACCTTGACGGGTTCTACAAGTACTACTATCTGCCGATTGACAAGGAATGCTTCATCGAGGTGATGAATGTCTTTGATGCGAATATGCCGGCAGACCTTCTTCCGGAATGGTACCTTGCCCAGAAGAAGGAATACCGCACCATCGAGAAATGGGCGGAAGTTCTCTTCGGCAAGTCCGCTTTCCGAGCAGAGCATAGTCCGGTCTACAAATCCAGCGACCCGGCCTACCAGTTCCATCTGAACATGGAAGACTGGTACCGCAACACTCTTCTGCCACGAACGAAAGCTCTCACAGATGAACTGAACCTGCTTTACCGTCTCTATGTCAGGGGCCAGATGGAATTCGAGCCGCAGAAGGACTTTTTCCCGGATGCGAACCTGACCCTCAGGGTGGCCTATGGAAAGGTCTCGGGCTATTCACCGGCGGATGCTGTCCGTTACGAGCCGGTTTCCACACTTAAGGGCATCATCGAGAAGGACAATCCTGAAATATTCGACTACAACATTCCTCAGAAACTGCGCGACATCTATGCCGCAGGCGGCCACGAGGACCAGCCGGTCTGCTTCCTTGCGACCAATCACACCACGGGAGGCAACTCCGGAAGCCCTGTCCTGAATGCGGACGGCGAGCTGATAGGACTCAATTTCGACAGGGTCTGGGAAGGCACGATGAGCGACATTCATTTCGATCCGGAAATATGCCGCAACATCACCCTGGACATCCGCTACCTGCTCTTCCTGGTAAAGGAGATCGGAAATGCCCAGTGGCTTGTGGATGAGATGCTTGCCCCAGCCACTGAGGAGGACCCCCGGCAGCAGATCTGACGGACGGCACTGACACATATTCAACACACTGATAATCATGAGTACATTACATGTGATCGACCATCCCATGATCCAGCACAAGCTGACGATCATGAGGGACAAGGAAACCCCTTCGAGCGTCTTCAGACAGCTGCTCTATGAAATTTCCCTGATGATGGGCTATGAAGTGACGAGGGACTTTCCTCTCCAGGATGTCGAGGTGGAGACGCCTCTTGAGGTTGCGACCTTGAAGAAGATCGCCGGTAAGAAAGTTGCGATCGTGCCGATTCTCCGGGCCGGTCTGGGCATGGTGGACGGTCTGAGAGAACTGATCCCTGTGGCGAGGGTCGGCTTCATCGGCCTGTACAGGGATGAGACCACCCATCAGCCTGTGCCTTACTACTGCAAACTCCCGAAGGGAATGGAACACCGCATGTGCATCCTGACGGATCCGATGCTCGCCACCGGCGGAAGTGCCTGCGACGCGATCGACCTTGTCAAGAAGACGGGTTGCAAGGACATCCGTCTGATGTGCCTCGTGGCTGCTCCGGAGGGGGTAAGGAAGGTTCAGGAGACTCATCCTGACGTGGACATCTATGTGGCTGCCGTGGATCGCGAGCTGAACTCCAACTGCTACATACTTCCTGGTCTGGGTGACGCGGGAGACAGGATATTCGGAACAATCTAGTTCCTTTTTGATGCCGTTTCCGGCTTTTCCCTTCCTGCATTGAAACAATTGATGGCGGCTACTCTCACGAGCGGCCGCCATCTGTTCAGAAAAGTACTCCAGCTATTGCTGGTTTTGCCAGTTGAGACTGACTAGTTGTTGTAAGCAGACTCACCGTGTTCGTAGACGTCAAGTCCTTCTTCTTCCACTCTAGGCTCTACACGGATACCCCAGATCTTGTCCAGAATCTTAAGACAGGCGAAACCGAGGACAAATGCCCATGCAGCGGTCACCAGAGCGCCGAGTGTCTCGATGCCGAGGAAACGGAAACCTCCACCGTAGAGAAGTCCTCCGTCTGTGGCGAAGACACCGGTAAGAATGGTTCCAAGGATGCCGCAGACGCCGTGTACGGAGACTGCACCGACAGGATCGTCGATCTTGAACACCTTGTCGATGAGAGCTACGGCGCCGACCATTGCGCAGCCGCAGAGGAGTCCGATCATTGCGGAACCTCCGATGGAAACCATGTCACAGCCTGCCGTGATGCCGACCAGACCGGCAAGCACGCCGTTGCAGACAAGGGAAAGGGATGGCTTTCCATAGACAATCCAGGTAAGGAAGAGTACAGAGAGGCCTCCGACGGCAGCTGCCATGTTCGTGGTGCAGATGACGTGAGAGATTGCGACTGCATTGTCGGCTCCGTCAGCGGCGAGCTGGGAACCAGGGTTGAAGCCGAACCATCCGAGCCAGAGGATGAACACACCGAGAGCGCCGAAGGTGAGATTGTGTCCCGGGATAGCCACCGATTTGCCGGATTTGTTGTACTTGCCGCGTCTCGGACCAAGAATCATAGCGCCGGCAAGGGCGATGACGCCACCGACGGCGTGAACTACGGTCGAGCCTGCGAAGTCATGGAAGCCAAGGGATGAAAGCCATCCTCCGCCCCAGGTCCAGTGGCCTTCGATAGGATAGATGAACATCGAGATGATCACGGAGATCACGATGTACATTCCGAACTTGGTACGTTCGGCCATACCTCCTGACACGATGGTAGCGGCAGTGGCGCAGAAGACGGTCTGGAAGAACAAGGTACACTCGGCCGGGATATTCGAATCGCCTATGAAGGACCAGTCGAAAAGGTGGATCTCACCGATGAAGCCGTTGCCGGTGCCGTGCATGATGCCGAAACCGATGAACCAGAAGAGTATGGAACCTACCATGAAGTCCACGAAGTTCTTCATAAGTATGTTGGCGGTATTCTTGGAGCGTGTGAAACCGGCTTCCACGAGAGCGAAGCCCGGTTGCATCCAGAAGACAAGCATTGCTGCAAGAAGTACCCAAACTGTGTCAAGACTGTTGATTGTTGATATTGCTGTTTCCATGATTTCCTATTTTTTGTCTGCAAGTACTGTGTCCCCGTGTTCTCCTGTCCTGATGGAGTAAGTGTCATCTACAGGACTCACGAATATTCTTCCATCTCCGACCTCGCCTGTGCGGGCAGCGTCCATGATGGCCTTGATGGCCGGCTTTACGAACTGGTCACGGCAAATGATGGTGATCTCGATGCGCGAGATGATGTCGGTACTGTACATCACTCCACGGTACACCCTGTCCTCCCTGTCCTGGCCGATAGCCTTGACCTCGGAATAAGAGAACCAGTTGATGTCTGCCTCGAACAAGGCTTCTTTCACATCCTCGAATTTCGTTTTTCGGATGATTGCTTCGATTTTCTTCATTTCTTGAAAATATTAAGGTAATACACTAGTAGTCTCAAAATGGTTTGCTGTCTCAAAAAGAGACACCCACGCTGAAGAACAACTGTTCAGAGCGTGGGTTTGCCATCAGGCTTGCGAACACAGGGATGGGAAAGTCACTGCCGAGGGCGATTTCCTTGGTTGCAGTGAGGCTGGCACAGATGACGGCAAAACCTTCAGCGCCATAATAGTCGTTTGCCCAAGGAGTTGCGCCGACTGCCGCGCTCCAATCGATTCCTCCGAGGCTGAACGGGGCTGAAACCTCGAAATATGAAGCATAGGCCTTTGCACCTTCAGGGGTGCAGCCTACCGCTCCCAGGCAGTTTGTGTACCAGTTGAGGGCAACAGGACCGAAGTCATAGCCGAGGTTGACTTCGGCCACATGGAGGGTCTCGGCTGAGAAGTCGAAGAATTTTGCGCCAGTGGAGGCAGCCAGTAGTCGGTGACGCCGACAGTAAAGCCTCCGATTGAATATGCCAGGGTGAGATCCACTTCACAGGCATCAGAGAAGCCCGTGGATCCCCAGGCACTGAGTGAGAGCCCGTTCCATTCGAGTCCCACTGTCGGCTGTAAAGCCGGACCGTCCAGTCTGGATCCTCTCCAGAGATAGGAGCTGACAATGTCTGTGCCGATTTCGGCCTTGATCGGTTCGCCTGCATGGGCGCTGATTGGGGAAAATACCGTTGCCGCAGCGATCGCGGCGAAGATGACCATACGTTTTTTCATCTTGTTTGAAATTTAAAGGTAATACACTAACTTTTGTTTAGTCCGTTATATTGTTGAGGTTTGTATAAAAAGAAGGCCGGTCCTTTGTTCAGGACCGGCCTTGTTATGGCGTTATGATATCTTCTCGCTGTTATGGTATCTTTCTACTTCCGGTCCTGTATGTGCACACGCTGCTGAGCCTGGTTATTGTTAACCTGGTTCTGCTGCTGGTTCTGCTGCTGGTTGTATGTCCGGAAGACTTTCATCAAGTTCGTTCGTTTGTGTCTGGGTGCTAAGATATATAAAAGTTTTAGAATGTTGTATCGGAATATTAAAGTTTTTTTTACGGGGCAAATCCGGTCTCCACGGACAAATATTCAAGCATGGAAGTCAATAAAAACGATTACCCATGCATCTGTCTGGGCCTGCTGGTGATAGGATTGTGTCAAAATTTCACGTTTTTTTGTCAGTTTTTACTGTGAGCCTTAAACTGCTAGTCCTTATCTTTGCAACGTTTAATGTGATTTCAGGTAAAAATCGGGCATTTTCATGGGAAATCCCGGAATTTTTTTAATTCAATTTATTAAAACGCAAGTTCGTATTTTAATCAACTAATAACTAATTTTGTTTCATTTATGGATTCACTATTTTACCTGGTACCGGCGGCATCCGTAGTCGCGCTTCTTTTTGCCTGGATCTTCTATCACAAGATGAGGAAGGAAGATGAGGGTACCCCTACCATGAAGCAGATCGCACAGTTCGTCCGTGAAGGCGCCATGGCGTATCTCAAGCAGCAGTACAAGATTGTCGTGATCGTGTTCATCATCCTGGCGATCTTCTTTGCCATTCTGGCCTATGGCTTCGGTGTGCAGAACCCTTGGGTTCCATTTGCATTCCTTACAGGTGGTTTCTTCTCCGGTCTTGCCGGTTTCATCGGCATGAAGACTGCAACATATGCATCAGGACGTACTGCAAATGCAGCCAGACGCAGCCTCAATGCAGGTCTTAAAGTGGCATTCCGCTCCGGTGCCGTCATGGGTCTCACAGTTGTCGGTCTCGGTCTTCTGGACATCGCGATCTGGTGGATTCTCCTCAACGCGTTCGTGGTAGAGGCTTCAGATGCTCAGAAACTGGTTGTCATCACCACCACGATGCTTACCTTCGGAATGGGTGCTTCCACCCAGGCTCTCTTCGCAAGAGTCGGCGGCGGTATCTACACCAAGGCCGCTGACGTCGGTGCAGACATCGTCGGCAAGGTCGAGTCCGATCTTCCTGAGGACGACCCTCGCAATCCGGCCACAATCGCAGACAACGTAGGTGACAATGTCGGTGACGTTGCCGGCATGGGCGCAGACCTCTATGAGAGTTATTGCGGATCCATCCTTTCCACAATGGCCCTCGGCGCTTCTGCCTTCTATGCAGCCGGTCCTGCAATGCAGACCAAGGCCATCCTTGCTCCGATGCTCATCGCAGCTGTCGGTGTCGTCCTGTCCGTCATCAGCATATTCACTGTGCGTACCAAGGAAGGTGCAGGCATGGCTCAGCTCCTGAAGTCCATGAGCTTCGGTACCAACCTGGCAGCCATTCTCAGCGGTGTCGCCACTTTCGGCATTCTTGCCCTCGTCTTCGGTACCCAGACTTCCGACTGGTGGCATTTCAGCTGCTCTGTGCTCTCCGGCCTTATCGCAGGTGTCGTCATCGGAAAGGCTACAGAGTACTACACCTCACACTCATACCGTCCTACCCAGAAGCTCGCTGAGAGCTCTGCCACGGGTCCTGCTACCGTCATCATCAGCGGTGTCGGTCTCGGTATGCTCTCTACCGCCATTCCTGTGCTTGCAATCGCTGCCGCAATCATCCTCAGCTTCCTCTTCGCCATCGGTTTCGATGTCAATTCCATGATGGAGGCTGCTTCCCTGTCGAAGGGTCTCTACGGTGTCGCAATCGCAGCTGTAGGTATGCTCTCAACCCTCGGCATCACCCTCGCTACCGATGCCTATGGCCCTATCGCCGACAACGCAGGCGGAAATGCCCAGATGTCCGAGCTCGAGCCTGAGGTCCGTGAGAGGACCGATGTTCTCGACGCCCTCGGAAACACTACTGCAGCAACCGGAAAGGGTTTCGCCATCGGTTCCGCAGCCCTTACCGCCCTTGCCCTTCTTGCTTCCTACATCGAGGAAATCAAGATTGCGCTTTCCCGTGCCGGTGAAATGATCAGCGGAGTTGCCGGTCAGGTGGCCGCCAGCGATGCGTCGATCCTTGACATCCTCAACCATTTCAATGTAAGCCTTATGAATCCGTCAGTCCTGGCCGGTGTCTTCATCGGTTCAATGATGGCCTTCCTCTTCTGCGGTCTTACAATGAATGCTGTCGGTCGCGCCGCACAGAAGATGGTTGTCGAAGTACGTCGTCAGTTCCACGAGATCAAGGGCATCCTCACCGGTGAGGGTACTCCTGACTACAAGCGCTGCGTTGAAATCTCTACAAAGGCCGCACAGTACGAGATGCTCGTTCCTTCGATCATCGCAATCCTCGCACCGGTCCTCGTAGGTGTTGTTCTCGGCGTTGCCGGTGTTCTCGGTCTCCTCATAGGAGGTCTCGGCGCAGGTTTCGTTCTCGCTGTCTTCATGTCCAACTCGGGTGGAGCATGGGACAATGCCAAGAAATATGTCGAAGAAGGCAATCTGGGAGGAAAGAACTCCGACGCCCACCATGCAACAGTCGTGGGTGACACTGTAGGAGATCCTTTCAAGGACACTTCAGGTCCTTCTCTCAACATCCTTATCAAACTTATGAGCATGGTTTCAATCGTGATGGCCGGTCTGACCGTCGTCTGTCACCTGCTCTAACATCGAATTAACAAATGGCAATCAAAAAAGTAACCATCAGAGACGTTGCAAGGGAAGCCGGGGTGTCAGTCACCCTGGTCTCCTTTGTGATGAATGCCAAAGTAGGCAAAGACGGCAGGCTTGACTGTCCCGTCAACCATGACACCGCCCAGCGTGTCCTGCAGGTAGCCAAGAGACTCGGCTACAGGAGGAACAATGCTGCTGCTTCCCTGCGAAGCGGACGCTCGCATTCCATTGCCGTGATAGTGTCCGACATCGCCAACCAGTTCTTTTCAGACATCTGTCGCCACATCGAGCAGATCGCCTATAAAGAGGGCTACACGGTCATTTTTGCATCATCAGAGGAAAACCCTCACAAATTGTCCAAGCTGATCGATACCATGATCGGTTTCAACGTGGAAGGCCTCATTGTCGCTCCATGTCTGGAAGCTGATGCCGCGCTCGACAGAGTCTCCGCCATTGGAGTCCCTACCGTGCTCATCGACCGTGACTTCCCGGGAGACCAGTTCGGACGTGTCCTCGTCGACAATGTCGATGCCGGTTATCTTGCCACGAAATATCTTATACACCAAGGTTTCGGAAAGATCGAAATGATCTCTTACCTCAACGGTGTGACCAGTCTCGTCGACCGCGAGGCGGGTTACCAGAAAGCGATGGAAGAGTCAGGTCTTCTGGACGATGCCCGTCTCCACAGGATTGAATATGAAGCCACCACGGCCAAGAAGGATGTCATCGGAATATTCCGTGACGCCGCCAAGAGAGGCACCGAGGCCTTCATCCTTCCGACAAAGAAGATCGGTCTCTACGGCTTCAACGCCCTCAATGCGCTTGGCCTGAACCTTCCTAAAGACTTCTCCTTCGTCTGCTTCGACGAAAGCGACATCTTCGACATCAACAAGCCGGCCGTACCTCACATCATCCAGCCTGTTGCAGAAATCGCCGAGAAGTCTTACCAGCTTCTCCGCAAGATGATCGATGAGAAGGCCGATGATTCTTCAAAGAACATAAGCCTGAAGGCCAAGATCGAAGTCGGCGGACGCTTCGGTTCCGAACCTACCGCGGCATCTTTCTGACAGGGATCCGCTCCCTGCAGATAAAAAGAAGGTGGCTGAAAAGAGCCACCTTCTTTTTTTATCCAGTCTGAAAGGCTTCCTAGAAAGCGAAGCCGATACCGACATACAAGGTGTTCCTGTAGGCCTTGATGTTCTCTGTTGCGATCAGGTCGCTGTTGTCCTTGATGCAGCGGGTGAGACCGAAGTCATAGCCGACACGGAACATCACGGCATCTGCCACAAGTGCAGACACACCTACACCCCATTGTGCATCGAACAGCTTCAGTCCAGGGTAGGTTTCACCCTTGCTGAACATGTTGCCACCGACACCCACGTTGAATCTTGGGCCGGTGAGGACACAGAGGTCGAAGCCGGCATTCATCGGAATCCTGTACTTGATGTTGACAGGGACTCTGACGTAGTTGGCGTGGTAGGATCTCTTGGCCGGTCCGAAGCTGTACTCCTTGCCATAGTGCATGAAGTATGCTCCCGGCTCGACAGTGAGGCCGTCTATCGCAGAGAATGCATAGTCATAGTTGACTCCGAAGTAGAATCCCGGCATGGCAGGAATCTCTTCCAGGAACGAACCGCTCACATCTGAACCCATCAGGGAGAAGGATGTGAAACCACCGGCTACCGTCCAGGTCTGGGCGGATGCTTTGCTCCCAACCATAAGCATGGAAGCGACAAGAATTGCAGTGAGAAACTTTTTCATCGTCAGAATGATTTAAATGATTATCGATAATATACCAACTATGTTCATTGTCTAAAGTCCCCTGGCCCTGAGAAGCGCACCCGGGTCAGGCTCTGCGCCGCGGAATCTGACATAGAGAACCATAGGCTCTTCGCTTCCACCCCTTTCCATCAGATTCTCTCTGAAGGATCTGGCCACCTCAGGATTGTAGATTCCCTGCTGCCTGAAATATTCGAAGGCATCCTTGTCGAGAACTTCGGCCCAGAGATAGCTGTAGTAGCCTGCGCTGTAGCCGCTGTTGAATATGTGGTTGAAGTAGGTTGTGCGGTAGCGAGGGATGATCTGCTCCGGGAGACCCATCTCTTGGCAGACCTTCGCCTCGAAGGCAGCCACATTTGCGGCCTGGTCGCCTTCGGACATCCTGGCCAGCTCCTCCTCGGTCAGCTCGTGCCACTTCATGTCGAGGATGGATGCGGCGCAAAGTTCGGAGGTCATGAAGCCCTGATTGAACTTCTCGGCTTTGAGAATCTTGGCCACAAGGGTGTCAGGGATGGTTTCACCTGTCTGGTAATGCTTGGCATATTCAGCGAGTATCTCAGGCTGGAAGGCCCAGTTCTCGTTGAACTGCGAGAAGGTCTCGACAAAGTCGCGGGCCACGCTTGTACCGCTCACTGAAGGATAGGTGCACTTGGTCACAAGGCCGTGGAGGGCATGCCCGAACTCATGGAAGACGGTCTCCACCTCATCGATGGTGAACAGGGCAGGGAGGGAATCCTTAGGAGCCGACATGTTGCCGACATTGATGATGATAGGGCGGATGTCATTGCCCTGGGCATCGATGTACTGGTCCCTGAAGTTGGTCATCCATGCGCCGCCCCTCTTGGAGTCGCGAGGGAAGTAGTCAGTCATGAATATGCCGAGCAGGCTGCCATCGGCATCTGTAACCTTGAACGCATCGACAGCCTCGTTGTACACCGGAACATCCGAAAGCGGCTCAACCTTCACTCCGTAGATCTTCTCTGCGGCTGCGAAGACTCCGTGACGGACATTCTCCATCTTGAAATATGGCTTGGTGAGCTCCTCGTCCAGGGCGTACTTGCGCTGACGCACCTTTTCGGCATAGTAGAACCAGTCCCATGGCTGGATCGTCGAGCCTTCGGCAAGCTTGCCGGCAGCGATGTCTTCGTCCATGATCTCCTGCATGTCGGCAATCTCTTCCACAGCCTTGCTGGCTGCCGGTCCCATGATCTGTCCGAGGAAGCTGTCGACAGTCTGCGGGTTGCGGGCCATCTTGTTGTCGAGCTGGTAGGCTGCGAAAGTGTCGAATCCGAGCATGCGGGCCTTCTCGGCGCGGAGTTTCAGGATCTCGAGGCAGAGAGCCTTGTTGTCATATTCATTGCCATTGTTGCCGCGTGAGGAATATGCCTTGAACATCGCTTCCCTGCGGTCCCTGTCCTCGCAGCCGGTCATCTCTGCCGGGTAGGCTGAAACAGGCACGCCGAAAGTCTCCTTGAAGGCGTTGTTCTCTGCAAGAAGGTTGGTGCCGAACTTCTGCTGGGCTGCCGCAATCTTCTGGTTGATGTCCTTCAGGCGCTCCTGTGAGGCCTCGTCAAGGGCCACACCGCTGCGGGTGAAGCTTTCGTAGAGATTCTTCAGGACCATCTGCTGCTCTCTGGTAAGACCGCTCTGGTCAGCATCGTAGACAGCCTTCACCCTCTCGAAGAAGGCCTTGTTCATCGACATCTCGTCTTCGTGGGCGGTCATAAGGGCCGTAGCCTCCTCGACCACCTTGTCCATCTCTTCGTTGCCCTCGGTTTCCTGGAGGTTGAAGAGGACCAGGGAAACCTTCGTCAGGATTTCTCCCGAATATTCATAAGCGGCGACCGTGTTGTCGAAGGTCGGGGCATCCGGATTGGTGAGGATGGCGTCAAGCTCCTGTTTCTGCTGTTCGATTCCGGCAGTGACGGCTGGAATATAATCTGAGAGCTGGATCTCGTCGAATGGCGGGATTCCGTAAGGAGTGTTCCACTCCTCGAGGAAAGGATTGTTCCTGCTGCAGGAAGCAGCTGCTGCTGAAAGCATAAGTAGGGATATTAGAAACTTCTTCATATTCAAATATTTAAATGTACTCGGCCGATTGTCATTCATTGACTGTGACGTCGTCGATGTTGTTCAGGACCAACTGGATGCTGCCCTGGTAGAGACTCAGGACTCCCGTGACGTCAATGGTCTTCTCACCTGAAAGGACGGCCGGGTCGATCTCCCTGTCGGCGAACTTGGAGAATCCGCTGGTGCGGATCTGGATCTCCTTGCCGCCGAAGTCGAAGTACTGGCTGACTGAATAGCCGTTGGCATTGCGGACGAGGCAGTAGCGGATCCACTTGGATGCCAGTTCGTCGCCGTCGGCGATATATTCGGAAGTGTTCTTGCCGAAGACCAGCCTGTTGACACTGTACTTGAAGTCATTGTCGTTGTGGACATTCTCGTAGAAGGCCGGGTCGGTTTCCTCAACATAGGAAAGGAGTGCGGAACCCACCGTGCCGTAGTTGTAGTCTCCGGAGTTGCCGACGCTTGCCTCATCCCAGTCTCCGGCGCGGAGGTGGTTGAGGAAATTGGTCTTGCTCATCGCCCAGGTGGTGATGTTCCAGGTCTGGTCCGAAAGGAAGACCCTGTTCTTCGAGTTCTTGTTGGATTCGTTGCCGTTGATGTACAGGAGGGTGAAGGTCTGGCCGCCGTATCTGAGGCCCTTGAGGGTGACTCTCTGGCCGAGGTACTTGCAGGTCTTCAGGGTTGCGTCCTTGGATGGCATCTGCGATGCGCTGAGTACTGCCGGAACCGGGATGTCGATGTCCTGCGGCGAGCCGCGGAAGACGTGCTTGTTGATGATGTACTCGTCTTCCATGTAGGCTGTCTCATATTCCCCGGAAGGGTCCTCGCAGCCGAGCTGCACCATTCCGTTGCCGCCGTAGTTGCCGCTCTTGTAGCCGTAGGAGCCGAGGAACAGTCCTTTGCTGCCGGGCTGCGGACCGCATTTGACATAGACCTTCTGTCCGAGAGCGTAGTCGTTGTAAAGGCTGGTCTTGCCCAGCTTGAGCTCGATGGCTCCCGTTTCGTCCTGGATGTAGATGCTCTTGTAGAAATTGCCCGGCCTGTCGGTAGTGATGACCCTTCCGGCGATCACGATGTCATCCTTGATCTCGAAAGGATTGCCGTTGGTGTACATTGCCGCGAGGTCGGCGATTGTTGTGTTGACGACTATGTCGCCCTCTTTGACAACCTGTGAAGGGCACGGACACTCCTCGTAGCGGGAAGGATTCCCGTTCTCGAGGGTGAACACCGGATCCCATTCCTCGCAGGAGGAGAAGAGAAGCGCCGTGCAGGCTATTGCTGAAAGAATTGTCTTTTTCATGTTCATTTCCTCCTTCTAGAATCTGTAGTAAAGGTTCAGCATGTAGTTGGCTCCCTGCATGTAGAAGTACTTGGAGTCGAAACGGTAGTAGCGGGTGTAGCTCTCGGAGTCGATCAGACGGGTCTGCTCGTAGCCTCCGGTCTTGACCCAGCGGTTGTTGAGGAGATTCTTGGCCTCGAGAGAGAAACCGAAGTTGTACTTGCGGTTGATGTACCAGGATTTGCCGATGCTGATGTTCAGAAGCACAAGAGGCTTGTCGTAGAGCTTCTCCTGAGCTGCCATGTACTCGATCTCGACAGGGGAGAGACCCTGGTTGATGACGGTCTCGTTCATGTACCAGTTGAGTCTGTGCTCGTTCCTGACAGCGTTGGTGAGGTTGTCATCAGGTCCCACCACAGCAAGCTCGGTGCGGTACAGAGGGTTCATGTCCAGATAGGATTCTGCGAATATGTTGGCGCCCAGGGTAAAGAACCAGTAGGAGCGGGTCCTGTAGTTCAGGGCGATGTTGGCAGCGATCTGAGGGGTGGAAGGCACGTAGTGTTTCTGGACCTTCTCGACCTTGTAGTTGCCGAATGCATCCGTGACATAACTGCCGGAGGCATCTTTCTGATAGACAGGATGGCTTGCCCAATAGGTCAGAGGCACATCGGATACGACGGTCTCCGAACTGTTGTCGATTGTCTCGGTCATCATAGGAGTCGAGGTGTAGATGTATTCACCCGCACTGAGGGCTCCCTGCACGGCAAGACCTTCGAGGAACGGCATCGGAATCTTGAATCCCACCTCAAAACCCGCGTGACGCTGGTCGATTCCGGTCATCGCGAAGTTTGTGAAAGAGTTGTAAGAGTCGTCATAGAAACTCATCAGGTCGCTCTGGTCCATGATTTTGGTCCAGAATGCCGTTGCCCTGATCTCGTAGCCGTTGCTGCTGTACTGGTAGTTGAGGTCCGCAGAGACGGTCTTGACGTTGGTCAGACCGTTCATCAGGGTGTTGCGGGTCCTCGGCGAAAGAAAGGCCTGGTTGAACTTAGGAGCATCCAGGAAGAAGCCTGCATTGGCGTAGATCCTGTGTCCGCCGGTGAAGTCATATTCAAGACCGGCCTTGACCGAACCTACAATGAAAGTAGAGATGTCGGACTTGCCCTTTGACGTCACCACATCGCCGTTGTCATCGTAGGTGGTGAGGTTGATGTCGTCGATGACATATTCGTTGCCATTGTCGTCAAGTCCCGGGAACAGACCGTTGCGCACGAGACCCTCTCTCCAGAAGGACTCCACTCCGATTCGGCCTGCGAGGTTTGCCTTGAATGAACCGAGGTCCAGCTGGCCGTTGGCCCAGATGGAGGCATTGCGGACATTGGCATAGTAGTCATAGCCGTACTTTCCGCCCTTGGCCACTTTCTCTGCCTGGCGTCCGTGATCGAGCCAGTAGTCCAGGTCGTACTGGATCCTGGCCTCCGAGAAGGCGAAGTCACGCTCGGCGAAGTTGTTGATGTTCAGGAAATAGTCTCCACCGAGAAGATCGTGTGCGGTTTCGAAGAACTCGGTCCTGTTGAATCTTCCGTTGAGACCGCCGTCGACAGTCAGCCAGCTCTTTGCCCTCCACTTTGCGGAAAGTGCGAGGTTGAGGTCGTTCTGGTCTGTCCTGCGGGACTGCTGGATGTACTTGGAACGGCCGTCGGCTGAGTTGTAGTTGACATTGTAGAGATGCTGCCAGTCCACGTGGGAGGTGTTGACATCCGTTCTCCAACGTTCTGCGGCTGCGGCAGCCTTGTAGGTGTCCAGACGTCCAAGGTCGGCATTCTCGTCGTAGAAGAAGCTTGGCAGGTTGCGGTAGTAGTCCGGACGCGGGTCTGCGGAATCGTACCAGTCCAGGGCGGAGTAGCCGTTCATTCCTGTCCTGTAAAGGAGGGTGGCATTCAGGTCGAGATTGTCGGTCGGCTTGCCCTTGTACTTGAGGACGAAGACCGGCTCGAAGGTCGTACGGACCCTTGCGTTGCGGATTTTGCCCTTCTGGTAACCCCAGTTCGAGTTGTACATGTTGTCCTCCATCAGGTCATAGACCTCCTGCGTGGAAGCATTCTGGGCACCTCTTTCTCCCGGTGCCGCGAAAGTGAAGAAGGCGAGAGTGTTCCTGTCATTGAACTTCTTCTCGGCTCCTGCATAGTAGGAGAATGAACGGTAATAGACACCCTGAACCCAGTCGTTTCCTCCCAGACGGGCAGAAACGTTGAAGGCATAGGACCAGCCGTTGTCAAGCATTCCGGAGGCGTAGTTGGCCATCAGACGCAGCCTGTACAGGGCGCTGTTGGAAAGAATGCTGAAACGCCATCCCGGACGCACGCTGGAAGGATTGCCGAGAATGTTGGTCACACCGTTGTAGCCTCCTGTCCAGACCGAGTGGTTTTCGAGGCCGTTGGTGACCTCCTTGCTGCGCATGGCTTCATTGAGGCCGCTCCACAGGGAATATGGCGAATATCCAGTGATCGCATCGTTGAGCCTGATGCCTGCGAGCAGGACATCCTGGGTCTCGGAATTGTAGCCCCTGTTCTTGAAGCGGATGTCACTGAATCCGTAGCTGACGATGTTGTTGTACGGATCGTTCGCTCCGTAGAGGATCGCAGGATTGTCCGAATAGCCCGAATCATCCATGTCGAATTCGGCGAAGCTTGTGTCATCGATGTCCGAGATCACCTGCTCGGCGACAAGGGACACGAATATGAGATCCCTCACGAAGCCTTCCACCGACACATTCACGATGGCAGGAGCGAAACCTTCGGCGAGGACTTTCATAGAGTACTGTCCGTCAGGTATCGAGTTGATTGTGAATGATCCGTCAGAAGCGGACGTGACGGTGCTGACAACCTGTCCGTCCCTTGAGAGAGTTACGGTCGCTCCCTGGACAGGAACCCTGCCGGCACGGTTGACGACCTTGGCAGTGACTCCTCCCGGAACAGTCTGCGCAGCCATACTGACTCCCATCAGTACCGCCATCAGCGCGAGAACAATTTTTTTGATCATTATTTGGGTAATTAATTATTGATATCCAATTACTTGCCGACCACGATGTAGGTAGGGTAGTGGTCGCTGTAGCCGCCGACGAAAGCTCCGTTGGAGAAGGTCCTGAACGGGTAGCCGGCATACTGGCCTTCCTGGGTGGTCAGCCATGGACGCTTGAAGATCACTCCGTCATACCATTTTTTCTTGTTGTTGGTGACCGGCTGGATCCTGAGGCCTCCCTTTGGTGCTGCCGCAAGGTTGTAGTTGACCAGCTCGAGGTCATAGATGCTCCAGGTGCCCTGGTAGCAAAGCGAACCGTAACCGGCCTTGAGCATCGACAGGTAAGGACTGTAGAAATCTGTCGGAGTCACATCCTCGATCTTCTCCTTGCCGTGCAGGCAGACAGCCATGCTTTCATCGGTCGGGTTGTCATTCATGTCTCCCATCACGACAATCTTGATGTCCGGATGCTTTTCCATCATCTTCATCGCGTGTTCGTAGGCAATCTGGGCGCCGCGGCTCCTGAGATTGCCGCCTTTGCCGCCGACTCTCGACGGAAGGTGGCAGACATAGAAGGCGAATTCCTCATCTGCGAGCAGGCCATGGACCATCAGGATGTCCCTGGTGCGGAAATATGCTGTGTCTGTGTCGGCATATTCGACACCTTTTTCGAAGGTGAACGGGATGGACTCGCTGTCCAGAAGGGTGAACTGGTCCGGCCTGTAGAGGAGAGCGACGTCGACTCCGCGCCGGTCAGGACTTTCATAGTGGACAATCTGGTAGTTGGCCGAAGCTATTTCCGGTTCGCAGACCAGGTCTTCCAGCACAAGGCGGTTCTCTATCTCGGAGACTCCCAGGATGGTGTGGAACCTCTTGTTGCTCTTTGCCATCTCGGCAATGACGTGGGCCATGTTCGAGAGCTTCTTCCTGTACTTCGCTTCCGTCCATCTGTTTGCTCCGTCGGGAAGGAATTCCGCATCGTTCTTGACCGGATCGTCATAGGTGTCGAACAGGTTCTCCAGATTGTAGAAGCCTATCACATAGTTCTGCTTCGTCTTCTGAGCATCGAGGCAGGTGAGAGCCGTAAGCAGGATTGCCAGGATTAATAAGATACGTTTCATGTTCAATTGTTTGAGCGGCGGATTACCACCATATTCCTACATTCTGAGGGTTCTGCGACTCGACCTTCTCCGCATCGGATTCGCCGATGGCTTTCGGCAGGTTGACGAAGAAGTCGATGCCGGTGATCCTTTCGAGTTCGTCGATCGAGAGTGCCATCGACTTTGTGACGGCACCGCCGTTCGCCTCGTGGGTCAGGTAGAAGGCGCAGGCCGTGTAGCCCTGGTAGCCGTAGGTCGAATTCTTCTGGTATCTGAGCACTGCCTTGTAGTAGCCCACCGGGATGGCGACATTCTTGCCGTCATTGTCGAGGGTGTAGCCTCCGACAGCGCCCCTTCCGGCTCCCATCGGATTATCGGCGAGCTTGCAGCCGGTCACCACGTAGAGAGTGTCGTTGGATGAAAGTGCATTGCCCCAGTTGCGGACCATATTCTCAAGGTTGAGCCAGATGCCTCCGTTGAAGTCGTGAAGCTGAGGTGTCATGTTCGTGCCATAACAGGTCTGGGCGACAGTCTCCTGAGTCAGCTGACGGTCCGCGCGCGGGCACTGGTGGCCTCTTGCGTACTGCCGCGAATCTCCGTATCCCTTCCTGCTGATGTTCGACTGGTATGCCAGAGGCAGGTTCGGGTCGAGTCCCCAGAGATAGTCGTATTTTCCGCTTCCGGAAAGACTTTTGTTGAGGGGATATGCCACCCAATGCGACACGAGGTTGTCGAAGTCCCAGTCATAGGAAAAGTTCCTCGTCTTCACTCCGTTCACGGTCATGTCCAGATGGAAGAACTCCCTTCCGTCCTTCACGGTTGCCGGAAGTTCCATCCACCCGCAGTCCGTCACCTCAAGTCCGTAAAGTCCTGCCTCGTCCCCCGGTCCCGGTTTCGGCCCCGGAGTCTCAGTCTGCGGCCGTCCTTTCTGGGTGAAAGTCCCTGTGGCCCTTTTCGACCCGCTCCGGAGGATAACCTCCAGAACTCTGTCCTCTTCGGATGTGTTTTCTGAATATGTCACAACAATCGCCTTCGAACCTCGGCCGCTGGACGGTTCAGCCTGAGCCCAGGACTGGCCGTCACTGGTCTCCAGCGTGATTGTCCAGTCCAGGGAGGCAGTAACCTCGACGAACATGCTGCCTGCCTTGTAGTCTCCCGATGCTTTGGTCAGATTCAGCGCTACCGGTCCCTCTTCGGGATCGGTACCACCGCAAGAAACCAGTGTCAGGAGTCCTGCGAGAAAAAGCAGAAGACTATTTCTCACAGAAGACATAGATCGCTTCGATGTAGACAGCTCCGTTGGCTGAAATCAGCGAGAACTGCTTTGTGTCCGCGTTGAACTTGATTTCACCGTACTGGTGGCCACCGTTGGTATTGAACACGGTCACACCGTAGTTGGTTGCCCACAGCTCCTTTGGGTAGAGGATGTCGTTGCCGTTCTGCTTGCCGGTCGGAAGAGTGGAAGGATCGACCACGGGAACAGCATAGATGGACCTTTTGGAATCGCTCGAGGCATTGTAGTTCTCCTCGGCGGTTTCAAGTACGACTCTGACGACCTTTGAGGAATATTCCGGTGAGGTCAGATAGGAGGCTTGTTTGTTGCGGAACTGGAGGAAAGTGTTTGACGAGCTTTTGGCGAAATTGCCTTGCCAGTTGCCGCCCTCGCTGGTGATGGAATAATCGCCATATTCAATTTTTGAGACTGATTCATCCTTTGCCACTGCGCAGATCTCCTCGTTTGTGAGAGCATGGAGAACCTCGTTCTCTGCCGGTTTTAGAAGGTCGGAACCGCTTTCATCACCGCCGCCAGGATTGCCGCCTTCGCCAGGCTCGCTTCCGGACTGGTCGTCTGATGCCTTGATTGAAGTCAGGATGATGTTGAAATACTTGTTGCTTCCGGTGAGGCCGATGAAGTAGCCTGTCACATCCACGATCTTGCCGTTGAGCGAAGCATCGACGCCTGTCGCATTCGAGAGGCTGCCGGTCTTGCTGGAACCGTTCACGTTGATGTTGTAGTAATTGCCGCTGATCTCAAGCTTTCCGGTGAAGGTGACATAGCCGAACATGTTGCTGTAGGTGTTCATCGCTGCTCCGTCGATGGAGGTCGGTGCAGGATACTCCACAGTGCCTGAAGAGACCACCTCGACAGTGTAGTTGACAACCTCCTCGAGACTTCCGTACATCGACTTCTCGCCTGAGAGCTTGACATTGTCACCGACCTTGACGGTAGGAGCCTTGTCAGCGCTGAATGCGTAGGCGAAGCCTGTTGAAGTCTTGACGAGGAAAGCCTTTGAGGAGACGGCGACGACCTGTCCTTCGCAGCTTACGGTCTCGACAGATGCCTCCTCGAAGGAGATGATCTGCGCGTGAACGACCTCGTGCTGGCTCTTTGATGCGTAATAGTCATACTGGCCGGCGAGGACCACCGTTCCACCATTCTTGATCTTGGAAGACCATTCATCCTTGTTGTCCACGCTGTAGACGTAGATGGTTCCGGTGGCATCCTTCAAGTCGAAGCTGCAGTAGTTTGAGCTGAAGTTGCTGACGGTTCCGGTGAGCTTGTAGTAATTGCTCTTGTCAGCCTTGCTGATGAAGTCTGCAACCGTGGTGGCAGGAGCATCTGAGTGATCCTCTGCCTTGACAGAGAACCTTTCTCCGGTAAGGGAGGCATAGTCGGAAGCCTGGGCAAAGTAAAGCTGGGCACTGCCGTTGAATGTGCTGGCGATACCGCTGATCTTGCCGGATCCGGTCGGAACATTCTCCGATCCATAGGTTGCGTACTTGCTTGAACGGACCTGGAATTCGTTGCCGTCTGCGTCAATGAAGTAGATGCTGGCAGCATTGGCTGTGCCTGAGTACCATGTCTGGGTTGCGGAAGAGCTCTTTGCCTGGACAGGGGCATCGATGGTGATGTACTGGCTCTCATACTTGTTGGCCAGATAGTCAGCCATTGACACTGACTTAGGTGCAGGGGTCGACGTACCGACCTTCGTGACTGCATCGAGAGCAAGTCCGTCAACCTCGAGGACTCCGCCGTAGAGCTTCATGCCGGCCTTGGAGAGATCGATCTCGACGACATCGCCGAACTCGAAGGTGTTGTTGGCGGCAAAGAAGATGTTCAGGCCGTCAGTCTCATCCTGGACGTAGCATGACTTGTTGGAGTTGAGGTTGTCGAGGACCGCCTGGTTCGAGATGAAGGAGGCCTTGACGAGGTAATCCTCCGGAAGGTTGATGTTGCTGTCGGCATTGACACCGTTTGCATTGCAGTAGGCGCGGACGTCAGCGAGGGTCTTGTAGGTCTTGACCTTGGTGCCCTTCTGGGAGACGGTCACCACTGCATCGGCGAGACCGATGGAGAACTTGATGGTAGCCGAACGGTCGAAGCCGTCATTTGCGAGAGCAGTGATCTCGATTTTCTGGGCATCATTGGAGCCCTTTCCGGAAGATGGGGTGACTGTAAGCCATTTCTCTTCCGATTTTCCGGTGTAGGTTATCACAGCGTTCCAGTCTCTGG
>SFMU01000053.1 GCA_004552965.1 Bacteroidales bacterium | reverse complement strand
CTTGACATTGTGCCCTTGCCTGAAAGAATCTCATATCCATGAATCTTCAACTGGGCGTTGACCTGTTCGACCCACTCATTCATATAAATAGGACGTCCTCGTTTTACCGTCAGGGTAGCACTGTCAAGGCAAAGGTTAACTAGACTCGTAAGTTCACTCAACTCTTCATGTGTCATGTAATTCTTTGCGATTTTTGTATCGCTAAGTTGAATCTTGCCACCTTTTTTGAATTCCTTCCATGTCAGCAATCCCATCGTAGGGTGTTTGGCATCCGCACGAGATGTTCATGTATTCTTTGAGCACTTTAGTCGCCCAAATGCGAAAGTTGGTTGCTAAAATGGAGTTTACTCGGTATCCTACAGATATGATTACATCTAGATTGTAATACTTGATTTTCCCCTCAGATAGGCCTCTGACACCATTCTGTGCGGGAATTAAAATTTCTTTAATTACCGTTTCATTAGATAGTTCACCTGAGTGAAAAATGTTCTTTAAATGGTATGAAATATTTGGCACTGTAACTCCAAACAACTCCGCCATAGCCTTCTGTAATATTAAATATTGTCAAGCGCAGCGGTCCAGACAGACGGGAACCACTCTTCTCTGCCACAATATGCTGTCACCTCTGACGTGTATTTTCGTCAGAATGAGTCAGGCTTTATTTTCCTTTTGTCCAGTATTCCTCAATCTCTTCCAAAGTCTTGCCTGTGGTTTCCGGAACCAGTCTCCACATTATGAGAAGGTAAGGGACGCACATGGCGGCGAAGAGAAAGAATGTGCCTGCCGGAGTGAGTGTCTCAAGCATCCACGGCGTGAGCTGGCCGATCAGGTAGGTGCCGATCCATAGGGCCAGTCCGGCGAAGCTCATGGCAAGGCCGCGTACCCTGTTCGGGTACATCTCGGAAAGCAGCACGAAGACCACTGCGCTGATCGAGATCGCAGTGCAGAACACGTAGAGCAGGAAGAATGTCAGCAGGAACCAGGTCGGAAGGCTCTGTGGGAAGCAGAAGTACAGGCCTATCATCAGCAGACAGAGGATCATTCCGCCCACACCCCAGTAGACCAGCTGCTTGCGGCCGACCTTGTCGATGATCTGAACCTTCGCCGGACAAACCAGCGTCACTGAATATCTTGGGGCCGTAGTACAGCACGGCGTTCACTCCCATGAACTGGCCGAGGATGGCGATGGCGCAACCGATGAGGACAGCCTTGAATATTCCCGGCTCCAGAAGAGTCCGCCATTCGGACTTGTTCTCGACTGCGATGGAGGCCCTGGTCTGGTCCATCTGCCTTGCCACCTCATCTGACGAGGTGAATATGCCTGACAGAATCTTCTTTGCCTTCTCGTCCTTGTGCTTGGTGATCAGCCATCGTGGGCTCTCCGGAATGAAGAATATTACCAGAAGGAACAACAGGTCCGGAATGGTCTCGTAGCCAAGCATCCCCCTCCAGTATTCAGAATTGAATATTCTTGTCCAAAGGTCTGTGGACGTTGAGTTTACATCAGCATCTTTGAGCACAAAGAAATTGATCAGGTAAGCCATCAGGAAGCCGATTGTGATGGCGAGCTGGTAAAGCGATACAAGAGTCCCCCTTTTCTGCGCCGGGGCGATCTCCGAGATGTAGATCGGAGAGACAATCGAGACTATTCCTATCCCGAATCCGCCTATGATCCTGAAGAACACCAGCTGATTGAAATCCTTGCAAACCGCACATCCTATCGCCGAGACGCTGAACAACAACGCTGAGAAGAGCATTGTCCTCTTCCGTCCATAGTTGTCGGACATCATTCCCGCTACCATCACACCGAGGATCGAGCCTATCAGAGCGCAGCCCACATACCAACCTTCGGCGAATGTCTTCAGCTGGAACTGGTTCTTGACAATTTCTGTCGTTCCCGAGATAACCGCTGTGTCGTAGCCGAAAAGGATTCCTCCGATCGCCGCCACAACGGCCAGGAACACCACCCGGCCCATATTGATGCTTTTGTCCATAGCTTATTGTTTGTCAAAATATTCCATATACCTGTCGTAAAGGTGTCCGGCCTGAAGATAGGCTGACTGCGGGCTCATGAAGTGCGAGAACTCGAAGGTGATGGCCTTGTCGTAGCCGCAGCGGGCGGCCGCCTCCAGCTTCATCCTCAGCTTGTCGAACTTGATCGGAAGGAAGTCTATCGGCATGTCCCGGTCGAAGCTCTCCGCGTTTGTCCAGCACTGCATCCCGTACTTGTCCGCCAGCTTCTTGTTGACCGAGAAGAATGCATCCAGCTCGTCGTAGTCGATGTGACCATCCTGAAAAGCGCATGCATCGACATATTCGTGGATTCCATCGAAGATTTCGTTCCATTCCTCCTCGTGCTTGTCGATGGTGACTCCCTCCTTCGGGGTTGAACTTGCCGCGCTGACCGCCTTCTTGCCGTCTATCCAAGGAGAGATGAATGTCGGAAGCCCTCCGGAGATCTCCTTGCACATCCTGCCCATCTCGTGGAAAGTCTGGATGCAGTCCTTGGTCTTGCGGCTGATCTCCGTGGAGATGTACCAACCGCCGAAACTCTTGTGGTGCCCGTAGCCGTTCCAGACCTCATCGATGACGAACTTGTTGGTCTCCAACTCGTAGGACATCTCGCCAGTGTCCCAGTACCTGCCGCTGTCGTACAGTCCGAAACGGAACTGCATCCCGTATTTGTCGGCGAGGCTGAGGAACAGTTCGAGCAGATCCACGGAAGGCATGTAGCACCCCTTCTTGAGAAGATACTTGCTCGGGTAGGTGAGGAATTTGCGGTAGCCGCTGCGGATGAGGATCACGGTGTCGATGCCCATCGCCTTCATATACCTGAAATCCAGATCCCACTCCTTGGCTCCCCAGTTCTGGTGCGGAATGTCATGCGAGATCTCGTCCAGGAACGTCCCGCTGATCGGCAGTGCGTTCCCCCTTGGAACGATCAGTGTGCTATTGATGCTCTCGTCAATGGCGAGTCTTTTCTTATCATCGCCTTGATTTGTCGCGCAGGATGCCAAAGGTGCTGCCATTGCGGCCGCGGTGGCCATCCCGGCGCTCTTGAGGAAAGTTCTTCTGTCTGTCATACAATGTGTTATCTTATGTGATTTGATTTATGAATATGCCGGATTGTCAATGCCTTTCAAATGCTGGAAAGTTTGTGCCCTACTCGCATTTCTCCAGGATTTGCCAGATCTCGAACAGGCCGCGTGGAACGTGGAAGCATCCCTTCCATTTGCCTCCCTTGAGAGGAAGAAGCATCTCGCCACGGCGGTTGAGGTAGCCGAACCACTCCGGGTGGAGAGGATCCTTGAAGCGAGACCACATATATTCATCAAGCTTTTCGAACCATTCCAGGCATTCCTTGTTCCCTGTGAGCTGGTAGCCTTTGATCATTGCGATCGCGGACTCTATGTGAACCCACCAGAGTTTCTGATCCCATTCGAGTTTCTGCTGTGGGGCGCCCTTGCTGTCGAGGAAGTAGAAGATTCCGCCATATTCCTTGTCCCATCCTTTTTCAATGACGGAGAGGGAGATCTCAACGCACTTGTTGACAAGAGCCTTGTCGTTCCTGCGGATGCCGAGGTTCATCATGAACCATAGGGCCTCAAGGTTGTGGCCGGGATTGATTTCCCTTCCCTCGAAACAGTCGAGCCTTGAGTTGTCGAGCGATGAGACATTCTCCAGCATACACCCCAGGTCAGGCTGGTAGAACACGTCCAGAACCTCGTGGAGGCACTCGTCGATTGTCTTCTCCAGCAACTGAGGGTCGTTGATGATGTCTTCGACCTCCAGAGCCATGTTGCAGATGATCATCGGAAGCGCGAAATCCTTCATCGGACGCGTTCCCGGCACCGCCTTGCTCCATTTCCCCTTCGGGTTGCCTCGTCGTTCAAGGATCCTTTTGAATATCCTTCTGGAGATTTCGGCATATTCCTCACTTCCGGTAGCCTTGGCGAGTTGGGCGAATGCCATGCAGGCGAAGGTGTTCGAGAATATATTGTAAGGCTCAACGAGCGGTTTTCCTTCCCGAGTCAGTGAAAAGTAGAAGTCGTAGTCACCGTTGTGTCCGTATTTCTTAAGGAACTCCGCGCCTTGGATGGCCGCGTCCAGCCATTCCTGCTTTTTCCAAAGTTTATTGCAAAGCATCGAGAACAACCAGACCTCACGTCCTTGAAGCCAGATGAACTTGTCTGTGTCATAGACACTGCCATCTCTGTCAAGGCATGAGAAATAGCCTCCATATTCCTTGTCGATGGAATTTTTCAACCAGAAAGGAAGGACGCTGTCCAGAAGCTCTGTCTTGTACCTGTTCGCTAATTTTTTGAAATCCATTTTCTTTGAATATGTTAAATTGTTTTATTTCTCTGTGGATGAAAATAATGAAATTGCTTTGATCAGTCTTCCCATACAGGTGTCATAGTGAATTCGAAGGTGTACGGGGCGGCGGGGATGAGGTAGGCGGGGAGGGGATGGTCGCCGAAGGAGGAGACGCAGCCGAGGCCCATCTGCCTGAGGTCGAGGTTGACGTAGGTCTGGCCGTCGGTGCGGTCGGACTCGTGGGCGGATTTCTTCAGCTCAAGGGAGTGCCCAAAGTCCGGGTGGCGGTCAAGCATCTGCCTGGAGACCGGTAGGGCGGAGGCGGAGAACTCCTTGGCTGAGGAGGTTATGCGGATTCCGTTGCCGTCCGGATTCAGGACACTGAACCATTTGAGGCCGCAGTGGGTGCCGGATTCCTGAGGACGGACCACGGTGTAGTCGTACTGGTCGATGACGCTCTGGGTGTAGTGACCCATCATTGTGGAGCTTCGGCGGTCACAGTAGCTGTCGAATGGTCCCTCACCGTAGAAATCTATCTGTGAATATTCTCCCGGCATCGCGAATTCCACTCCGACACGGAAGAAGTGCGGGGCGGCCTTCAAGTTGCCGGCGTCCTCGACGCTCAGGGTGACGTTGATGACTCCGTCAGGAGCGATGCGGTAGGTGAGCACAGGGATGGCATCCTCTATCGGCTTGTACCTTACGGTGACGATCCTGGTGTCGCCGTCCTGCCTGTCCTCGAATGAGGTGGCCTTGATCTCAGGGTTTCTCCACGTGGTGAACATCCGCTTGGCTTCCTTGTCGAATGAGAGGTCAACGAGCATTCCCTCGTCGTTGTCTGTGACGGCGCGGCCGAAGCACGGAAGGATCGGGGCGGAGATGAGGTTCTTTCCGAAGTATGAATATTTTGTCAGAGAGCCGGTCTCTTTGTCGAACTCGATTTCGAACGGGTCCTTCGACAGGGTCGGCGACTTGTATGCATCCGGAACCCAGCTTTCGCTGAGGGCGATCTGCTCGTAGGAGAGTTCGGTCCCGGCCGGGAGGATTCCGTCCTGACGATTCAGTCTGAAACTGATGTTCAGATAGACGTCTGAATCTTCAAGCAGTTCCGGGTTGACTTTGTAGCCGAGATCAATGGAGGCGCTGTCCTGCGGCTGCACGCCGAGCGAAGCGACGGAGCCTCTTCTGAACGGCACCCCGTTGCGGACCAGTTCCCAATCCAAGGAGAAGCGTTCAAGCGGGATGAAGAAATATTCATTGAATATGTGGACGCGGCCTTTTGCGGCTTCCTCCGGGCTGGCCCAGGCGAGGATGGACCGGTGCTGGTAGCGAACCTCGTAGGCGTGGCGGTGCCAGGTTCTGTCGGGCGCGATGAGTCCGTTGTTGTTGAACGACGCGTCACTCGGATCCTCGCTGTTGTAGTCACCGCCGAAAGCGAAGACGTGGTCTGTGCCGTATTTCTCCGCGTCGGCAGGTTTGTAGAGAGCCTGGTCCACGAAATCCCAGATGCATCCGCCCTGATAGGTCGGGGACTTGCGGATCAGATCCCAGTACTCCTTGAATCCTCCCATCGAGTTTCCCATCGCGTGGGCATATTCACACATTATGAACGGGCGGTCCTGGTCGTTCCTGATGTATTTCTCTGCGTTGGCGTAGCGGATGTACATCGGGCTGAAGATGTCGGAGTTGCGGTCTCTGTTGTCTCCGCCCTGACCCCGCTCGTACTGGACAGGACGGGTTGGGTCGAACGCCTTGGCGAAATCGTAGGCATCGAAGAAGTTCTGTCCGTTGCCTGCCTCGTTGCCAAGACTCCAGACGATGATGGACGGGTGGTTGCGGTCACGGCGCATCATCCTCTCGACACGGTTCGTTATCTCCTTGTTGTACAAAGGATTCTTTGCGATCGCACCCTCGCCGTAGCCGAGTCCGTGAGCCTCGTTGTCAGCCTCGTCGATGACGTAGAGACCATATTTGTCACACAGTTCGTACCAGTAAGGATCGTCAGGGTAGTGGCAGGTGCGCACCGTGTTGATGTTCAGCTCCTTCATTATTGTGATGTCGCGGAGCATGTCCTCCTTTGAGATGACGTAGGCTCCGTAAGGGGTCATCTCGTGGCGGTTGACGCCCTTGATGAGGATCGGCTTTCCGTTGACATAGAGCAGCTTGCCCTCGATCTTGACTGTGCGGAAACCTGTCGTCAGGTTCGCTGTGCCGCAGGATTTCTTTCCATCGGTCGCAAAGACTTCCACATCGTAAAGGTTCGGAGTCTCGGCGCTCCAAAGCATGACATTGTCAAAGTGCTCCGCACCCTCAAAGACCTTCATGCCATCCTTGACGGCGGACGGCTTGTCTAGCACCAAAGAATATCCCAAGCTTGGAATTTTGAATATGACTTCTTTTATTCCTTTGGTGGCCAGTACTTTCCAGGACAAGTTGCCTTCCGCATCAGCGTTGACGTTGATGTCCTCGATATGCTCTTTCTCTCTTGCCGTGAGGTAAGTCTCGCGGGCGATTCCGGCCACCTTCCAGAAATCCTGATCCTCAAGGTAAGTCCCGTCGCACCACCGGAATATCTCGAATGCGAACAGGTTCTCCTCTCCAGGCTTTACGAACCTGGTGACATCGAATCTCGCCTCCAGCTTGCTGTCCTGACTGTAGCCGACCTCCTTGCCGTTGATCCAGACCCTGATGTTGGATGTGGCCGAGCCGATGTGCAGGATGATCTGCTTTCCGTTCCAGTCAGCGGGAACAGTGAAGGAATTCCTGTACTGTCCGACGTGGTTCTTTTCGACAGGAACGTAAGGAGGATTGTTCTCGAACCGGCCTTTCCAGCAGTAGCCGATGTTGACGTAGAGAGGATCCCCGTAGCCGTTGACCTCCCATATTCCCGGAACAGGCATTTCGCCCCAGTCCGAATCATCGGTCTGGGGTTGGAAGAATGTGGTGGAGCGGCCGTCAGGGGTCTCGTACCATTTGAATTTCCAAAGCCCGTGAAGCGACATCCGCGGGTCATCCGTGTGGAAGGTGGCCCGCATCGGGAGACGGTTCCGCTCCACGACAGATGCATTCTGCCAGTCAGGGTCGGTCTGAGCCGCCTGGGTCTGGGCGATGGCCTGAAAAGCCAGCGCCGCCGCGAACATCATTATCAGTATCTTTCTCATTCTAATCTGATTGGTGCGTAAAAGGTTAACATTTACGCACCAGGGCTTCTTACTTGTTTCTGTACGGACGCTTGGCGATGAAATCGCAGAGATCCTGGTAGAGCTCAACGTCACGGGGATCTGAGGAGTCCTTGAGGTGACGGACGGCGTGGGTGCCTTGATAGTAAGCCAATTGGCAATTAGCCCATGCACCACACTCCTTGAAGGTCTTCATGTATGCCCTCAGTTTGTAGGCCAGGCTCTCGTCGCCCCACAGAGGTTTCACGGTAGCCCTTTCGTCGAGTTCCATCTCCATTCCCATCCCGTTGGCCTGAGCCTGCTCGCAGGCTGTCTTGATCTGGGACTCGGGTACGTTGTAGAAGAAGTAGTTCGGCTGGTGCCAAGCCATATCGAAGCCTTTCTCCCTCCACTCGGTGTAGCCCGGAGCCTGGAAGTAAGGGATCCAGGTGATAGGGTAGCCCTTGGAGTGAACGTAGTCGGAGACCATAGGCAGTAGCGGACTCTTGTCCCGAAAATCCTCGGTGATCCAATAGAATCCGGCCAGCTCCACGTTCTCGTACTTCTTTGACTTGTAGGCCTTGAGAACCTCGTCCACAAACCATTTGCAGGCGGCGGCTCTGTCGTTCTCGTCGGAGAAGTCCGTGACCTTTCCGTCAATGAGGCCCCAGTAGGTAGTTCCGCCTTTCTTTGTCATCGGCTGACGGTAAGGCATCGGATCCGGAATCGAGATGATTATCTGTCTCTTTTCCGCAGGCTTTCCGAGGCGTTTCGCAGCCTCTCCCACAGCCTTGTCGATGGCGTCGATGCAGTTGCCCTCTGAAAAGTAGTAATCTACGAGTTTCTTCCAGTCCGCCTGATTTGCGGAAGGCAGCCAGTTGCCGTTTCCGTCCTTCATTCCGGGTGTGAAGGTCACCTCCGAGGCGTTCTCGGCCTTGGTGTCCCAGATCTGGAGGAGCAGGAATCCGTCGAAAAGCCAGTGCTCCTCACCTTCACGGTCCACGTAGGAGACATAGTCGGCGGCATATTTCTGGTCATAGTAGTTGCCCAGCTCCCCGCCGGCGTAGAACAGCACGACATCGCTTGCTGTGATCTTCTTGATTTTCTTTGCGTCGGCTTTGCTTGCGCCTATTCCGAAAGAAGGAACCGACAACAATGCGGCCAGCAGGATGAAAGCTATCCTTCGCCTTCCCATTGTTAATTGATCAGTCATATTATTTCATTAAATATTTGATGATAAACGATAATCATTGAGGTTTATGGAATACAATAGTGGCTAACGGTCAATATTGTTTCACCGCAAATGTAGTAATATATTACATTTTGAAAATAATTTGACTAGTATTTTTAACGAAAATTGTAATAATTGCCGTGCACAAACGCTATTTTGAGTTTAAGTATGGCCATTTGAGGACTATTCCTTTCAAATTGACCATAAAATGTTTATCTTTGTTACCACAAACCTTGGTTCAGAGAATCACGCTGCAAGTCCTCCAAGGTCCGATAACAGAGATATTATGGCAAACATCAACGACAAGGAATCCTTTCTGAACCATATCAATGGCAGAAACTCCTTCCTGAAGCATCTGATTCTGGAGAATTGCGTCTATGACAAGCAGTTCACCCTCGCGGATCTGAGCCGTGAATATGACACTTCCGTCCCGACGGCCTCCAGAATCGTGACCGACCTGATTGATGACGGTTTCGTTAAGGAGATCGGCAAGATGGAGTCTTCCAGCGGCCGTAAGCCGGTGATCTACGGCCTTAATCCTGATGCCGGCAATTTTGTCGGGGTGGATGTGAAGCGGGATCATCTTTCGGTCGCTGTCACGAACTTTATGGGAGAACTGTGCTTCTTCAAGGAAAGCATAAAGTTCACCCTGACCAACACCGAGGAGTCGTGCCGCAGGATGTGCGATGCTGTCCGCGACTGTCTGAAGTCCTCCAAGGTCGATCTCTCGAAGATCCGCAGTTACGGATTCATATTCTCTGGTCGTGTCAATTGCAACTCAGGCTATTGCTTTTCCTATTTCATAAGCGAGGACAAGCCGATCGCAAGCATCCTTGAGAAGGAACTTGGACTGCCGGTCTATGTGGAGAATGATTCCAGGGCCATAGCCTACGCTGAATATATGTCCAGCGAGAGCCCGGAGAAGACATTCCTTGTGTTCAACGTGAGCTGGGGACTGGGTCTCGGAATGATCATCGACGGCAAGCTTGGCTACGGTCGTTCCGGCTTCTCCGGCGAGATAGGCCATTTCCCTATTTTCGACAACAAACGGATATGCCGGTGCGGAAAGATCGGCTGTCTTGAGACCGAGGCATCCGGATCGGCTCTTCACAGGATTGTGCTTGAGGAGATGGCGGCCGGGCAGCCGTCGCTTCTGAACAAAAAATTCAAGGCCGGAGAGGAAATCACTCTGAATGACATACTTGACGCGGCTGATGCCGAGGATACGGTTGTCATTGAGGCTATCGAGAAAGTCGGCAATGCCCTCGGTCAGGCTATAGCCGGTATGATCAATCTGTTCAATCCGGGAGTGATCGTCATAGCCGGTGTCCTCGCGCGCGCGCATAAATATCTTATGACACCGATCAAGGGCAGCGTGAACAAACTCGCCCTCGCGATAGTCAGCAGCGACACCTCGATCATCGTCACCCGTCTTGGCGAGAAAGCCGGCGCCATCGGAGCCAGTTACATCGCCAAAGTCAGGATGCTCGGGATAATCTGACAAGATGATATATGACAACTAAGGAAAACACCGGCCGCCTCCTCTCTCTGGACGCTCTGAGGGGCTTCGACATGATGTTCATCATGGGTCTTAGCGCCATCATCGCCAACTTCTGCGGTCTCTTTCCCGGCGGCGGGGACTTCTGGCTCGCCACCCAGATGTCCCACGTGGACTGGGAAGGCTTCCACCATCACGACACGATTTTCGCCCTGTTCCTCTTTATCTCGGGAATGACATTCCCTTTCTCGTCAGCCAAGAAGATGACGAAAGGGATGAGCCGCTCCCGACTCTGCCTTGACGTGCTGCGCCGCGCCTGCGTCCTGATATTCCTTGGCCTTGTCTATCAAGGATTATTCCAGTTCCACTTCGCCACATTGAGGTTCCCGAGCGTCCTTGCCAGAATCGGAATCGCATGGGCTATCGCGGCCATTCTGTATATGTACACGGAAAAGAAGACCCAGTGGGGAATCGCCGTTGGCATTTTGGTCGGCTATTTCCTCCTGTTGAGGTTTTTCGTCGCCCCTGACGCTCCTGTCGGTGCCGACTCATTCTCCAAGGAAGGCAACATCGCCTACTA
Source organism: Bacteroidales bacterium (assembly GCA_004552965.1). Taxonomy (GTDB): domain Bacteria; phylum Bacteroidota; class Bacteroidia; order Bacteroidales; family UBA932; genus Cryptobacteroides. Next base: position 3,934 of record SFMU01000053.1, on the reverse strand, counting down.
TATTGACAGGATTCTGATGCCGAACCACATTTATAAGAAAGGCCTCGGTGATCCGGAGGGACTGTTGAGCACGATCCCGGCAGTAGTGACGGCCATGCTTGGAATGTTCACAGGCCGCTATGTCAAGGACTCCAAGGACTCCGGCAACCGCAAGACCGTGAAGATGTTGGCCGCCGCTGCGCTTATGGCCGTCATCGCTGCCGTATGGTCTATCTGGTTTCCGGTTGTCAAGAACCTGTGGACCAGCACTTTCGTCCTTGCCGCCGCGGCCTGGTCAGTAGGCCTCTTCGCCATATTCTACTATCTCATAGATGTCAAAGGCTGGCGCAAAGGCGTTCTGTTCTTCCAGGTTGTCGGCATGAACTCGATCACCATTTACCTGGGGCAGGCCATCTTGCGTTTTGATTCAATGACGGATTTCTTCTTCGGCGGCATCATGGGTCTTCTCCCCGAGCCTTGGTCCAAACTCGTCTTCAGCCTCGGCTACTTTGCCCTTTGCTGGCTCCTGCTCTACTTCCTCTACAAGAAAAACTGCTTCCTGAAGGTTTAGGGCTGACTTTTGGCAAATACATCAATCATTGTTGCTATGGGGTACAACGGCGGCACCAACAAACGCGGATACTATCGTAGAAACCACGGTATGTATTCAAAATCATCATATCGTTCAGGTGAAAAAATCCTTTCTGACTTTTTGCTTGGAGCCCTTGGATTGCTTGCAACTGCTGCCAGTGCATTGTTGCACCTTATAATCTCGGTTCTTCGCGAAAACACTTCTCACCGAGAAAAAAACTTGCACAATACATAATTTGGGGGTTCTTTGCTCTTGCTTGTCCTACTGCCGGTTTTGCCTCATTTCCATTCGCTTACCGGTCGATATTTTTCTCAATACTTTTACTCAAGTTTCGCAAGTTCATGATTACCTGTTAATGCGAGAGTTGTGCGTCTTGCGAAACTTAAATACTTTTATAAGTTGTTTTATTGTTTTTTGCTGCAATAGTACTTCTTTTATCATACATACGCCCAATGATGCGAAGCTGAAATAATGGGAGGTGAAGCGCCGATAGAAGTATGTGTTAAATAAAGGTTACAATTACTATGTCGTGTGCGATATTTTGAAGAGTGTTACTACCTTTGCAGGCAGAAATGGGGATTACCACCGTTATACTCATGTAGTATTAACATCATATGCTATCGTAGGCTACGATGAAACAACGAATACAATCTTTTCTGAGCCGCTTCTCTTTCCGCACAGGCATCATCATCTTTGCCCTGTGTGTGCCTTGCTACATCATCTCCTTTGCCCAGATGGCACTGCCCATTTCTGCTCCAGCAAAGGGTGTGTTGTGGTTCGTGTTCTTCGGTTTGGCAAAGACCTTCCAGTACGGAGGGTTGACCATCCTCGGAGTAGATGGAGTGAAGCGCATAAATTCATGGTGGAAAAGTAAAATATCCAACCGATGAATCCTTATTCTTATGGCAATCAAACGAAAAACCTTGCGCAAACTGCAAGTTTAGAGCTAAGTACGACAACAACCCAAAGTCACTCGATCGTGCAGATACGGTGTCTGGCATTGTCAGTGAAATGCAGGCTTCGATGTGCATCAATCTGTCCCGCCATGTGAGTGACCCAAATGTAGGGCTGAGCCTATCGGAGGAACTGGATTGCTACAAGATGTTTGTATGCGACACCGGGTTGTTTGTCACTCTGGCGTTCTGGGACAAGTCCTATACTGAGAATGTGATATACGAGAAGCTGCTGAGTGATAAGCTGTCTGCCAACCTAGGGTATGTATATGAGAATCTTGTGGCTCAGATGCTTATTGCTGCCGGTAACGAACTGTTCTACCATTCTTGGCCAACTCCGGACGGAAAGCATAACTACGAGATAGATTTCCTCTTGTCCAGGGGCAACAAGTTGTGTCCGTTGGAGGTGAAATCTTCGGGTTATAAGACCCACGCTTCACTGGATGCCTTTCAGATGAAGTTCTCGGAAAGGATACAGCACAGTTATCTTGTATACACGAAGGATCTGGCTAAGGATCAGGATGTGCTGATGCTGCCAGTGTTTATGGTGAGTCTGATTTGATGGTTCAGGTTAGATATCCGTCTGTGTGTCTGAATGTCCTGAAGAGGATTAGATCTCGCTCATGAACGCTTCGAACAGGGCCTTGTGTGAACCGCTGAAGACGATATGGTGGTTGCCGATAGGGTTCCGGAGGAAGTATTCAGAAAGAACTTCAGGTTTTTTCATCTGAAGAAGAACCTGAGTTCGGCAGAGATTCCTTCCATACTGGTTCTCCAGCAGTTCCGCCTCCTCGCAGAACACACGGCCGAGGTCGGCGGATGTCTTGAAGAGCGTGACATCTCCCTTGGCCAGTTCCCCGTGGATGGCAACGCCGATTCCCGACTCGAAATGCGTGTCATATGAATACCTCTCCACCATATTGAACGGCACTGTGCAGTGCGCGAGAAGCATCTTTCCTGTGCTCGGGTCAATCTGTGACGGGTTCGCCTGGAAGCCGCTGCGTCCGGTGAGTGCATTGCCTATGACCATCGAGAGCAGCGCCGGGACATCTCCCTCGCAGGCGGAAGGGATTCCCTCGGCATTGAGAAGGGCGAGTGCGAGGCAGCCTGTATTTCCAAGGGTATCGAGAAGGTCGAAGCAGCGTATGGTCAGTCCCGAGAGGCCGTATCTGCTGACTGTCTCCCGGAGTGCTGAATATATTCCTATCGCTCCTTCGACGTATTTCCTGACCGCTGCAGGAGCATCTTTTCGGAGCCCTTCGGCGATTGCTGAAGCCGTCTCCGGCAGGGGAGTGCCGCAGGTCTTCCCGGCCCTCTCGATGAGCTCCCTGATGTCAATGTCCAGAAGTTCTATTCCCAGCTTCTCTGCAACGGCAGTCTTGTCCGGCTGGCTTGCGATGAGCCAGTCCGACGGTCTGCCTATGATGCCGAGCTTCTGCCCGTAAAGGCTCCTTCTTGCGCGGGAGACCTTCGCCAGGGTGTCAATCCTCCCGGCGATATACTGCGCGCTGCCGTGCAGGACTTCGCCCCTGCGCCCGTTCTGATTGAGGAAGGACAGAATCTCCAGTGAGGCGGCAAGAGAGTTGCTCTGGCCCGAGGTCAGAAGAAGGATGTTGCCACGGAGGGTAGGGAAGACCTCCCTGAAGAGTCCCTCGGAGCCTCCGGTCCGGATGAAGATGACATCCAGGTCGCTCTTGCCGTATGAGGAGAAGTCATCGCCTCGGAAGTCAAATCTGTAGCCCAGGGCGGCCTCTATGGATGAGAGGAATTCGCCGGTCACGGAATCCACGGCACTTCTGTCGTGGAGCGATGAAGTTAGGGTGTAAAGTGAGATTTTCATATCTTCAATCATTTTCGCCTTTATGACAAATATAGTGATATGTGTGGAAAATTGATGCAGCGAGTCAATGCACTCGCGCTCTTTGAGGACACTATGGTCGCGGTAGCACGAAACGAGTTTGTTAGCCGAGTCGTGGCGGATGCTATACTGTTATAGCAGTGCGCACAAGGCAATCTGGGAAGATGCCCCCAAAAGGGCATCTTCATTTTATTTAAGCAGGACGAGTCATTTTAGGATATTCGCTTACCCTGTGGCCGGCACAGCATTCTTGCGGCAAGCCCAGAATCGGGAATCGCTGAATGCTTTGTCGTTTATATGCGACTGGAACTTCGGCATAAATTAAGGGAACTATATACCTGTTGTCCAAGACAGAGTAAAAGAAAAGCCGCAAGAGAAATCCTGCGGCTTAATTGTATAGAGCCCTTCTAATTGATTCTGCTATGATATTTCTTAGTTTCTGTTTTGTGATGATACTTAGTAATGTGTAAAAAATAAGTTGCATCAGTTGGCCGGTTTGACGAGGTAGTTCCATTGTCCGAGTTCCGGAGCGAAGATGACCTGCCTGGCAAG
>SFMU01000052.1 GCA_004552965.1 Bacteroidales bacterium | reverse complement strand
CTTCTGCACTCCGTTACTTCCTTGCAGCGCCCTGGGTTGCCTTTACTGAAACGCTCCGGACGTCTTTCCCTGCTGCGAGCGAGTCCTTTCCTTCTGCGCTCCGTTACTTCCTTGCAGCGCCCTGGTCTGCCTTCCCTGCATCGCTCCGGTCCTTCCTTGAGGCGCTGCGGGCGTCCTTGCGCTGCTTCTTGCGTTCGAGCTGGCGGGCGACCTGCTCCTCGGTCGCGTAGTCGACCTTGATCTGGCGTCCGTTCCTTTTCAGGGTCATCAGGCCGTCGATTACGCTGCGGGCCATGTCGCTCTGGACTTCGAAGACCGAGTGACGGGAGAAAAGGTCGATCCGGCCGATCTCCACATCGTCAGGAACCGTACGGTTGACCATCATCAGCAGTTTCTGGGGATTCAGCCCGTCCATCTTCCCGAGATTGAGAAACAGTTTCGAGAAAGATTCCGGAGCCTGCCCCGAGGTCTTCCTGACCCGGTCCTTACGGGTCTCGGTGTGGTTGCCTGCATCGAAGTCCTCATCCTCCTGGTAGTAGTCGATCAGGCGGCTGAATTCGAGGGACACAAGCCTCTTGACCAGTTCTTCCTTGTCAAGCCACTGGAGCCTGGAATAGACTGACGGCAAAATCTCTGCCACTTCATCTTCATTGACCTCAACTTTTTCAATCCTGTCGATCAGATTGAAAATCTGCTTCTTGCAGATCTCGTTACCGGAAGGTATCTTGCCGATTTCGAATTTCTTGCCGATGATCTTCTCGATGGCCTTGATTCTGCCGACCTCCTTCATGTTTATGATGGCAATCGAGATACCCGTCTTCCCCGCCCTGCCGGTCCTGCCGCTGCGGTGGGTATAGACTTCGGTTTCATCTGGGAGGGAATAATTGATGATGTGTGTCAGGTCATCCACATCGATTCCCCTGGCGGCAACGTCAGTCGCCACGAGAAGCTGGATGTTGTGCAGACGGAAGCGGTTCATCACATAGTCCCTCTGCTGCTGCGAAAGGTCCCCGTGGAGGGCATCCACATTGTAGCCGTCCCTGATGAGGCGCTCGGAGATTTCCTGGGTCTCGGCCTTTGTGCGACAGAATATGATTCCGTATATTCTCGGATAGAAATCAGCTATCCTCTTGAGGGTGCGGTACTTGTCCCTGGCATGCACGGTGTAGCAGACGTGGCGGACCGATGCGGTGCCTTCGTTCCTGCGCCCGATGACTATTTCGCGCGGCTGCTTCATGTACTTGAGGGACAGCTCACCGATCTCTTCAGGCATGGTGGCCGAGAAGAGCATTGTGCTCCTCTCCGATGGAACGGAGGCCAGAATGGAGTTGATGTCTTCTATGAAACCCATGTTCAGCATCTCGTCAGCCTCATCCATCACGACCTGCCTGACGCAGGAAAGATCCGCCTCTCCCTTCCGGATGAGGTCCAGAAGGCGTCCCGGGGTGGCCACGATGATGTGCGCCCCTCTGCGGAGCTCATAGATCTGGTTCCGGATGCTCGCACCTCCGTAGACAGGGACGATGTGGACGCCCCCGAGATGCTTCGAATATTCCCTCAGATCCTCGGCAATCTGGATGCAGAGTTCCCTGGTCGGACTCAGCACAAGAGCCTGTGGTTTGTTCTCAGAGATGTCTGTCTTCTGCAGCAACGGAAGGCCGAAGGCTGCCGTCTTGCCGGTACCGGTCTGGGCAAGGGCGACAAGATCATGGTCCGCTTCAAGCAGATAAGGAATAACTTCTTCCTGGACAGGCATCGGGGTCTCGTAGCCGAGCTCACTGATTGCGCTGAGCAGTTCGGGCATCAGGCCCAATTCTTCAAATGTCTTCATATGGCATGGATTGCATATTGCATGAGCATGGATTGCATACGGCATTGAATATCAAATTGCATATCGCATTGCACATCGCATGGATTGCGGAACTCCGCTTCGGCGAAGATTCCAAAGGCCGCAAAGATAGTCATTTTACCGATAACGGGAAAAAATGCCTATTTTTGAGGATTACTAAACCGAAATCAAGAATTCCATTGAATATGAGAAAGACAGTAGCAGTGCTCGGAGATGCCTCGGCAGATCCGGATTCATTCAAATACAAACTCGCATTCGAGACAGGCAAAATGCTCGTGGACAGGGGCTACCGTGTCCAGAGTGGCGGCATGGGAGGCATCATGGAGGCAGTCTGCGCCGGAGCGCATGCCTCGAAGAGCTACCGCGAAGGCGACACGATCGGCATCCTCCCATCCTTCGACAGGACCAAGGCCAATGAATATGTCGACATCCTCATACCTACAGGCCTGGACATCATCCGCAACGGAATGACAGGCTGCGCCGATGCCGTGATAGCGATCGGAGGAGGCGCCGGCACCCTGATGGAGATGGCAGCGGCCTGGAGCACCCTGAAACTGATCATCGCCTACCGTACCGTTCCCGGCTGGTCAGCCGAACTTGCCGACCGGAGAATCGACGGAAGAATCCGATATCCGGAAATCCCCGACGACAGGGTCTATGGCGCCGACACCCCCGAGGAAGTCGGGCAACTGCTTCAGGAGCACATCGAAGCCTACACCCGCCAGTTCGCAGGAATATCCCGGTTCGATCCCCGTAAAAACGAATCCCTTTAGGAAAGTGCCCTTCGGCACGGCGACCCTGCCCACAGGTACTTCAGAGCCATCCCTGCGTGGCGAAGCGGTCTTCTGAGAGCTCTTCGGCACGGCAACCCTGCCTACAAGTACCTCAGAGCCATCCCTGCGTGGCAAAGCGGTCTTCTGAGAGCCCTTCGGCACAGCGACCCTGCCCACAGGTACCCCAGAGGCATCCCTGCGTGGCAAAGCGGTCTGAAACCGGGCATTGAACGATACCTGGCCGGTGGTAATGGATCCATTCGGCACGGCGACCCTGCCCACAGGTACCCCGGCCGATCCGCTTCAGGCTAAGGCCGGGAGAAAGGGAATCCCACCTCCTCCCGTGGAGACTTGTCACCAAGATGGAGGTTGATGAGTTTCAGCTGGTCGTCCCAGGCTTTCAGAAGCTGGTTGTAACGCTCTTCGATGATCGCCCAGTGATAAGGACGGTTCTCCTTCATCCACAATTCCTTGTGCCAGTCTTTGAGTTCCATGGTGAAGTCACGAAGGGAGCCGATCAGACCGCACTGAGGCATCGCGATGTCATAGAGGGCTGTGTTGACGATCCTGCCGTTGTCCTCGTCCCGGCAGAAGGCATCGTAACGCTGCGAAAGACCGGCGGCAAGAGATGCCTTGGTCAGGACAAAGCCCAGACGGCGGGTGCAGAAAAGCACCGCATCCAGAGTGCTTTCATTGTGATGGGCAAGTGAGAGGCACTGATGCAGTTTGCCGTAGTTGGAAGACACCGTTGCCCGAAGTCCCTCCAGATCAAGATTCTGCAGATGGTTCTGCTGTCCGGCTCCAACTTGCTCAAACGGAACCGACCAGATCCAGTCAGCCATCAACACGTTCGAGATCGGTCTCTGGACGTCGGCAATTGCCATTATGGCGTCCGCAAACTGGTGACCGGTGGCATTGCGATAGAAGGCCCAGTCGAAGGCCTGCCTGAATTCTTCGATGCTGGTCTCCTGTTCTTTCTGCCAGGCGCAGGCGGCGGCAAAAGTCATCCCCAGCCAGCCGACGTCGAACAGGTCCTCACCCATGTCATCCCAATTGCAGCAGAGCATACCGATTGCCCCGTATTTCTTGCCGTCACGGACAAAGCCTCTGATGTTGACCATGTGGTTGCTGAAATCAGGGAAGACCCTGGTCGACCAGAATGCTCCCGGAGCCACGAAGAAAGGAATGCCGTTCCTGCGGAGCTGAGGGAGGTAATATTCGTAATTGTCCAACGGAAGATACTCCCAGGCGACCGCCACGGCATTGTCCGGAAGGACAGAGAGGTCGATGTCAGGTTTGTTCGCGGCCACGTCTGCCCAGAAGAGGACCTTTTTGTCCTTGATTGCAGGGAGGTTCATGACCCGGTCCATGTGATGGAAGAAGGCTCCGTCAAGCCCCATTTCCTCCACCATCGAGCGACTCTTCCCGAGACCGAGCTCGAAAGCTTCATCGCAACCGACGTGGACGAATCCGCTCCTGAAGTTCGGAACGATTTCACTCAGATAGTCATTGAGAAAGGTGTAGGTGCGTTCGACGGCCGGGCTGACTATCTGGCCGCGCGGACGCTCCGCAATGTCATCGAAGCCACCCTCGCGAAGAGTGTAGTGCATGTGTCCCAGGCATTCCTGCTGCGGAACGAGTTCGATGTGGTATTTCCCGGCATATTCGACAAGTTCGCGGATTTCTTCCGGAGTCACGACTGCGCCGCGCATGTTGATCTGAGGGTACTTCTCAGACTTGAATATGTTCTCGGCGTAGATGCAGTAGCCATTGATCTTGTACTCCGAGAGGATGCGGATCTGCTTCTTGACATATTCGACGGTGGGAATAGGCCCGCGGTTCCAGTCGTCCTGGATCCAGCGGTACCTGAGAGCCGGGGCATCTGCGATCCTGGCGGCACGCACTCTGACATTGCCTTCGGAGTCGGAATATGTCAGCTGACGGAGAGTCTGGATGCCATAGAATATTCCGGCAGACGTCCTGGCGCCGATGATTACTTTCTCTTCGTCGGACAGAAGAACATAGGACTCGTCTGAATTTTCATCCGGAACGAGTCCGGCCTGAGACAAAACCTTGTCCGTGGCCTTGTCCTGTCCGATACGGGCGACTGTGATGCCTCCCCGCCTGAACGAGGATCCGTTGCGGACCTGCCACTGCGTTCCATCATGTTCGTCCGTGAATGTGGAAACGGCAAAGGCATCCTCTTCACTCCCGGATGTTATCCCTATCCGGCAGGTGGAGCCGATTGTGAAATCCGTGTCACCGACCGTGATTTCAGATGGGTAAGGGACAAGCGGAAGCTTTCCGGAAGCCAGTGTGCCGGTGCCCTGAGCCGAAGCCAGGACGGGTGCAAGTACGAATGCGACAAGCAGATGAGTGAGGAATGGAAGCCTTTTCATGTTTTCGTGTCATTTGTGATTACGCAAGTCCGGGAGATGCCGCCATCTTCCGGAACCACAAAGAAACGAAAAAAAAGACATTCTGCCAATTCGCCGCCACGCGAGGATGCCTCTGGAGCACCTGTGGGCAAGGTCGCCGTGCCGAAGACCGTCCAGGAGCCCCCTTCGCCACGCGGGGATGCCACTGAGGCATCTGTGGGCAGGGGTGCCGTGCCGAAGACCGGTCAGAAGAAATCTTTGCCACGCGAGGATGCCACTGAGGCATCTGTGGGCAGGGTCATCGTGCCGAAGGACGGTCAGAAGAACGCTTCGCCACGCGGGGATGCCACTGAGGCATCTGTGGGCAGGGTCGCCGTGCCGTAGACCGGTCAGAAGAACTCTTTGCCACGCGAGCATACCCCTGAGGTACTTCTGGGCGATGGTGCCGTGCCGAAGCCGATTGCTGGGTCCGGAGTGAGCGGAAGCCAGGGCAGCCGGTTTTCCGGGCAGTTCTGGGCTGGATATGGGTGATCTGGGCCTCAGTCAATTTCGGCACAGGCCTCAGCCTGCCTCAGCCGTTCCGGGCCGTTCCGGGCAAGATGTGGAGGGGGATTTGGCTATATCGTTGTTTTTGAGTAATTTTGTGCGTTACTTTAAACAGTCGGAGGAACTGCCGTTGGAGAGGCGGCGGGACTCTGTTTGAAAAGCTTTATGTTTTTGTACCTATCTGAAAGGTCATCAGGAAGGATTCCGATGGCCAGATTGCTGGCTGCCATTGCCGTTTTCCTGTCGGTGGCCGTGTCGGCATATTCACAGGAAAAGGTGGTCGTCAAAGGTGTGATCACTTCGGCTGAAGACGGTTTGCCGCTGATCGGCGCGGCCGTGCTTGACGAAAAAGGAAATGGTGTCGTTTCCGATCTTGACGGCAACTATTCATTCGAGGCTCTGCCAGGCTCCGAACTGACATTCACTTGCATCGGTTACAACGATCTGAAGAGGACCGTCCCCGAGAAGGGCGGAGTGATCGACGTTGTGATGACTGCTGAAGCCCTCAATCTCGAGGATGCGGTCGTGATTGCCTACGGTGTCAGGAAGAAGGGGACGGTCGCAGGATCTGTCGCCACCGTCAAGTCTGAAAAGCTGGAAGATACCCCTGTGCCGGCCTTCGACCAGGCCCTTCAGGGTCAGGTGGCCGGTCTGACGGTACTCTCATCCTCCGGCGAGCCGAGCCAGTCTGCCACGATGACCATCCGCGGAACCAACTCGATCAATTCCGGGACCGCGCCTCTGTACATCCTGGACGGCGTGGCCATCTCTGCAAGCGACTTCAACACCATCAACCCTGCCGACATCGAGAGCATGTCCGTCCTCAAGGACGCCTCTTCGACTTCGATCTACGGAGCCCGCGCATCGAACGGTGTGATCGTCATCACGACCCGCAGAGGCAGGGACACCAGCAAGGCCAGCATCTCTTTCAAGACCCAGCTCGGAGTCTCTTCCATCGCCCACGGCAACTGGGATCTGATGGACACCCCGGAACGCATCCTCTACGAGAAGGAAACCGGGATGTCTGAAGGCCAGAACTACGAATATCTCTCGACCATCGATGTCAACTGGCTTGACGCGGTCTTCAACGATGCCGCCCTCCTGCAGAGCTACGAACTCTCCCTCTCAGGCGCCTCCGACCGGACAAACTACTATGTCTCAGGCTCCTATTACAACCAGCAGGGAATCGCGCCGGGCTCATCTTTCGGAAGGTATTCCTTCAGGGCAAACTTCGAACAGACCATTTCTCCTTCGGTCAGGATCGGAGTCAACACCATGTTCAACTACCAGGACATCGAGCAGGCCGACGAAGGAAGCTACACCCTTGTGACCCCGATTTCGGCAGCCAGGTTCATGCTCCCTTACTGGGACCCTTACAAGAGTGACGGCTCACTGGCCTCGATCAACGACGGCAGCTGGAGAGGCCAGGGGCAGAATCCTCTCGAGTGGATTGCCAACAATCCTCTCCGCTACAGGAAATACAAGGCTCTCGCGATGGCTTTCGCCGAAGCCGACCTGATGAAGAATCTTGTCTTCCGCTCCCAGATGTCGGCGGACTATTCACACACGGCAGGCTTCGGGCAGTCTTTCCCGAGCTATGCTCCGAACCAGGGAGAGGGTACGGCGCAGAGGAGTTCCAATGACATCCTCAATCTGCAGATTTCCAACACTCTGACCTACAGGTTCTCCGTCGGGGGACTCCACGATTTCACCCTGATGCTCGGCCAGGAAGGCGAGAATTACCATTCCGAAGGCTTTTCCGTCACCGGCAAAGGCCAGACTAACGACTACCTGACCGACATAGCCTTCGCGACCCGTGTAACCTCATGGAGCAGTGTCTCGGACAGCGACTATTCGAGGCTGTCATTCTTCGGAAGAGGGGAGTACAACCTCTCGGACAAGTATTATTTCGAGGCCTCCCTGCGTTCCGATGCCTCATCCCGTTTCGGCGCCAACAGCCGCTGGGGAACCTTCGGAGCGGTTGGCTTCATGTGGAATCTCCGGAATGAGCCTTTCGCAGCTCCGGCCAGGGGCTGGCTCAGCAATGCCCAGCTTTCCTTCAGCAGCGGAACTTCCGGCAACTCCACCATCCCGAACTACGAGCATCTTGAACTCATCGGCGGCAATGGCGACTATGTCGGGGACGGAGCGATGGCCCCTGTCCAGCCCGGCAATGAGGACCTCAGCTGGGAGAGTTGCTGGACCAGCAATCTCGGCCTGCATGCCGGCTTCTGGAACAGGCTGAACGTGGATTTCGAACTCTATGCGAAACTCACCACCGACATGCTGATGGCAGTTCCCCTCTCCTACGCCCAGTCCAACGGCTTCGGCTACCGCTGGGAGAACGTCGGCAAGATGGTCAATGCCGGAGCGGAGATCAACCTCGCGGCGACCCTCGTCAGCACGGAAAGCCTCAGCTGGGACATCAACTTCAACGCGGGCTACAACTTCAACCGCATCACGGAACTCTACAACGGGGTCAATGAATATGAGAACGCCAACACCAACACCAAACTCGTGGTGGGCCACCCGCTCGGAGAGTTCTACATGAACCGGTTCGCCGGTGTCAATCCTGCCAACGGAGATGCTCTCTGGTACGACAAGGACGGCAACATCACCAATCAGCTCAGGGATTCGGACAGAGTCCTCCTCGGCAAGAGCTACCATGCCCCGTGGCAGGGAGGATTCGGCACCTCATTGCGGTGGAAAAGATTGACTCTCAGCGCCCAGATGAGTTTCGTGGCCGGGCGCTACATGGTCAACAACGACCGCTATTTCGATGAGTCCAACGGCCGTTTCGCCACCTACAACCAGTCCAGCAGGCTGCTGGAAAGGTGGAAGCAGCCGGGAGACGTCACAGACATCCCGCGTCACGGAGTCTTCACCGAATTCGACAGCAGGCTTCTGGAGGACGCTTCATTCATGAGGCTCAAGAACCTGATGATAGGGTATTCCTTCCCGAAAGTCAGGCTTTACGCCCAGGCTCAGAACCTCTTCACCCTGACCGGCTTCTCCGGACTCGATCCGGAAGGGGCAAGCAACATCTATGCGGCGCAGTACCCGATGTCCCGCCAGTTCACATTCGGACTCGAGTTCAAGTTCTAATCCGATGACCACCATGACAAGAAAGACAATCAAGAACATAACGCTTGCCCTCGCAGCCCTCCTGACCTTCAGCTCCTGCCTGGAAAAGAATCCGGGAGACTATCTGCCCCTGGACAAGGGCATGAACAGCGTGACCGCCGCCGAGGAGATAGTCAACGGCATCTACAAGACCCTCATGAGCGGCAGCCTCTACAGCGCCAATCTCACCCTCTGCCCAGACATCCAGACCGATCTGGTCCAGGCAGTCAAGGGCAACTCCAACACCTATGTGAACATCTGGCAGTGGGACATCCAGGCTGCCAACCCCTATGTCGAAGCCGTCTACTCCGGACTCTACACGGTGATAGGGCAGTGCAACTATTTCCTGGAGAATGTCGGGACCCTGAAGTCCAGCCTCACCGATGACACAAAGATCCTCCAGCTCGATGCCCTGACCGGCGAAACCTACTTCTGCAGAGCCCTGGCATATTCGGAACTCATCAAGCTTTTCTGCAAGGCCTATGACCCGCAGACCGCAGGCAGCGAACTTGGAGTGGTGCTCGCGGTGACATATTCAGGCGAAAAACCTTCGAAACGCGCTGACCTCAAAAGCTCCTATGACCTGGTCCTCTCCGACCTGGCCGCCGCTGACGCCCTTCTGGACCCTGACAACGACGTCGCCAATTCAGTCTATGTCCGCAACGCAGCCGTCCATGCCCTCTGGGCGAGGACAGCCCTCTACATGCAGGACTGGGACGCCGCCATCGAACACTCCTCGAAGCTCATCGGAAGCGGAGTCTACAGCCTTGCCGACGCCAACTCCAACTACACCTCCGACCAGACCTTCCTTGAATATCTCTGGAGCGGAGATGCCTCCTTCGAGATAATATTCAAACTGGGCTACACCTCCACCTCCTATGGAGCCGCCACGGGCTCGGTCTTCCTCAACCTGACAAGAGACTACTACTATTACTATCCGGACTTCGTCCCTGCCCAGTCTGTCCTGAACCTCTATCAGAGTGCAGACTGCCGTTACGACTGCTATTTCCGCGAACTTCAGACAGGCTACAGCCATCGCCTCCAATGGCCCCTGCTGGTCAAGTACTTCGGCAACGAGTCCCTGCTGAGCCTGAACATCTACCACGTCTGCATGCCGAAGCTCTTCAGGCTCGCCGAGCAGTACCTCATCCGCGCCGAGGCCTATTGCAGAAAGGGTGAATATTCCAAGGCATCGGCCGACCTCAGCACCCTGCGCAAGTCACGCTTCTCCTCCGGTGGCAGCATAGCCGTCGACCAGAGCAATTTCCTCGAAGTCATTTCCGCCGAAAGGGTAAGGGAACTCTACATGGAAGGATTCCGTCTCCAGGACCTCAAGAGGTGGCATCTAGGCTTCGAAAGGACGCCTCAGACATCCTGCGTCAGCGAGGGAGGCTCGCTGAAAGTCGAACCGGATGACCCGCGTTTTGTCTGGCCGATCCCAAGGAACGAGACCGAGGCTCCGGGCTCAGAGATTCAGCCTAATGAAAGTAACTGAAAATGAGAAATTTACATAAATACTTAAGCATCGCTCTGGCAGGCCTCCTGCTTGCCTCCTGCTCCGGGGAGAGGAACATCTACTCCGGGGAGGAATATGTGATGTTCGCCGACACCATGAAGACCTATCCGGTCATGAATGATGTCGAGTGGTTCAGCGTGCCGGTGGTCTCCACGGTGACAAGGGATTACGACAGGACATTCGGCGTCGAGATCATCGACTCCGAAAGCAATGCGACCGAGACCCTCCACTACACCCTCCGTTCCAACACCGTCACCATCAAGGCCGGCGAGACGAGAGCGGACGTGATGGTCCACGGAATCTATGACAACATCGGGCCTGCCGATTCGCTGGGTTTCACCCTCTCGCTCGTGATGCCCGAATCCCTGGTCATGCCCGGAATGGGCAGGAAGGCCAGGGTCGTCCTGATGAAGTCCTGCCCGTTCGAGATCGAAGGCTTCACCGGCTGGTGTGTCCTCTCTTCCACCTTCCTCCAGACCTACAACCCCACCCGTTCCTACCAGAGGCTTGTCCGCACCGAGAAGCATCCGCAGAAGGACAACACAATCATCTGCCGGAACTGGATGAGGGAAGGCTACGATGTCGAAATCGTCTTCAGCACGGAAGACCCGATGTCCCCTCTGGTCACAGTCCCTGAGGATCAGGTGATGAGCGACGAGGGCTCCTTCTTCGGCATGGCTCACGGCGATGACAGGATACTTGTGAAGACCAGCCCGCTCGCCGAATCCTTCTTCTATCCGTGCGGCAACTATCTCTACCTCTGGACCCAGATGTATGTGAGGAATCTGACGGAAGAGATCGGCACAGTCGGCAACTTCTACACAGTCATGGAGTGGGTCAGCGACGAAGAGGCCGCCAGGCTCGCAAGGGAAGGAATGGAAATGTAGGAATGATGCCCAGGCTCCATGAATATGCTGAAGTTCCATGAATATCCTGACGTCTATGAATATGATAATGTCTAAGAATATGCTGAAAAATACTATGAATATGCTTAAAAGAATATGCTCTGCAGGTCTGACCCTGCTCGGGATGGCCTCCATCCTGCTAGTTTCCTGCAAACAGGAAGAAATCATCGAACCGGAATTCCCGGCAACAAAGATCGAGAAGACACTTTCTCCGGGCGAGACCGTCCGCATTGAATTCGATGCCAACCTTGACTGGACCCTGAAGGTCACCGGTGAAGGCGCCGGCAACTATTTCGGAATATTCGATGCCGGAATGCTTGAAACAACCCTCAGCGGCGCTCCGGGAAAGCAGTCAGTCGAGGTAGGCTTCACCGACGACCTCGAATTCGACACCGACAGGGTCTGCACAGTCACCCTGACGATGAAGGACATCACCAAAGAAATCGCCACCCTGACCAAGCTGCGCGGCGAAAGAGTCCTGAACGTCTATCCGGCAATCCCTTCCGAGGAAGGTTTTCCGCAGAGCGGGTTTGAATATTCAGACACCCCTTCGACGGATCTGACTCTTCTTACCTTCGAAGGCTCGACAGACTATACTCTTCCTGTCAAGGTTGTCTCGAACTTCCCATGGACTCTGGCCACAGGATCCGAATTCGTCCACGCATCCACCCAGGAGAGCTCCGATGAGGTTACCGAACTCATCCTTTCCCTTGAAACGGTCGAGTCCCTCGCCAATGGAAAGACCCTGCAGATGGAATTCATCGCATCCGGCTCCACTGAATCCGCCAGTGTCCCGGTCTCCCTGACCGTACCGGCTTACGGTGACAGACTCGAGGTCGAACTCGCCTCATCCCTGTACTTCAACAAGGATGCGGAGCTGAAGATGCCGACAGGAGGCTATTCATTCCAACCGGCCCTGATGTATGTCCTGGGAGGTCATGACTACAATCTGCTTGCCGTCGAATGGAATGCCGAGAAGGAGTACTACGAAGTTTCTTTGCCGGATTGGATAATGTCTGTCAAGCGTTTCAATTCTGATGGTTATCTCCAGAAATCAACCCTTGAAGTTGTCGTGTCCGAAAATGAAGGCACAGACCGCTACGCTGACCTTCTTGTCCTGCCTCCGAGCCTCTCGAAGCTTACCCCAGCCAAGGTCTGCGACGAGCAGGGCCTGACCATCCTGCCGGAGTACCGGAAGTACCTTGTCGGCCGTCTTGTCCAGGAAGGCATCAGACCGGATTTCGTCGGTCTGGATTCATCTGCAGACAACTACAAGGCCATCCTTGAGAAGAGTCCGGAGGACTGCGAATGGCTGAAGAAGGAATATGACACCGACCAGGTCTACAAACTGACATATTCAGACCAGTACTCCCTTGCCCAGCTCACCTTCACGCCGGGATTCACCTCCTTCGACATCAAGGACTACAATCTCTCGAACGTCTCCGGAAGCTTCTGGCTCGAGCTGAATCCTTTCGCGCGCAACACCAGGGGACTGGTCTACATGGACCCTTCCGCCTACAAGGCTGTCGAAGGCGAGAAACCGACCTCTTTCATCGTCTTCTATTCCGACGAGGAGAAGACAAAGGTGCTCGGCGTCCTGGCCTGTGTCTATGACACTGAAGCCTCCGGTGGCTCTGCCGGCGGTTCCGACACCATCAGCATCTCATCCGGAAACGGCACCGTGAACAAACTCTCGGCCGGGAACGACGTCTTCGACATCATCAATTCCAACATCGGCATCAGTGAGATCTATGAAGTCACGGTGACCACCCGCAAGACTGTCCTCAAATCCACCGTGGAATTGTGGGGAGGAATGATCTATGGACTTGATTTCATGGAGCTTACCGATGGTTCCTTCACCGCCGAAGGCTACAGCGAGACAGAGATCGCCGTCAAGGTGAGCCCTGCAGTGACCGAGTTCACGTCCTGTCTGATCATCCTCGCCGGAGCGAACGGTTCCCCGGTCGCCGCCCTCTATTACAGTTTCGATCCTTCCGGGAACTAAGAGCCCTTTAATTGCTAAATAATCTATTGATTATCAAGAGTTTTCAGGTTTAGATCAGCCAATGTTGAAGACTTTCAGAAATATTGCGGTTTCCTTGCTGTGGCTCTTACTGCCCCTGTCCCTGTTGACATCCTGCTCCGGAGAGGAGTATCCGGACAAGAGGGACAAAGGCTACGGCTACGTCCAGTTCAAGGTCTACAAGGAGGCCTCCTATACAGGGACAAAGGCATCCATCGACTACCTCGGCGACGTGTCCAAGGTGATGGTCATGCTTCGCTGCGGCGACTTGCAGATCAGCCAGACCTTGACTCTGGGCGCCTCATCTGCAGAGTCCGCCGAGTACGGCCTGCGGAGCGCCAAGCTGAAGCTCCTTGCGGGAAACTACGAAATCATCGCCTACACCCTTTTCGACAAACTGGACAGGGAAATCTACAAGGGAGGGGAGTCGGGCACCGTCGAGGTGCCGGACGGCGGCCTTGTCGTCCACGACCTGCTCGCCGATGTGGTTGCGAGGGGAAAGGCCCGTTTCACCTTCGTCAAGCATTTCGCTTCCGGAGTCCGGGC
>SFMU01000096.1 GCA_004552965.1 Bacteroidales bacterium | reverse complement strand
ATCTCCGAACATGCGATTAAATAACACTGATTTCAAAGAACTTTTATTCTACGGCGTTCGCGCCGCGGTGTAACTTTTATAATTTTACCGAACTATTGTAATAGTATGAAAAACATTAAAGCATTTGCACTGACGCTCGTGTGCGCCCTCCTTACGTTCTCCGCCTGCAATGACAAAGATTCAGCCAAAGCATACACCGCTTTGGTCACCTATGAAGCAGAAAACGGAAATGCAAGGCTTCAGTTGAACGACAGTACCGTACTCATTCCCAGCGGTTTGAAACCGGACAAGGACACAGTTGTAAGGGCTCTGGTCAACTTCAGTTTCACCGATGACCTCGGAGAGAATTCAAACGCTCCGGTAAGGAATGTCGAGGTCTACGACATCGCCAGCATCCTGACCAAGAAACCTGTCGAGGACCTTGGAATCGACAACGGCATCAACTATGGTGACGATCCGATCGAGATCATCGAAGACTGGCTTACCATCGGCGAGGACGGTTACCTCAACCTCAGATTCTCCATCCAGAGGTCGAATCCTTCAGTGGCACACGGAATCGCTCTCGTGAAGATCTCCGCCGGCAGCGGTGATTATGTCTTCGAACTCCGCCACAATGCCAATGGAGATGGCTACGGCAACTTCTACGATGGAGTAGTCGCCTTCGACCTCAATGAGTTCAGACCTTCGGACGGTTCCCCTATCAATGTCAAGATCAAATGGAAGGGATATGAGAGACAGAAGGAAGACTTCATCAAAGTGACTTTCCGCAAACAGTAACACATTTCAATCATATTCCGAATATTCTGAATATTCTGAGTGTTAACAAGGATGCGCATCCGAAGAGTGATTCGGATGTGCATCCACTTTTTTGGCCGGTGATTTGGCGATGGCTGGGGTGGCGGTGGCTGGGATGGCGATGGCTGGGGTGGCTGTGAGATGGGATGTACTGAGGGAACCGATGCTATTCGGGGGCGTCGTCGCGGGACGGGATGGCGGTGAGGAGACGATGCTATTCGGGGGCGCCTCTCCCCTAACGGAGTGGGATTGCAAATCGAGGTCTGGAGGGCTTGAGAAACAAAAAATATTTCTATTTTTGTTCGTTTTTGTCAATCGGCTGGAAGATCGGTTGGAGACCGGCTGGAGGCAGGTTGGAGATAGATATTTTCGGGAACGAGGATGCAGAACATATTGGAATCTGACATATTCAAGAGGTCTTCTCTCTTGCTGGGGGAAGATGTGATGGCGTCTGTCGCCGGGAAGAGGGTCATCATATTCGGTGTCGGCGGCGTTGGCAGCTGGTGCGCTGAAGGTCTGGTCCGCGATGGGATCAGGCATCTGACCCTGGTCGATGTGGATGTTGTTGGTGTCACAAACATCAACCGGCAGCTTCAGGCGACCGTGTCCACTATCGGTGAGGCTAAAGTGGAGGCTCTGAAGAGGAGGCTTGTCGACATCAATCCCAATGCTGAGATCGAAGCTCTGTGCAGGGCTTACAACAGTGAGACCGCGGAATCCTTCGATCTCGATTCCTATGATTATGTGATAGATGCAATCGATTCGCTGAAGGATAAGATGACATTGATTCTGGAGGCGACGTCCTCCAAGGCGGTCTTTTTCTCTGCGATGGGAGCGGCCCTGAAGGTCGATCCGACTCAGATCAGAGTGGCCGAGTTCTGGGATGTCTGTGGTTGTCCTTTGGGTTCCATGCTACGCAAGCGACTGAGGCAGAGGAAGACTCTTCCGGCGAAAAAGTTCCTTTGCGTCTATGATGCCGAAGTGCTTCCTAACCGGGGGCTGACCGAGGATGCAGATTCATACAACAAGCAGGAGATTGTCTCTGACCAGATTTCGAAAAAGGCTCAGATCAACGGTTCCCTGGCTCACATCACCGCCATTTTCGGGATGACGCTTGCCGGTCTGGTCATCCAGGACATCTACCGGCAGTGCCTCGCCTGAAACGCCCCCGGTTCGGGTCAGCTGTCGGCTCTTCGGGAGGTCTTCGGCCGGACTTTGGCCGGTCTTCGGCACGGGGACCCTGCCCACAAGTACTCCAGAGGCATTCCGGCGTGGCGAAGGGGGCTTCTGGCCGGTCTTCGGCACGGCGCCCCGCCCACAGGTATTCCAGAGGCATCCCGGCGTGGCGAACGGCCAGCCGGCCGGTCCATGACCGGCAACTAAGCAATGCTCTGGCCGGTCTTCGGCACGGCGACCCTGCCTACAAGCATCTCAGAGGCATCCCCGCGTGGCGAAGGGGGTCCTCTTTCCGCCCTTCGGCACGGCTACCCCGCCCACAGGTACCTCAGTGGCATCCCGCGTGGCGAACGGCCAGCCGACCGGTCCATGACCGGCAACTAACCGATGCTCTGACCGGTCTTTGGCACGGCACCCCAGGCTACAGGTGGTTCTGAGGCAGGGCCGCGTGACGAAGGGGACATCTATCGGCACTTTGGCACGGCTACCCTGCCCACAGATGCCTCAGAGCCATCCCGGCGTGGCAAAGAGGGCTTCTATAGGCACTTTGGTACGGGGACCCTCAACTGAAGCACTTCTGGGGCAGGGTCGCGTGCCGAAGGGTAGGGAATCGGTACCGTTGCAGGGATTAAGGTCGGGTTCACGACCAGGTTTGGCACGGAACCCCAGGCTACAGATGGTTCTGAGGCAGGGCCGCGTGGCGAAGGGAGTCTTATGACCGGTCTTCGGCACGGGAACCCCGCCCACAGATGCCTCAGAGCCATCCCCGCGTGGCGAAGGGGGCTTCTATAGGCACTTTGGTACGGGGACCCTCAACTGAAGCACTTCTGGGGCAGGGTCGCGTGCCGAAGGGAAGGGAATCGGTACCGTTGCAGGGATTAAGGTCGGGTTCACGACCGGG
>SFMU01000051.1 GCA_004552965.1 Bacteroidales bacterium | reverse complement strand
GCAGAGATGGGGACAACGTCCCGATGTTCTCCGGTGTTGTCGCCGGAAGAGTGCTCTATCTGACGAGCCGGAATGGCACGACCTACACGCTCGACAGGCAATGATGCACGAAATTCCAGCTGGGATTTGGAGAATTGAATATTTTGCCTTATCTTTGCAAAACATTCGGGTTCTTAGCTCAGTTGGTTTAGAGCGCTTGCTTGACAGGCAAGAGGTCAGCAGTTCAAATCTGCTAGATCCCACAAAAACGAGAGGATAACTGATAAGTCTCAGACTTGGAGGTTATCCTCTTTTTTCATTTATATATTTAACCGGGAGGATGATAGTGATTGCAGAGGACTCCGTTCGCTTCGCTCACTCCGGCCCCTCCCACAATCTACTTCGTCCCGCTATTGCGGAACTCGTATCTTGCGGGCCCTCCTGCCCTCGCCTCGTGAACGGGAGGGACCATCGGATATAAGTTATCGCGTTGCAAAGCGCTCTTCTGACCGGACTTTGGCACGGTGACCCTGCCTACAGGTGCCTCGGTGGCATCCTCGCGTGACAAAGGGGTCTTCTGACCGGTCTTTGGCACGGTGACCCTGCCCACAGGTGTCTCAGTGGCATCCCCGCGTGGCAAAGGGGTCTTCTGACCCGTCTTGGGCACGGTGACCCTGCCTACAAGTACCTCAGAGCCATCCCCGCGTGACAAAGGGGGGCTTCTTACCGGTCTTCGGCACGGCCACCCTGCCTACAGGTGTCTCGGTGGCATCCTCGCGTGGCGAAGGGGTCTTCTGACCGGACTTTGCCACGGCGACCCTGCCTACAAGTACCTCAGAGCCATCCCCGCGTGGCAAAGGGGGGCTTCTGACCGGTCTTCGGCACGGCAACCCTGCCCACAGGTGTCTCGGTGGCATCCCCGCGGGGCCACTGTGAGTTGGTGTATCTGATAGTAGCCCTATTAAAGGTGCCAGGTGAACACAATTTGATGCCACCTGGCACCGGGATGTGCCCTACAGGTACCTGTAATGAGGATTGGCGTGCCAGGTGAATTTCATGAAGTTCGATGGCATCGGCCCCCGGAAGGACACCCTTGAAGACACCTTGCATAGGCCCCCAGAAGGACACACTGCTGAGGCGGTAGGATCTTGACGAGTGCCGAGCTCACGACAGTGGCAATAGCACACAACATGAAGAAGATGATATCAGTGATGTATGCGGAACTGGCGAAGGCTGTCGCCTCCGAGGGACGTGCCACCCGCGGCACGGAAGCGGGTGCCGACATCAGCGGCTGGCGGTAGCCAGACGAGATGGCGGCAGTCAGACGAGATGGCGGCAGCCAGACGCGATGGAGGCAGGGTCAAAAGAAGTCGGAGATTTTGCTATTTGGCAAAATCTCCGACTCTTTTGACTCCCTCGGAGGCGGGCAGCCTCGCTGTGCAGTCTCAGCCATCTGCGAAGAACGCGACCGATAATCAGTTGTCAGTCACCCACCTTTTGAATCCCCAGGAGGCGGGCAGCCCCGCTGTGGAGTCGCGGCCTGTCGGGTGCAAGTATCTGTCCGTTGCACTGAATCAGCTCAGGCCATCGATCTGACCATCCTTGATTCCGATACGCAGAGCCTGAGGCGACTTGGGAAGCCCCGGCATACGGATGATGTCACCTGCGATGGCAACCAGCATCTCGGCTCCCGAATTGATCACGAAATCCTTGACATCCAGCACGAACGGAGCCGGAACCCCATAGGCCTTCGGATCCTGCGAGAAGGAGTATTGCGTCTTGGCTATGCAGACAGGGAATGAAGCGTATCCCAATTCTTCGGCCTTGGCAATCTTCTTCCTGGCCTCGGGCGAGAAACTGACGCTGCTGGCGCCATAGATCTTCGTGGCAACGGCAGAAATCTTTTCGGCGATGCCCATTTCATCCGAATATGTGAACTGCAGAGGACCGGAAGGACATTTGTCGATGGTCTCCGCAACAAGGTCGGCAAGTTCGACAGCCCCCTCGCCACCTTCGCAGTAGGCATTGTTCAGCGCGAAAGGAACACCAAGTTCCTTGCAATGCTCCCTGACCAGACTGATTTCCTCCTCGGTGTCCTGCGCGAACTTGTTGAAGCAGACGAGGACCGTCTGGCCGAAACCCTTGAGGTTGGCAATATGCTTGTCCATGTTGGCGAATCCTTTCACGACACCTTCGGGATTCGGAAGCTTGATTTCCTCAACAGGCACGTCTCCATGCATCTTCAGACCCTGCAGAGTCGCCACGAGGATGGTAAGTGAAGGTGCGATTCCGGCTTTGCGGCATTTGATGTCGAGGAATTTCTCGGCTCCCAGGTCGGCGGCGAAGCCTGCCTCCGTGATCACATAGTCCCCATAGGTCATCGCCATTTTGGTCGCGATGATCGAGTTGCATCCATGGGCGATGTTGGCAAACGGCCCGCCGTGGATGAAAGCCGGTGTGTTCTCGGTCGTCTGGACCAGATTCGGCTTCAGGGCATCCATCAGGAGCACGGTGATTGCTGAACCCACACCCATGTCCCTGACGTAGAAAGGCTTGTTCTCCAGCGTGTAGCCCAGGAGGATGTTGTTGATCCTCCGCTCCAGATCCTCCAGATCCCTGGACAGGCAGAGGATGGCCATGATCTCCGAAGCAGGGGTGATGTCGAATCCCGCTTCCTGCGGAAGACCGTTGGTGTGCGGCCCCAGACCGGTCACAATGTGCCTGAGTGAGCGGTCGTTGATGTCCAGGACTCTCTTCCAGAGAATCTGTTTCATCCCGAAACCCTCGCTCTGGTGCTGGTAGATGTAGTTGTCCAGCAGGGCGGCAATCATGTTGTTGGCGGTCGTGACGGCATGGAAATCTCCGGTGAAGTGGAGGTTGATCTTCTCCATCGGAAGGACCTGGGCATAGCCACCGCCTGCAGCCCCGCCCTTCATTCCGAAGCATGGACCGAGCGAAGGCTCACGGAGGGCCAGGACTGCCTTCCTGCCCGTCTTTGCCATACCGAGGGCGAGACCGACTGAGACGGTCGTCTTGCCGATCCCGGCTTTGGTCGGAGTGATTGCCGTCACAAGGATGAGCCTGGAGCGCGAGGCTTTTTCTTCATCGATCAGTGAATATGGAACCTTGGCGATGAACTTTCCGTAAGGTTCGGTCATTTCCTCAGGGATTCCGAGAGAATCGGCTATTTCCTTGATCGGTTTCATGCTCGCTTCGCGAGCGATTTCGATGTCTGATTTCATGCTCTGATGTGGTTACTGTGCAAAGTTAAAATTTTGTCGGGATACTGCAACACGCCGCGGCATATTCCTTTTCGAATATGCTTCTGAGCAGTTTCCGGTCTTCGATGATCGCCCTGAGTTCTTTCAGGCGCTCCCGGTTCTCTGATTCCGGAATCCATAGTTTGAGGTATCCTCCTTCGGCATATTTTTCCTTCAGATGCTCGAGGGTGCGGGCCCAGTGCCCCTCCTTGTCCAGCTCCGGATAATGGGCAAAGCCGTACTGGACGGTGCGCCTGATGACGGTCAGCGGTACTATCTGCCGGTCGCTTTCCGCAATCAGCTTGCCGTAGATTGTCCTTGGCTCATTCTTTGACGAGGCCCTGTGGTCTTCTGCCGCGTCCGCGATGATGCCGATCTGTTCTTCATTGAACCATCGCCGGAGTTCCTTGTCGGAACGTATGATGCGGGCTGAGACGATGTGATGGGTTTTCCGGTCCTCGCAGAGGCCGGTGTCGTGGTAGGCGGCAGCGGTGAATACCATCTGGGGATCCGCTTCGTAGTACCGGCAGAGGGTCATTGCCTGGTCGACCACATATTCGGCGTGATCCCTTCCGTGCCCCTTGTCGAAGGAGTCGTAAAGGGGCAGAATCGCCGTCCGGACATATTCAAACAGAGAGGGAGAGACTCCCTTGGGGCAGGATTTCATGGCCTATTCAGTCAAAACACTTTTTAAAGTTAGAAATAATGCCTGAATATTCATATATTTGAATATGTATTTACACGCTAATCATTTTTTGCAGTATATGAATATCCAACCGAAGTACGTTCTCCTTTTGCTCGCCTTCTGGGGCGGCTTGCTTCAGGCGCAGACAATCAAGACCGAAGACCTCTACATCCGTGACCCTTATGTCCTTGTCGACGAGGAAAAGGGCATCTACTATCTTTATCGCAGTCAGCCTGCCGACCCGTCCGTGGCTCCGGAAGATGTCAGAGGCTGTGTAGAAGTCTTCAAGAGTACCGACCTGAAGAACTGGGAAGGTCCGAAGACTGTCCTGAACATCCATGAAGACAACTGGATCAAAGGAAGGATCTGGGCTCCGGAAGTCCATAAGTACAGGGGAAAATACTACATATTCGCTACCCTGAACACCGATCTCATCTGGAAGGGTCCTGCTGAGGGAAAACCGCCTTACTTTTTCCGCGGAACACAGGTGTTCCACTCGAAGTCTCCGGAAGGACCTTTCGAACCTTTTGGCAACGTTCCTTTCACTCCGATGGACCAGATGTGTCTGGACGGGACCTTGTGGGTCGAGGACGGCACTCCATGGATGGTCTACTGCCACGAATGGGTTGAGACTGTGGACGGTGAGATGATGGTCCGTCCGCTGAAGAAGAACCTTTCCGGTCCTGCAGGGGAGCCGATGAGGCTGTTCTGCGCATCCGCCGCACCTTGGAGAGCTTCCGATGCGATGGTGACCGACGGCCCGTTCCTGTACCGGACGAAGACAGGCAAACTGCTGATGATCTGGTCCAACTTCAGTCCTCTTGGCTATGCTATCGGAGTGGCCGAGTCTGTGACCGGCAAGGTTACGGGACCTTGGAAGCACCACCCAAAGCCTCTTTTCGAGAAGGATGGAGGTCACGGAATGATATTCAGGACTCTCGAAGGCAAACTCTATCTGACACTCCATTCTCCGAACGGGGGAGGCCTGGAAAGGGCTCATTTCTTCGAGCTTGAGGACACAGGTGACGGACTTGTCGTGAAGCATCCATGGACCGATGGGGAACTGTCCCTGATCGGTGATCCTTCCAGCACCATGAGAGTCCTCACGGTCGACGATCCTGCAGATTCTGCCGTGCTGAGGAAGACTTGTGTGGATTTCACACCTTCCCAGCTGCAGAGCCGGGAGTTCGAGGTTCTTGCCGGCAAGATGGTCTCAACGGTCACATCTCCGGAGCAGGATGGTGTGGGGATTGCCGGACCTCAGGTCGGTGTGTCGCGCAGGGTAGTGGCAGTGCAGAGATTCGACAAGGAAGGCGAGCCTTTCGAGGTCTACCCGAACATCAGGATCGTGGCCAGGCGCGGTGAAAAGGTCCCGGGACCTGAGGGCTGTCTCAGCGTGCCGGGAAAGCGTGGCGACGTGTGCCGTTACAGGGACATAGACATCGTCTACAGCCTTGCCGACGGAACTGCCAGGGACACTTTGGAGACTGTCAAAGGCTTCACTGCCGTGATATTCCAGCATGAATGCGATCACCTGGATGGTGTTCTCTATACCGACTACGGCATCTGACAGGCGACCTTACAAGGATCTGCAGAGTCTGAGATATTCATCGAGTCTGAGAAGTATTCCGTCCTTTCCGTCCTGCGCTGCTTGCCAAAGACCACCGAGGACGGCAGCTCCTTTGAACCCCATCTCCCGGACCTTGTCCAGATTGTCCGTGCTGATGCCCCCGAGGGCATAGACTTTATCCTTGAACAGGCCTTCCTCCGCTGCTTCCCTCAAGGATGATGGGGAGAAGGCGGCACCGTAGCCTTCCTTCGAGATGCTGTCGAAAACCGGACTGAGGAAGAGATAGTCGCACTCCGCCAGATTCTCCCTGATCTCCTGGATGGAATGGCAGGATCTTGACACGGTGAACTCCTTTCTGTCAAGCCACTCCGGTGCCTCGGGATTCCTGCCGTTAAGATGTATCCCGCCGAGGCTGAATTCCCGGGCAAGGTCGTGGTGGTCATGCAGGACTATCCGTTTCCTGTACTCCGGACGGATTTCCCGGATCCAGTCAGAAAGCATCTCCTTCCCGGCCCTGGGCTTGCGAAGATGCAGTTTTCCAAGGCCGTGAAAGAAGAGGCTGTTGACCAGAGATGTTTCTCCTTCGAAACAGTCCGGAAGAGTGATTACCGCGAGATTCATACCTTTCCGTTGGCTCCGAACAGGTCGAAAGATGCGTCCCAGTCCTTCCAGACAGGCTGAAGCCCGTGTTCCTCAAGACTTCTTGCCACTTCGAAGGCCTTGCGCTCATCGCTGACGCTGAACTGTTCCAGTGCTTGCGGATAGGTGTGGTAACCACCCGGATTGACATGGCTCTCGGCAGACATGGTAGTGACGCCAAGCGTGCACATGTTCTCCCTGATGAAGGCAGGTTCCCTCGTTGAATATGAGATGTCGACATCGTGGTCGAATATTCTCATGGCGAAAGTCGCCTGCGCCAGCTGCCTGTCAGTCATGTAGCAGTTCGGGACGAAACCTTCGTTCTTCGCGGGACGCATCCTCGGGAAGTTTATCGAATATTTCGTCCTCCAGTAGTGCTTCTGCAGATAGCGCAGATGCCTTGCCATCATCGTGACATCGGTTCTCCATTCCTTTTCGAGACCTATCAGGACTCCCATTCCGATCGAATGGACACCGGCCTGTCCCATCCTGTCGAAGCCGTCGCATCTCCATTCGAAGATGGACTTCATTCCTCGCGGGTGGTAGAGCTTGTAATTCTCCCTGTGGTAGGTTTCCTGGAAACAGATGACCCCGTTGAGGCCGTGGTGGCAGAGTTCGGCATATTCCTCGGTCTTCAGGGGCATTACCTCTATCTTGATGTTCGAGAAATATTTCTTGGCAATGTCGATCGCCTTTGCCAGATAGGGGACTCCAGCCTTGGCGGGATTCTCTCCCGTGACCAGGAGGATGTTCTCGAACGGAGCCAGCTTCTTGATGGCCTTGTATTCATCCTCGATCTGTTCGGGAGTCAGGATGATCCTGGCCATTGGATTCTCCCTGTGAAACCCGCAGTAGACGCAGGAATTGCTGCAGGAATTGGTGATGTACAGCGGGATGAACATCGACATTGTGCGTCCGAATCTCTCGCGTGTGTATTTTCTCGACAGCACAGCCATCGTCTCCAGATACGGTTCGGCAGCCGGAGACAGCAAGGCCATGAAGTCATCTATGTCGCAGCTGCTCTTTCCAAGAGCCCGACGGACATCGGCATCGGTCTTGGATGCTATCCTGTCCGTCGTCTCGTCCCAGTCGTAGCGCTTCAATTCTTCTGAGAACATATTCAAAGATCTATAATTGCTGTTTGCATTGTCCTTAGGTCTATTGTCCAGAGTTTGTCTACCAGAGGCTCTCCGTAGCCGCAGATCAGCTGGATGACCTGGGCTGCTTCGACGCTTCCGGTGATGGCAGGAGTGACTCCGCTGACCATTTTCGGCGGTACTGGCACAGGGGCTCCTTCCACCTGCGGATAGAGTGTGCGGTAGGTAGCGTGCCCTTTGCAGAGCACGGCCACCTGACCCTCGAGCCCGCAGATGGCTCCATAGACGTATGGCTTCCCGAGAGCCTGGCAGGTGTCGCTGAGAAGATACCTGGCAGCCCTGTTGTCAGTGGCATCGACGACTATGTCATACTCCCGTACAATTACGGTGGCGTTGCTTTCGGTGAGTTTCTCCTGATAAGGCCTGATTTCCACCTCCGAGTTGAGAGCCCTGAGCCTTTCTGCAGCACGAAGCACCTTCGGCTGGCCGATCAGGGCCTCGCTGTAAAGGACCTGGCGGTGGAGGTTGTTGAGGCTTACGACATCGTCGTCCATCAGACCGATCGTGCCAACTCCGGCACCGGTAAGGTAGGTCGAAATGGGGGAACCAAGCCCGCCTGCACCTACGATGAGGACTTTGGCCCGGGAGAGCTTCTTCTGCCCCTCCAGACCGATTTCAGGCAGGTTCACCTGCCTTTCGTATCTGTTCGGATCCATTATTTCAATTTCCGTAAATCGTGAGTCAGTTTTGCTGCGCAGAAATTCGGTCCGCACATCGTGCAGTACTCTCCATCTGTGTGCCCGGCCTCTTCGAAGTACTGAAGGGCTCTTTCAGGGTCGAGGGAAAGATGGAACTGGTCGCGCCAGCGGAAATCGAATCTTGCCTTGGAGAGGGCATTGTCCCGGATCTGAGCGCCGGGATGTCCTTTTGCGAGGTCTGCCGCGTGGGCTGCAATCTTGTAGGTGATGACTCCGACCCGCACGTCTTCCTTGTTCGGAAGGGCCAGATGCTCCTTAGGGGTCACGTAGCAGAGCATGGCGGTTCCCAGCCAGGCGATCTGAGCGCCTCCTATGGCTGAGGTGATGTGGTCGTAACCCGGAGCGATGTCGGTCACGATAGGGCCGAGCGTGTAGAAAGGAGCCTCGTGGCAATGGTCGATCTGACGCTCCATGTTCTCCCTGATCTTGTGCATCGGGACGTGTCCCGGTCCTTCGATGAAGGCCTGCACGTTCTTGTCCCAGGCTCGGGTCACAAGTTCTCCCATCGTGTCGAGTTCGGCGAACTGGGCGGCGTCGTTGGCATCCGCGGTGCATCCTGGACGCAGTCCGTCACCAAGGGACAGGGCAACATCGTATTGGGCAACGATGTCGCAGATGTCGTCGAAGTGTTCGTAGAGGAAGGATTCGCGGTCGTGGATGAGGCACCATTTGCTCATGATCGAGCCACCGCGGCTGACGATGCCGCAGAGGCGGGAATCAGCGAGATGGACATTGTGGCGGCGGATTCCGGCATGGATGGTGAAATAGTCCACTCCCTGCTCGCACTGTTCGATGAGGGTGTCCCTGTACACCTCCCAGGTCAGATCCTCGACCTTCCCGTCGACTTTCTCCAAAGCCTGGTAGATCGGGACGGTGCCGACCGGGACGGGACAGTTGCGGACAATCCATTCGCGGGTTTCGTGAATATTCTCGCCCGTCGAAAGGTCCATCAGCGTGTCACCTCCCCATTTGCAGCTCCAGACAGCCTTGTCCACTTCCTCTTCGATGCTGGACGTGGTTGCCGAATTGCCGATGTTGGTGTTGATCTTCACGAGGAAATTGCGTCCGATGATCATCGGTTCGGACTCCGGGTGGTTGATGTTGGCCGGGAGGACGGCACGGCCGCAGGCAATCTCGCTGCGGACGAATTCAGGAGTGATGTGGCTCTTTATGCCGAGCTCTTCGCAGTTCATGTTCTCACGGATTGCGACATATTCCATCTCCGGAGTGATGATTCCTGCCTTTGCATAGGCCATCTGGGTGATGGCTTTTCCCTTGAGCGCGCGCCTCGGGAGCCTGATGTGCTCGAAGCGCAGTGAGTCGAGGGATCTGTCTTCGAGACGCATCCTCCCATATTCACTGCTCACATGCGGGAGCTCCTCGGTGTCGCCGCGCCCGATGATCCATTCCTCCCTCATGCGCGGGAGGCCCTTCTTGAGGTCTACCTCGATCTTAGGGTCGGAAAACGGGCCGCTGGTGTCGTAGATCAGCACAGGCGCATTCTTCTCGACATGGGTCTTCCCTTCTGCGTCCTTGGTGACAGTAGGTGTGAGGTTCACTTTGGTCATTCCCACTCTGATCTGAGGGAACAGTTTGCCGCACATGTAGTATTTTTCTCTCTGCGCGTATGCTTTCTTGTCGTCTGGCATGTCGTTTTGCTTGTTTGAATGTGTGTGAATATGCAGAATTTCTCTTAAAGGTTCAGGAATGAAGTGAGCGGGGAACTTGCTTCGGCATAGTCTGAAACCGCTCCCAGACCGGCCTCATAGGCTCTGCGGCCTGCGATGATGGCTTCCTTGAAGGCGATTGCCATCTCTACCGGATCTCCTGCGACTGCGACTGCCGTGTTGATAAGACAGCAGTCTGCTCCCATTTCCATGGCTTCAGCGGCGTGGGAAGGGGCTCCGATACCGGCGTCGACTACCACGGGAATGTTGGCCTGCTCGATGATTATCTGAAGGAAATCCTTCATCCTCAAACCTTTGTTGGTTCCGATAGGGGCTGCGAGAGGCATCACTGTCGCTGCTCCCGCTTCCTCAAGATGCTTGCACAGTGTAGGGTCTGCCTGGCAATATGGAAGTACGACGAACCCGAGTTTCACGAGTTCCTCCGTGGCCTTGAGGGTCTCCACTGAATCCGGAAGGAGGTACTTCGGGTCCGGATGGATTTCAAGTTTTATCCAGTTGGTGCCGAAGGCTTCGCGGGACATCTGTGCCGCGAACACTGCCTCTTCGGCATTCCGTACGCCCGAAGTGTTGGGCAGCAGCTGGATGTTCTTGTTTCGGGTGATGTGGGTGAGAAGTTCATCCTCGCTGTCTTCCAGTTCGATTCTCTTCATCGAGACCGTAACCATCTCTGTGCCCGAGGCGACGATGGCATCCGCCATCACCTTGTTGTTGTTGAATTTTCCTGTTCCCAGAAAGAACCGCGAATCGAACTCGCGGTCTGCGATTACCAATTTCTTCATGATTAATATACTTCGCGTAGTATAAAATAGCTACTGAATGTTAAGCACTTGCGGCTATCTAAACTTGATTGTTCAGTGTCCTTTGTCTGTCAGAGAGATGAGTCTGGCCATCTCTGCAGCAGGGTCCTGTGCCCGTAGGACCGTTCCGCTGACGGCTATTCCGCCCACTCCGGTTGCCAGGATCGAAGGAATGTCCTCTGCAGTGATTCCTCCGATTGCTATGACCGGAATCCGGATTCCCTCCGCTTCCATCCTCGAAATGATCTTGCGGTATCCCTCGAGGCCGAGCAGCGGCGAGAGATTCTTTTTGGTGGTCGTGAAGCGGAAAGGACCGCAACCGATGTAGTCGGCTCCGGCTTTCCAGTGCGAGACGATGTCCTCGAATGTGTTGGCAGTCCCTCCGATTATCCTGTCCTTGCCAAGGATGGCGCGGGCCTGGCCGATCGGCATGTCGCTTTTCCCGAGATGGACTCCGTCGGCTCCTGTCTCAGACACCAGATGAGTGTGGTCGTCCAGAATCATTGTCGCCCCATAGCGGTCGCAAAGCTCTCTGACCTGTATCCCGGTCCTGACAATCTCTTCTTCCGGGGAGTCCTTCATCCTCAGCTGGATCCACTTGCAGCCACCATCCAGGGCCATCCTGATGCCGTCCAGGCAGGAAATTTCATCGGTGCGGTGGGAAATGAACTGTATCATCCTCCGTAAGCTGCTTTGATGATGAAAACGCTTGCTCCATCCGAAAGCGGGGTTGAGGACCAATCCTGTCTGGGAACCATCTTTCCTGACAAAGCCATTGCCGTTCCCTGTGCAGGGAGTGAGAGCTCTTCGGCCAGCTGGCCGAGGTCGGCGGACTGTGTCTCAGTCTCTTTTCCGTTGATTTTGATTGTCATATTCAGTGATTTTTGAGGATTACTTTATCATTCAGGATGAAAAAATGGTCGACAGGGCCGTGTCCGTGGCCGATTGTGTAGCCTGCTCCGGACTCGATTGCCCTGGCGATATATTCCTTTGCGCCCCTGGCTGCCTGCTGCAGTGTAAGACCTCTGGCAAGAAGGGCGGCGAAGGCGGAAGACATGGTGCAGCCTGTTCCGTGGGTGTTCCTTGTCATGATCCTTCGGGAGGGAAGTTCGATGAGTTCCCGGCTCTGCGCATCGTAGAAATAGTCCGTGAGAAGGTCTTCCGTGAGATGACCGGCTTTGAGCAGGACGGATACTCCGGTGCGGGCGGAGAGTTCGGCAGCCGCCTTCGGCAGGGATGCCTGATCCGGAAGTATCCTGTCTCCGAGCAGGATCTCGGCTTCGGGAATATTCGGGGTTATCACCCTGGCCATGGGGATGAGTTCTTCCTTGAGTGTCCCGATTGCGCTTTCCTCGATCAGACGGTGTCCGCTGGTGGAAACCATCACAGGATCCAGGACTATGTTCTTCATCCCGTAATCTTTCAGGACCTTCGCTATCCGGCTCACGATTCCGCTGCTCTGAAGCATGCCGATCTTGACGGCATCGGCGCCTATATCGTCCAAGACGGCTCTGATCTGGCCTTCGACGATGTCTTCAGGTACCGGATGTACAGCAGACACTCCGACCGTGTTCTGGACAGTGACGGCTGTGATGGCGCTTGCTGCATAGCATCCCAAGGCAGAAACCGTCTTGATGTCGGCCTGGATTCCCGCGCCTCCGCCGCTGTCGCTGCCGGCTATTGTCAGGACTCTGAAGTAGTTCTTGTTCTGCATCTCTTTCATTTCCGTTGCAATGTCTTAGGACTTTCTTGAGCGGACCGGCAGAAAGGATGCTTCCTCTCGGGGAAAAAAGAACAGGCCGGGATGGTACTTGACATCACGGTCTGCAGCGAATAATCTGAAATGTATACGACTCAATCCCTACGGCAGTACGAACTGCATCAGGTTCGAAGGTATGATCTCAGCCCCATGGGGGCACCCTTTTGATGTCCGTTATGCAAATATAGGAATATTCTGATGATTTTTCATATTTTTGTGCAATCTTCAATCTTATGCAAAACCGGGGCAGGCTATGATGGCGGACATCGAATATCTCAGGATTCGTTTTGACCATTTCAATGCGATGTGCTTCGGCTCTTCCCTGAAACCTGTCAGGATCGAACTGATGAGGTCACGCACCCAGCTGGGACAGCTGCGCTACATGAGGAGGAAGAAACTGTTCGGGGGATGGCGCTACGACGATTTCACCCTGCGCATCACATCGGTCGTCGACATGGACGAAGCCCTTCTTGAAGACACTCTCCTGCACGAGATGATCCACTATTCCATCCTTTCTTCCCAGAAGCAGGACACGAGTGCGCACGGAGTTCTGTTCCGGCAGATGATGGAAGAGATCAACACTCGTTTCGGCCGGCATATCACCATCTCCCATCGCAAATCCGAAGAGGAGAAGAATGCTGACACAAGAGAGCGGGAGCACCTGGTCTGTGTCACCCGCCTCCGGCCGGACAGGCTTTTTGTCACGGTTTCCGCGAAGACCGCCTACCGGCGACTCCGCAGGGTCCTTTCCGGTCTTGACGGAATCCTAGAGCAGAAGTGGTTCGTCAGTCATGACCCCTATTTCAACCGCTTTCCCCGATCCCGTACGCCGAAACTCTATCCGGTGAAAGATCGTGAAAAACTGAACGCCGCACTCCCGGAATCACTGTCTGACTTGCTCTGAATCCCCTGACGGACTTGCCATGAAACATCTTGCGGATTTGCGCTGAACCCACTGTGGAACTTGCCATGAAACATCTTGCGGATTTGCGCTGAACCCACTGTGGAACTTGCCATGAAACATCTTGCGGATTTGCGCTGAACCCGCTGTGGAACTCGCCATGAATCCTTTCAAAATAAAGTGAAAATCGCTAAATTGCAGGCAAATCACTTTTCTATGAAACATATCTTTGCAGCAGTATCGGCCCTGGCCATACTGGCTTTCATGCCCTCTTGCGGTTCGAATACGGATGGACCTGACGATGGAAACGACCAGTTGCCGGCAGAGGAGACCGCCTCTTTCGTCAAGGGTGCCGATGTAAGTTGGTGTACAGAGATGGAGGCGGACGGAAGACAGTTCCGTGACCGCGGCGGAAACGTCTGCGAACTCTTCTCCCTGATGAAGAACATCGGGATGGATGCCATCAGGCTGAGAGTCTGGGTCAATCCCGAAAGCTACGGCTACGGACCATGGTGCGACAAGGCTGATCTTCTTGCAAAGGCCAGACGGGCCAAGGCCCAGGGGCTTGACATACTCGTTGACTTCCACTACAGCGATTTCTTCGCGGATCCCGGACGCCAGCTCATTCCGGTGGACTGGAAGGACATGGACCTTAACGGTATGGCTGCTGCAGTGAGTGCCCACACCAGGGATGTCCTTTCGTCGCTCAAGGAAGAAGGCATCGATGTGAAATGGGTCCAGACCGGCAATGAAACCAACAGCGGAATGCTTTGGGATGTCGGCAGAATAGACTGGAAGGCGGATGCGTCCAAGAGGTACACCAATTATGTGAAGCTGCACAACGCCGCCTACGCGGCAGTAAAGGCGGTTTTCCCTAAAGCCAAGGTGATTCTCCATTACGCGGGAGTGAACGAGGCATCTGAATATGACGGCTGGTTCTTCAAGGACATGCTGGCCGCCGGGGCGCAGATCGACATGATCGGCCTTTCTCACTATCCTGACACCAAAGCCTGGTCCAGCACTGAGAGCGGGGCTGTCAGCAACCCGAATGCGGCTGCAGGCATCGCCAGGCTTCACACCCTGTTCGATCTTCCGGTAATGGTCGTCGAAACCGGCTTCAGCTGTGGAGACCCTGCTGTCGCTTCACAGGTGATGGCAGACCTTCTTGCCAGACTTGAAAAGACAGAAGGCTGTGAAGGAGTGTTCTACTGGGAACCTGAAGTCGACGGAAAGTGGAAACCTTCCTTCTACAACACGTTGGGATGGAGCGCTTACCAGATGGGAGCATTCACGACTGACGGCAGGCCGACAGCGGCGCTGGATGCTTTCGGAAAGTGATGCCGGATGAGCGGCAAGCGTCAGTAATCATCCCGGTATGAATAAGAATGTGACTGATAAGAGATTGTCGGTCGCGTTCTTCGCAGATGTCTGCGACTCCACGGCGAGGCTGCTCGCCTCCTCGGGAGTCAAAAGAGTCGGAGATTTTGCCGGATAGCAAAATCCCCGACTTCTTTTGACCCTGCCTCCATCGCGTCTGGCTGCCGCCAGCCGCTGATGTCGGCACCCACTTCCGTGCCGCGGGTGGCACGTCCCTCGGAGGCGACAGGGTGGCACGTCCCTCGGAGGCGACAGCCTTCGACCGTTCCACATACATCACTGACACTGATATCATCTTCTTCATGTTGTGTGCTATTCCCACAGTTGTGAACTCTGCACTCCTCAAGATACTACCGCCTCAGCAGTGTGACCTTCTGGTGCCCTCAGCAGGGTGTCTTTTTGGGAGCCGATGTATGGTTTTCTCCCGGTGGCCTATGCGAGGTCTCCTTCCCGTGGCTGATGCAGTGCTGCCCTTTCGGGTGCATATGTTGGCTCTCCGTCCGGTGATATGGTGGGGGCCTCCCGAGGGTCTGTGCTGGGTCTCCTTTTGAGGACCGATGTAGGGCCTACTCTTGGTAGCAGATACAGGGTGACCGTCCGGGGGTAGATGTAGGGTCTCCTCCCGGTGGCCTATGCAGGGTGTCTTTCCGGTGACAGAGGAATGGTTTCCGCCCGGGGTCGAGGCAGGAGCTCCGTTCGGGGGACGATGAAGAGTATCCGTCTGGGAGCCGAAGAAGGGTGTCCTTTTGGTGGGCGATGTAGGATCTCCTTCCGGGGACAGATGCAGGATGTCCTTCCGGGGGACGATGTCATCGAACTTCGTGAAATTCACCTGGCACGCCAATCCTCATTACAGGTACCTGTAGGGCACATCCCGGTGCCAGGTGGCATCAAATTGTGTTCACCTGGCACCTTT
>SFMU01000008.1 GCA_004552965.1 Bacteroidales bacterium | reverse complement strand
TCCGGAACCTTATGTAGGCTGGGTCAATGAGATGGGACTTGCAGTCAGGAGCCCGGAGGAAATCGACCGCTGGCTTTCATCCCCGAGGTACATCTGCACTGCCCTTCTGACACGCATCTACGAGGAACCTTCCGTGACTTCAGCCTTCATCTCCGATCTCGTCCTTGGGGACATCCTCCTCCGTCCGGGAAGAAGGGCTTCGTCAGGAAGGATGAGCTGCTCGACTTCAGAGCCTGGGCCGACGAAAGGCTGAGGACACAGGAAAGCGACCCGGAAAGATTCCGCTATGACCTGATACGCACGGCCGCCTGCTTCAACGGAGTGCCGTACATGTGGGGAGGCACCTCCACAAAGAATGTCGACTGCAGCGGACTGTCCCGCACGGTCTTCTTTGCCAACGGCATCCTGCTCCCAAGGAATGCCTCCCAGCAGATTCACACCGGAGAAGACATCACGATTCCTTGCGAGGGAGAGCTTGCAGACTATTCCGTCCTTCAGAAGGGAGACCTCATCTTCTGGGGCAGGAAGGCAACAGAGGACAAGCCGGAGAAGGCAACCCATGTGGGAATATGCATCGGCGGCGGCCGTTTCATCCATTCCTCACAGCTGGTCAGGATCAATGACGCGTCGACATATTCACGCATCCCTCTCAGGGGACGCAGGATTGTGGGGCAGGTGGACAAAAAAGGCTCCGGCATCATCTCTGTGCGTCGGAGCCCTTGGTATTTCAAGCAATAGGACGTCGTCCTAAAGATTTCTGATCCAGATATTTCTGAAGCTGATTGGTGCGGAAGGATCTCCGTGGGACTGGAGAACCAGCGGACCGTCTCCGTGTGCGATGACGCGAGGATGACCGATATATTCAGTTGTGCCGCGTATGGCTGTGTTGTTCTGGACCAGGACACCGTTCATCAGCACCGTCACCCGGGGCTCATACAGATAGGTTCCATCCTCCTTGAAGACAGGAGCAGTGTAGATGATGTCGTAACTGTTCCACTCGCCGGGCTTGCGCATCGGATTGACAAGGGGCGCCTTCTGCTTGTAGATCGAGCCGACCATGCCGTTGACATAGGTTTCATTGTCATAGGAGTCAAGTATCTGGACCTCATACAGCCCCTGGAGGAAAACTCCGCTGTTGCCTCTGCTCTGGCCCTCGCCCTCGATCCCCACCGGAGTCATCCATTCCAGATGGAGCTGGCAACTGCCGAACTCAGCCTTTGTGCGGATGTTTCCGGCGCTTCCCTTGACAACAGTCATCACGCCGTCGTGAACACTCCAGAGGGCCGGCGAGCCATCTTCAGCCATCCACAGGGAAAGGTCTTTCCCGTCAAAAAGCACAATGGCGTCGGAAGGTGCAGAACAGGCAGTGCCCGGATCGACCACTGCCGGCTGCGGATCCCAGAACTCGGTCATGGCCGGAGTCATCTTCGCGGGTTCAGGATGGTTCTTCTGCGAAGTCTGGGAATATGCTGCCGATGAGACTGCCAGCAAGAGCAGCAGGGACAGAGATCTCATAAAGGATGGTTTCATGGCGCCGAGGATTTTCAGAAAAGATTTTCGGTATTATTTCAGGGTCGAAGACAGGAGAGTCCTGAGTTCCTTCTCGCCCTGGATTGTCTTGTCGGAGAGGACTCCGTCGATAATCACGTAAGCGACAGGAAGCAGACCTCTCACATTGTAGGAGGCAGCGGCTGGAGAATCGAATCCCAGACCGTCGCAGACATTGATCCACGGGAGAGCCTGGCTCTTCACGGCACTGGCCCAGACACCCTTGTCAACATCCAGCGAAACGGAGAATATCTCGAATCCCTTCCCGTGGAATTCATTGTAGACCGGGATGAGGACATCCTGGTTGAACATCTTCTGGGTCGCATCGGAAGCAGTCCAGAAATAGAGAAGGATGACCTTGGCATCCACGTCAGCCAGACTGACCTTCGAACCATCTGTAGACGGAAGTTCGATGTTCAGGAATCCTGTCGGCTCAATGTCCTTGATCTGCATGTCAAGAGCCATCAGATTCTTCCTTCTTTTGGCCTCATCGGCAAGAGCGGCGACATACTTCGAATCAGGATAGATTTCGGCAAGGGCATCGTGAACAGACTGGAAATGAAGCGCATCGGTGCTCTGGCTGAAGACCGGGAAATTCTCGTTGATCTTCTGGTAAAGGACAGGGATGGATGAAAGCGAGGCTGGATTGGAAATCACATACGCCACCCTGGAACGGTAATAATCGACATATTCCTTGCTCAGGGCCGCATTGTCTCCGGCAGCTGCGGCAGCATTCATCCTTCCAAGGAAGGCGGAGAACTCATTCTCGACTTCCTGAAGCTTCACGCTCTCTTCCGAGCCCTCGACAGAGTATTTCCCGAGAGTGTCCGAGACTACCCGGACCCTGTCCCCTTTCAGAAGGATGAGGGACGCAATCCTGGTGTCTCCCCTGAAGAGGTAGACAAACTCCGGCTGTCCCTTGGCAATCGGCATCTTGTATGAATATGCCCCTTCGTCATCGGTCATGAGGGTGTCCAGCACATTGAAGGAGCTGCCTGACAGCTGCTTGACAACCACAGCAGTCTGCGGAGCATCGGTAAGGACGCCCTTTATCAGGGCATTGTCAGAGCAGGAGGTTGCAACCGCCAGGATGACGGATGCAGTGAGGAGATGTCTAAAGATTTTCATATTCCTTGAGAATTGAAGCTGCTGTTTCACGGTTTTCCTGATCCGTGAATTTGAGTTTTTCCTTGCGGAAGTCAAGATCCCCTTCACTCTGAAGCGGGACGAGATGAATGTGGGTATGAGGCACTTCCATACCCAGGACGGCAACACCCACCCTCTTGCAAGGGATGGCTGCCTTCAAAGCGATGGCGACCTTTCTGGCAAAGGCCCAAAGCCCGTCATAGACCTTTTCGTCCAGATTGAATATGTAGTCATCCTCCACATTCTTGGGAATGACAAGCACATGCCCCCTGGCCAGAGGATTGATGTCAAGGAAGGCATAGTAATCCTCGTTCTCGGCCACTCTGTAGGACGGGATTTCCTTCCTTGCGATTTTTGTGAATATGGTTGCCATATGCTAGAGCGAGATGTCGAGAATCTTGAACTTCATTATTCCGGAAGGGACCTTGGCCTCGACGACCTCACCCTTGGAATGGCCGAGGAGAGCCTTGGCAATCGGAGTGGTGGCAGCAAGCTTGCCATGGGCGAAGTCAGCTTCCGTCTCTCCGACGATCGTGAATTCCATCACGGTCTTGAGGGCGACATTCTCGACTTTCACCTTGTTCATCATCTGGACCTTGTCCGTGCCTATCTGGGAACCGTCGATCACCTTGGCATTGGCGACCAGGTCCTTCAACTTTGCAATCTTGACCTCGAGGAGGCCCTGAGCCTCCCTTGCGGCATCATATTCGGCATTTTCAGAAAGATCTCCCTTTTCCCTTGCCTCTGCAATCGCAGCAGAGATCACCGGACGCTGAGCCAGTGCTTCGGCCAGGTCCTTCTTCAATTTGTCCAACCCTTCCTGGGTCATGTAATGGATTTCAGCCATTTCGATTAGTATCTGAAGTAAATAATTGGTTATCGGAAAACTGTAAAACAAACGGAGCTCCGCCTGTAGACGGCGGAACCCTGTGTCGTTTGTTGCAAATATACTAAAATTATTTCAATAATGCACCATTATCCGGAAACTCCCAGAATGGTTGCCTTGTCCCTGGCGAGTTGTTCCTTCAGAGCCTCGACCGAGCCGAAGCGCACCTCCTGCCTGATCCTTCTTACGAAAGTCAGCCTGATGTCCAGTCCGTAGATGTCCTCGTCCAGACCGAAAACATTGGTCTCGACGGTCAGATTGCTTGCAGTGCTGACGGTTGGACGGTAGCCGATGTTGCACATCCCCTTGAACTTCCTCCCGACAGTCTCGACATCCACCTCATAGACACCCGGAGCCGGAATGATCTTGAGAGGCTCGTAAAGCTGCATGTTCGCAGTAGGGAAACCTATTGTCCGACCGAGCTGGTTTCCGGCCACAACCACTCCGAAAAGGGAATAGCCGTAGCCGAGCATCCCGGCGGCAGCCTCTACGTCTCCTTCAGAAAGAGCCTTTCGGATCCTGGTAGAACTTATGGTGACGGCATCGGACAGGACAGCCTCGGTCCTGATGACTTCGAGACCCTCCTCCTTTGCCACGACCTCGATCTGTTCCGGTGCGAGGCTGTCGCTCCCTACACGGTTGTCATAACCCAGAAGCACGGCCTTCCCGCCGAACTTCCCGACGATGATGTCACGGAAATATTCACGGGTCGTCAGGCGACTGAATTCCCTTGTGAAAGGCAGCACCTCAACCCTTCCCACACCGAGTTCGTGAAGGATGCGTTTCTTTTCTTCAAGGGTCGAGAGAAGTCTCAGCACCCGGGCATCCTTCTGGAGGACATTGCGGGGATGAGGCCAGAAAGTGACTACCATACTTTCCTGCCCCATCTTTTCCGCATAGTCTACCAACTGCGAGATGACCAGCCGATGGCCCAGATGGACTCCGTCGAAGAAGCCTGTCGCTATAACCATTTTACAAGCTCAATGTCCTGTCTGTGAGGCAGAAGGGCATTCTTGGCGAACATCCTGATCGCCACCTGATACATTCCGGTCTTGTCCGGAAGGATCGAACGGCGGTAGGTTGCCACTGCATCCTGGAATGACACGACCTGAAGCTCATAGGTCTCCTGGATGTGGATCTTCTGCTTGTTGTCCAAAGTGGCGAACACCATCTCCACTCCGATGTCTTCAGGGGTGAGGTCACCAAGATTGAGCACGGCCTCGACAACCAGATTGTTCTCTTCGGAGAGTGAATATGAAGAATTCGGCTGCGTGAGAGAGATCACCTCGATGTTCTTCCACTCACGGCGTACCCTCTTCTTCCATGCGGCAATCTTGCGCGCAAGCCTGAAATCATCAGCGGCAAGGGATTCGGTACGCTTGGACTGAGGACCATAGTACTGGTTGCAGTAGTCGGTGAGCATCCTGTTGGTGGTGAAGTCACATGCCACTCTGGCGATAGTGTTCTTGATGTAGCTGAGCCAGGCCTCCGAATATCCGGCCTTAGGGTCGACATTGTAATATGTCGGCGCGATCTCGTTTTCGATGATGGAATATATCGTAGCGGCATCAAGCTCATTCTGATGATTCTGGTCGTCATAGAGACGCTCCTGAGGGAGTGCCCAGCCGGCGCCCTCCTTGTAGCCCTCGACCCACCAGCCGTCAAGTACGGAGAAATGCATCACGCCATTCATGGCAGCCTTCTCGCCGGATGTTCCGGATGCCTCGAGAGGCCTTGTAGGGTTGTTCATCCAGACATCCACGCCCTGGACGAGCCTCTTGGCGATCGAGATGTCATAGCCAGGGACGAAGACAATCTTTCCGAGGAAACGCTCATCCTTGGAAATCTCGATGATCCTCTTGATGAGATCCTGACCGGCCTTGTCGGCAGGGTGCGCCTTGCCGGCGAAGAGGAACTGTACAGGACGCTCCGGATTGTTCACGATTTCATCGAGCCTGTCAAGGTCGGAGAACAGCAGGGTTCCACGCTTGTAGGTTGCGAAACGGCGGGCGAATCCGATTGTCAGGACATCATCACGCAGAGTCTTGTTGATGGCCACGATCTGTCCCGGAGAGTAGTGGTTGCTGAGCGCCGGATCGGAGATGACAGACTTGACCCTCTTGATGAGTTTGGATTTGAGAGCCTTCCTGGTCTCCCAGATCTCGGCATCCGGAACATTGTAGATACCCTCGAAACATTTCCTGTCATAGTGATGGGTGGCGAACTCCGGTCCGAAGACTTTGGAATGGATCTTCTTCCACTCCTTGGCAGCCCAGGTCGGATAATGCACACCATTGGTCACATAGCTGATGTAAAGCTCTTCAGGGAGATAACCCGGATACATGTCATTGAAGATCTCCTTGCTGACCTCACCGTGGAGCCAGGAGACGCCATTGACGTTCTGTGAACAGTTGGCGGCAAGGGAGCTCATCGAGAAACTCTCGTTAGGATCGGAAGCATTGATCTTTCCGAGGGACATCATAGTCTCCCAATCGACCTTCAGAAGCTGAGGATAGTGGCCGATGTACTTGCGGAGCATTCCCTCGTCGAAAGCATCGTGTCCCGCAGGCACAGGGGTGTGGGTGGTGAAGAGGGATGAAGACCTCACGATTTCAAGGGCCTCTCCGAAGTCGAGGTTGGCCTGGGAGACATATTCACGGAGCCTTTCAAGTCCTGTGAAGGCGGCATGTCCTTCGTTGCAGTGGTAGATCTCCGGCTTGATTCCGAGATTTCTCAGGGCGTGGATACCGCCTATGCCGAGAAGGAGTTCCTGCTTGAGACGGTTCTCCCAGTCGCCGCCGTAGAGGTGGTAGGTCACCTGACGGTCCTCTTCGATATTGGCCTCATAGTCTGTGTCGAGAAGGTAGAGGTCAGTGCGGCCGACTGCGACCTTCCATATTCTTGCAACGATGTTCCTGCCAGGGAAGGCTACGCTGGTCGTAACCCAGTTGCCCTGCGCGTCGAGGACAGGCTCCGCCGGAATCCTGGTGAAGTCCTGGGCATCGTAGCGGGCGACCTGCTCGCCCTGGCCGGTGATGGTCTGGGTGAAGTAGCCGTATCTGTAGAGAAGGCCGACAGCGACAAGGTTGACGTTCATGTCCGAAGTCTCCTTCAGATAGTCTCCCGCCAGAAGGCCGAGACCTCCGGAATAGATCTTGAGCGAAGTGTCAAGGCCGTATTCCATGCAGAAATATGCCACGAGGGGATCCTTGCGCTCCGCTTTGAGAGCCATATATTCATTGAATTCATTCAGGACCGACTTGAGATTGCCGAGGAAAACCTCGTCCTTGGCCAAAGACTTGAATTTCTTGAGCGAAACAACGTCAAGCAAAGCAATGGGATTATGGTTCGTCTTCTGCCAGACTTCAGGGTCGATCGATTCGAAAAGTGACTTGGCGGACTCGTTCCAGCACCACCACAGATTCTTAGACAGTGTCTCGAGACCTGAAAGAGCTTCAGGAAGATGGCGGGTAACCATCACGCTCTTCCAGGAAGGATTGTTAATGTTCATTTTCTTGTATGTAATAGGGATTTCGTTGAATTTGTCAGGATGTTCCTCCCGTGCCTTCGCAAGCAGGGAGAGTGCCCTTGAATATGCCTTGAACTCTTCCGAGTTCCCGCCCTGGACAGTCAGGAAGTCCACATGACGCTGCAGGAAATGCTCGCATTCCTGAGCGACACTGTCGGACACGGCGACAAACACGTCGGCATTCCTGGCGGCAGCCTTCTCAAGAGAATGCTGGGCAGTCAGGTTGAACTGACGGGCTTTGGCATCGGCATCGGTAAGGCTCATCGCATCATACTGAGGAAGGTAATTGCCGGCAAGGCAGGTACCGATGATGGTCGTGTGAGCTGTGAATACGGTTGCGACAGGCAGTTCCGCAGACTTGACATACAGCAGACCGGCGCCCGAATTCCACTGGTGGAACTGGGCGACGACCTTGTCGGAAGAGCACAGGTTGAACCTGTAGAAACTCTCTATGACATGCCCTGCGGCATAGCCGAAGAGCACATTCTCCTTGTAGTCCCAGTTGCCGGAGATAGAA
This sequence comes from Bacteroidales bacterium, assembly GCA_004552965.1. Taxonomy (GTDB): domain Bacteria; phylum Bacteroidota; class Bacteroidia; order Bacteroidales; family UBA932; genus Cryptobacteroides. The sequence goes on along the minus strand of SFMU01000008.1, from coordinate 38,356 downwards.
TCCACTCCGAAACGCAGCCAGTACTCCGTCAGGATGTCATTCTGCTTTGTGAGGAACTGTTTGTAGTCAACCAGGAAAGTGATCGGACTCCCGGGTACATTCCATCTTCCGACACGGACCCTTATGCCTTCGGAAGCGGCCTGGAGCCTCCACTTGGCATACAGATGCTGGTCTTCGGTGAAATCGGGATTGGCGGAGGTATCCATCCAGACATCCGGTCCGATAAGGATGTGATGTCTGCCCAGAGCCTCCTTCATCCGGAGGGATTTCGCTGCCAGGGAGCCACATATTTCTCCGACTTTGTTGCAGACCTCCCAGCTTGCTTCAAAGAGATAATCCGGTTTCAAAAGTTCTTCAGTCATTGTATTCCGATTTTATCTGGCCGCCACATCGGCGGCTTTCACCGTGCACTCGGCAACAGCATCATCCACTCTGATGATGAAATCGCTGAGTACGTTCATATAGTTGATGAATGCCTCGTACGGGGTGTCATAAGGGTTGAATCTCTTGTGGATTTCCCCGTCCGAGAAGAATTTCGTACACATGTAGTAGAGATGATCGCTCTCCTGGAGATGGCCGAAGTCATTCCAAAGCTGAGGATCGTTGACGATACCGAGTTTCTCGGTAAGGCCGTAGAGCTTGTTGAAAGCCTCCTGCTGAAGTTCATTTCCCAGCCAGGCGGAAACATCCCTTTCCTCGTCTGCCCATGAGATAGCCTCCGGAACAGACAGGGAGCCGGTCGACTTGTGCTTTCTTGCAGCCCTCGCCGGAGTGACGAATTCCATGGTGCCTGTTCCCAGCACAGCGGCAGGGAGAGCCTTCATGAAATCGAATATGCCGCAGGAAGCATCCTGGTGCTCTCCGAAAGTCTCATAATCCATGAACAGATTGATGATGTCGCCTTCGGAAGCCTTGAGCCACTCGGTAAACTTCTCTGCAGTGAGTGGCCAGCCGCCCCAGCCCTTGTCGGAGAAGCGGAATGCTATGTCATCACTGAGGGAATAGTTGCGGAGGAGCAGCTTCTGCTTCGGCTGAAGGGAGTTGTTGTAGATGAAATTGGAACTCTTCCAGCCTACGATGTGACGGGCTCCTTCAGTAAGCATCGTCTTGAAGCCAAGCTTGTAGACCTCCTCGCCGATTTTGTCGGAGTAGATCAGCTCCGTGTTCCTGAAGGTTACCGGAGTGACCCCGAAATGGCTTTCTATGGCCATCTTGTGCTTGCTCACCTGATGCTCGAACTCCTGGAAGTTGACAGCAAGCGATGAGAGAGAGTGGTAATAGGTCTCCGAAAGGAACTCTACACAGCCTGTGTCGGCCAGAGCCTTGAAGCTGTCGATCACCTCCGGAGCATACCTGTCGAACTGCTCGATTGCCGAACCGCTGATCGAGAAAGCGACCTTGAAAGCGCCCTTGCTATCCTTGATTGCCTGAAGCAGAAGTTCATTCATCGGGAGATAGCACCTGGAAACGATTCTCTTGAGAATGTTCCTGTTGGCATAGTCATCATAGTAATGGCTATCCTTTCCTATATCGAAGAACCTGTAGAGTCTGAGCCTGGTAGGCTGATGTACCTGGAAGTACAGACAAATGCTCTTTTTCATATTCAATTATTTTTGGATAAGGGATTCGTAAATTGTCTTGAGTTTGGCAGTGGCGACATTCCACTTGAGACGGTTGACCTCGTCGTAGCCCTGCTTGGCGGCGAAAGACGACAATGCAGGATATTTCAGAAGTCCGAATATGCAGTCAGCCATCGCATCGACATCCCAGAAGTCAACCTTGAAGGCATACTTGAGGATTTCGGCCGCGCCGGACTGGTGCGAGATGATCGAAGGCACATTCGTCCTCATCGCCTCGAGAGGCGAGATTCCGAAAGGCTCGGAAACGGACGGCATGATGTAGACATCGGAAAGGGCGAACATCTTCTGGACATCCTTTCCACGGAGGAAACCGGTGAAATGGAACCTGTCCGAAATGCCCAAGCGGGCCACGTACTTGATGCACCTGTTCATCATGTCACCGCTGCCGGCCATCACGAAGCGGACATTGTCAGTCCTCTTGAGCACCTTCGCGGCTGCCTCGATGAAATATTCAGGGCCCTTCTGGAAGGTGATTCTGCCCAGGAAGGTCACCACCTTGTCCTTCACTCCCCTCTCGACGGAAAGATTCTCCCGGCCGCTGAAATCCACTGCATTGTGGACGGTAACCACCTTCGAAGGATCGATGTGGTACTTGTTGATCACGATGCTTCTGGTCAGGTTGCTGACGGTCACGACACGGTCTGCGGCAAGCATCCCCCTGGTCTCGATGTCCAGGATACGGGTGTCGATGTGCTTCTCGTCCCCCCTGTCGTAGGATGTGGCATGGACATGGACCACCAATGGCTTGCCGGTCAGCTCCTTGGCGGCGATTCCGGCAAGGTAGGTAAGCCAGTCGTGGGCGTGAATGACATCGAATTCGTCCTTGTGCTGCATGGCTATCGTTCCGCCGACCATTGCGTAACGGGCAACCTCCTCCATGAGGTTGGTGCCATACTTGCCGGAGAACTTGTACTTCATTCCGTACTGGATCCTGAAGTCCTCGGTCTGCCTCCTGCGCTCCTCTTCCACGATGGAAGAGAATTCCTCAGGGCCGACATACGGTATCATGTTCGTACCAATGTGGACAAACTTCACCTTATCCAGAAACTCATCTACAGTCGAAGAAGCCGTGTCCACGGCAACATCGCTGGCGTTGATGATTGTCGTGGCGCTCTGATCCTCGTCACCGGAGGCGGAAGGCATCACGAACAGAGTCTCGACTCCGTTGTAGGCGAGGCCTTTGACTATTCCTTCACAGGCAGTACCCAGACCACCTGCGATATGAGGCGGGAACTCCCACCCGAACATCAGTACCCTCATTTGTTCTTCTTTATCAAGTTATTGATTTCCAGGAGAGCCGCAGTGCTGAGCGCAGATGATATCGCGCCATGAGGCTCGTGAGGCGGGTCTCCGTCGTATAATTCGGAAAATGCTCCCACGCCATGCATGCCCAGATCGTCGAAGAAGCCTTTGACCAGCCACTCCGCCTTGTTGTTGAAGGCAGCGCCGTAAACCTTGTAGCAGACATTGACATACGGGAGAAGGAGGAAGGCCATCGCGCTTCCCTGGTGGTAGGCGAGATCCCTTTCGATCTGGGTTCCGTCATACACACCCTTGTAGTTTTCATCACGTGGGGACAGGGTCCTGATACCCCTTCTGGTCATAAGTTCCCTGTCGAAAACCTGGAGGACTCTCTGGACCTTCATCGGATCCACAGGTGAATATTCAAGGCCGAGAGCGAGGATCTGGTTCGGGCGCACCTGCCTGTTCATGCCGTCGACACCGACATAATCGGCAAGGCAGCCTATCTCCTCGCACCAGAACTTGTTCTCGAAGTTCTTCTCCACCAGATCCCTTATCACGGACCATCTGGAGATAAAGTCCTTGTCCTTCTTCTCCATCGAGAGAGCAAAACAGATGGCATTGTACCACAATCCGTTCGTCTCGACCTGGTAGCCGGCCCTCTCAGTCACAGGAACACCGTTCACATAGGCATTCATCCATGTGAGAGCGGTCCTGTACTTCTGTGCCCAGAGAAGTCCGTCAGGCTGCATGGAGATTTCCTCCCTGCCTCCCGGGAGATAGCTCTCGAGAATCTTTTTCAGCGTGGCTGAATATTTGTTCCAGACTTTCTTCGGATCGGCGCCGGACGAGATGTAGTCCTGAAGGGCTACAGTCATCAGGAGAGGAGCCTCTACCTGGGTCGTCTTCGTGAACAGCCTGTCCTCCTCATTGGCGATGAGGTTGTCCAGAATCTCCTCGAAATCCTCAGGCCTTCCGGCATAAAGTGTCAGACCGGCAATCGAGAAGAGGGTCTCGCGGAGGAGTCCGGTCTTCAGCCATGACAGTCCCGCGCAGATCATCTTGCGGCCGTTGTGGTTGGAGATAAGGCTGTCCGCGCAGTGCTTAAGCTGGTCCTCAAGACCTGTGATGTGAGGCGCTGCGGCAGCATAGGCATTGAATTTCCGCCTGATGGATGCAGGGCTCTGCTCCTTCGTCGAAGCGGAGAAAACAACGGAGTCTCCCTGCTTCATCTTCAGCACGAAGTCTCCCGGAACCATCAGATCCTCCTTGCAGTCAAAGCCGCGACGGTACTCATCCGAATATGTCACGCCCATGTACCAGTCAGGATGATGCTCATATCTGACCGACGAAGTGCTTGCCTGGATGAAGAGATCCGGGAAGGAAGCGTACAGGCGGAAGGAAGCGCCGCCCTTGACCGGTGTGGCGGAAGGATCCGCTACAGGATTGCGGTGGGTAAGGGCATGAGTGTTTCTGAAAGCGAGGAAAGGCTTCACGACAAGAGTCACAGGTGAAGGAGCCTTGACAAGCTCGTACTTCACCAGGATCTGGTCTTCGTCGGGAGCGAGGATAAGACTCTTCGTGAACACGATCTCACCGACATTGTAGGTGATCATGGTCACCGGATCGGCCTGAAAGTCCACGACATACTTGTGTCCCCTCGGTTCGTAGACGTCTCCATAGCAATGGATGCCCAGGTTGAACTGCTTCCCCTGCATGATGAGGCTCTCATCAAGAGAAGACAGAAGAAGATACCTGTCACCTCCGAACCGGTCGAGAGTTACGGCCAGAAGACCGTGATACCGCCTGGTGTTGCACGCCACGATGGACGTGTTGCAGTAGGCTCCGGTCTTGTTGGCGCTGATGATCTCCCTTTTCAAGGAATATGAGAGATTCACCAATTCTGCCTTGTTATATTGTAGGAACGACATAAAATTGTTTATATGTTAATCAACCAAAATTAAGACGATAGCTGTTCTGCTTGGCAAATACAGAGACAACACATCGTCGAACCTTTTCTGTCCATCAGTCGGTTCTTCAGAAACGGTGAAGTGGTGAACGCTGTGGTCCACTCTCCCGAAGCCGCCGAATCCCGGCGAATCCGTGTCCAAAGCCACTGAATATTTCCCGGCCGGCGCTGGGACCTTGTAGTCCACAAAAGAACCGGAAGGGTTGAAATTGAATGCAAATATACAGTTCTTTCTTTTGAAAACCAAGATTTTGTTCTTTTCGTCCGACAAGACATGCTCCGGCGGGAAACCGAGCAGGCCATTGTCACGCACGAATCCGATCATCGCCGCATCGAAAGCGCCGAGATCATGGTAGCGCAAGTCCGGATTGTCCACCAGGGACCACTGCCTTCTGGCATATTTGTAAGACCATCCGTTTCCCGAACGCGGGAAGTCGATCCATTCCGGATGACCGAATTCATTGCCCATGAAATTGAGGTATCCCCCTCCGCAGGTCGCCAGGGTAATCAGACGGATCATCTTGTGGAGAGCTATGCCACGGTCCACGACCAGATCTTCCGAAGCCTTCGACATCGCCGTGTACATCTTCGCCCCAAGCAGACGGAAAAGGATCGTCTGGTCGCCGACCAGAGCCTGGTCATGGCACTCGGCATAGCTGACAGTCCTCTCGTCGGCCCGCTTGTTGGTCAGTTCGTACCAGATCTCCCCAGGGCTCCAGGTCTCATCCGGACGCTCCTTGATCCACTTTATCCAATGGTCAGCGATGCCCATCGCCATCCTGAAGTCGAAACCGACTCCACCTTCCTCATATGGCGCCGCAAGTCCGGCCATTCCGCTGACATCCTCTGCTATCGTGAGCGCATCGGGATGAATCTCGTGAACCAGCATGTTGGCAAGCGCAAGGTAGGTGACGGCGCTCTCGTCGACTCCCGAGTCGAAATAGAGGTCGTATCTGCCGAAATCCTTGCCCAGACCATGATCCCAGTACAGCATGGAAGTCACTCCGTCGAAGCGGAAACCGTCCAGCATGTATTCCTCCATCCAGAACTTGCAGTTTGACAGAAGGAAGCAGACCGTGGCCTGCTTGCCGTAGTCAAAACACCTGGAGCCCCAGGCAGGATGATGCCCCTGCGGACCCTTGTGGAAGTACAGGTCCTCGCGTCCGTCGAACATTCCGAGCCCCTCCGCCACATTGTCCACGGAATGGGAGTGGACGATGTCCATGATCACAGCTATCCCCAGACCGTGAGCCTCATCCACCAGTTCCTTGAACTCTTCGGGAGTTCCGAATCGCGAACTGAGCGCAAAGAAATTGGAAACCTGATACCCGAAAGATCCATAGTAAGGGTGTTCCTGCAAGGCCATGATCTGGATGACATCGTAGCCCAGGGCAGCTATCCGCGGAAGCACGTTCTGGCGGAACTCGGTGAAAGTGGCCACCTTCTCCTCCTCCGAAGACATCCCGATATGGCATTCGTAGATCAGGGGATCTGCAATCCTGGCGGGACGTGGATTCTTCCATGAATATGCCGTTGCAGGGTCCCAGACCTGGGCGCAGAAAGCCTTCGTCTCCTCATCCTGGACAGCCCTGGTCACATAGGCCGGCAGCCTCTCTCCACCTCCTCCGGGCCACTCGACATACAGTTTGTAAAGATCTCCGTGGTGGATGAAGAAATCGGGGATCACGATCTCCCAGTCACCGTTGCCAAGAGGATTCAGGCAATAGCCTCCGGTGCGCTTCCAGTTGTTGAAATCTCCTATAAGGTAGATCCTCACCGCATTGGGAGCCCATTCGCGGAAAACCCACGAACCGTCAGCCTGACGGTGAAGGCCGTAATACAGATGATTGTTGATGTTATCAGAAAGCGATCCCTCAGAATTCCCGGCTATCTTCCCGACGGCATCGGCTATCCTTGCATGCCGCGCATCGATAGCCTTCTTGAAGGGCATCAGATAAGAGTCATTGTCATATATCATCATTGATTCGTTTTAAATTAATGATTCTACGGTATAAATGTAGAAAAGAAATGCGAGATTTGCTACAAAAAAGTGCGGATTGTGCTATTATCGGGAAAATTCCTAAATTTGTAAGTTTTGAGTATGAATATATTCTATGCGGAATAAGTTGAACAAACTCTGGATTCCTCTCGCGGTGGTCTGCTTCTTTGCAGTCCAGGCGGTCGGCATGCCCCCTTTCATGAGATGGGGAAGCCTTCGCACAGCCGCCCCGGGACATCCTGACACCATAAAATACGTCAATCAGTTCATACGCAGCACGAGCCTCACCGAGGACACGTCAATGATGACCGTCCTGCCCCTGGACACAGTGAAGAGGCTCACTGCCCGGGACACCATATTCCCTCCGGACTCGCTCAGGGAGACCGATCCTTTCCGTTACCGCTACTATGTCGCGCTCCTGGACTCCGCCACCCACATGTTCGTCAGGGATTCCCTCCGCAATGCAGGAGATTCCCTCGACTGGCCACGGCTCGATTCCCTCTACAGGCTCGATTCAATCGCGCGGAAGAAGGCAGAATTCGACCTCTGGTACAACAGCCTGGACAAGGCCGGGAAGAAAAAATACCACTCTGAGCAGAAATCGATTGCAAAGAAGCATGTGATGGACAGTGTCCTGAACGTCAAAGACAGCCTCAAGGCCATCAGGGACAGCATCACCGAGAACACTCCGAGAATCCTCGAGACCTTCGCCATACCGGATTCGATGCACTACAAGAGGATCGTCCAGTGGACTCACGAAAGGGAATTCCACAAGATCGACGCCCACGAACCGGACACCGGATTCAACTACAGGTTCCACGACTACCCGATCTTCCGCAATGACGTGAATGCGACCTGGCTCGGTGTCGCCGGCTCCCCTGCCCAGTACTACAACTTTTTCAGGCGCGACAGCGAGAACGGAGTCGCTTTCTACGACCCGTACGAGGCCTGGGCCTTCTCGCCAAAGACGGCGCCGATGTACAACACGAAGACACCGTACACCGAGCTGGCATATTCCGGAACCCTTTTCGCCCCGCTGCAGAAGGAATCCGACAACCTGCACATCCTGACCACCCAGAACATCCTGCCGGAGCTGAATGTAACCCTTGAATATGACAGGTTCGGAGGAGGAGGCATCATGGAGAACGAGACAACCGTGAACAAGAATTTCTCCGTCACGACGAACTATCTCGGAAAAAGGTACATGATGCATGCCGGCTACCTGTACAACATGGTGAACAGGGGTGAAAACGGCGGTACGAACGATATCTCCGCAGTCAGGGACACCACCATAGACGGAAGGGAATATCCCATCAACCTTTCCAATGCAGGAACCCTGGTCAAGAAGAACAGTTTCTTCCTCGACCAGCAGTACAGGATTCCGTTCACATTCATCAAGAACCTGAAGTTCAGGAAAGAGATCAAGGCCGACGGGCACTACAGGGACAGCATCCTCGCCCTGGGAGACTCGACCCTCATCCAGGAGATGGAGGAGACGCTCGCCGAAAGGGCTTCAGCAAGAGAGATGGCCGACACCCTGGATGACCAGAAGATGACCTCAGCCTTCATCGGACACAGTTCGGAGCTGTCCATATTCAGGAGAGTGTATGACGACAACATATCCCTGAACGACAAGGCCGGAAGGGCCTTCTACAAGGATTTCTTCTACAATCCGACGACTTCGCACGACTCCATGAGGGTGATGAAGCTGGAGAACAGGGTCTTCCTCAGGCTTCAGCCTTGGTCGGACAATGCCATCATCTCCAAGATAAATGGAGGAATAGGAAGCCGGATCATGTCCCACAGCGTTTTCGACCCGACCTTCACCCAAGGCTACCGGAACGAGGTCTGGAACTCGGCCTTCATCTACGCCGGAGCCGAAGGACAGCTCAGGGACTACATCAGCTGGGATGCGGCGGGAGACTATTTCTTTGCAGGCACCCAGATCAACGACATGTCGGTCAGAGCGAACCTCAGGCTGAATCTCTATCCGTTCAGAAGGGCCAAGAAGAGCCCGCTGTCTCTGGGAGCGCATTTCGAGACCTCCCTCAGGGAACCGGATTTCTACTACCAGAACTTCTATTCCAACCACTACAGGTGGGAGAACTCTTTCAGCAAGATTTCCACCACGAAGATCAGCGGAAACATAGCCGTGCCGCGCTGGAATCTCGGTCTGGAAGCCGGCTACGCCCTGCTGTCGAACAACATCTACTTCGATCCGTCGGCAACGATAAGGCAGAACTCCGTTCCGATGAGCATATTCAGCGCGACTCTCACAAAGAACTTCACGCTGGGTCTTTTCCATCTTGACAACAGGCTGCTGTTCCAGCTTTCCTCCAACCAGGAAGTCGTGCCGCTTCCGCTGCTTGCCGCAAATGCGAGATGGTACATGCAGCTGAACATAGCCAAGGGCATCCTCAAGATGCAGATCGGAGCCGATGCATGGTGGAACACGGAGTATTATTCCCAGGGCTGGAATCCTGCCATCGGGGCATTCATCAATCAGAACGAGGTCAAGTACAGCAACGGCCCGTTCATAGATGCCTTCGTGAATATGCAGTGGAAGAGAGCCTGCATATTCGTAAAGCTTGAGAATGCCGGAATGGGCTGGCCGATGGACAAGGCAGACTACTTCAGCGCCAACAACTACATCAGGACGCAGAGATGCATCAAATTCGGCATCTACTGGCCGTTCTACAAGCAACCTTCTTCAAACAAGGCAGTCCAGGCCGGTTCGGGCATGGGTGGCGCCACCGGAGGAATCAAGGCTCCGCCTACAATGGACCGGGGAGTCGGAGGACTCGGCAGATAATGTCAAGCGGACATGGGTGTAAAAAGGGTAACCAAGAAATTTCTCAAGTATCTGATTCCGATATTCCTTGTCCTGCTGATCATTCCATTCACTGACAGAAGGGCTCACAAGCGCAAGGAGAATCCTTTCGGTTCGGAGCAGGTGAGGTGTGCAATACGTCTGGGAGACTACGGCAAACTCTCCAGGGGCTACCTGGCAGGCTACCACTACGAAATGCTGAAGACCTTCATCGGGAGCATCGGTGACTCCGCCTGCATATTCATAGGCGAAGAAGGTCTTCCCTACGCGGACTCGCTCCTGAAGGACAGCCTCGACATACTCGTGATCCCCAGAAAGGAATATGCCGACACGGCAGGACTCCGCATATGGAGCCTTGGGGACACCAATGTGGTCTGGGTGATGAGGGACAGCCCGAACCTGAATTCCGAATATGCCCACTGGCTCATCGACCTCAACGGATCGTCCCTACACTCATCCGCTCAGGAACGTTTCTTCAACGGCTTCAATCCCTACAGGAAACACTCGGAAAGGAACCGCGAAATCATCAGTCCGTACGACGGACTCCTCCGGAAAGCCGCCGAGAAGCTTGGCTGGGACTGGAAGATGCTCGCCGCTCTCGTCTGGACAGAATCCAAATTCAGGATCGACACCCGTTCACCCAGAGGCGCCAGCGGGCTGATGCAGGTCATGCCGGCAACTGCGAGAATCTACGGAGTGACCGACCTTCTTGACCCGGAAGAGAACATCAAGGCAGGGACAGCCCTTCTGGCCAGGCTTCAGAGACTGTATTCCGATGTGGCAGCAGACCGGGACGAGATGACAAAGATAACCCTGGCCGCCTACAATGCCGGGCCGGGGAGGATTGCCGACTGCATCAGACTGGCCAGGGCGCAGGGAGTGGACCCTTCGACATGGAGCAATCTGTGTTCCGTCATTCCTCTGATGAGCCAGGAGGCGGATTCGCTCGCCGGGCAGGACGTGCTGTACGGCCCTTTCAAAGGCAAGGAGACCATGGCCTTCGTCAAGGCGGTCCTCAACCAGTACGACATATTCAGAGGCCTCCCGCCTAGATTCAGGATGACTGTCGACACCCTTGAGACGGAATCCGGAGACTTTCCTCCTGACGAAGACTTCGCCGAGATGATACTGATGGCCGCAGACAGCCTGCAGAGAGACAGCCTCAGCCTGGAACCCGGGATCGTAGTGAAGGAGGAAGAAAAGAAGGAGACACCGACGGAGCAGCCTACTGGGCACGGACAGTCTTCGAAGGGTCTATCCGGGAGATGAACAGGCAAGGAATCAGGAGAATGAGAAGAATCACGGCGAAGGCGGCAATGTCGGCGGCAATCACAGCCGGGACATTGACGTGTACCGGGACGAAGGAAACGAAGTAATTCTCCGGATTGAGTCTGATCAGATGCGTCCGGCCCTGAATCAGACAGAAGGCAAGGGCAAGGGCATTTCCTGCCAGCAGACCTTTCAGGACAACCTTGGATGAAACCCGCAGGAAGACTTTGGCTATCATCCGGTCCGTCATCCCCAGCGACTTGAGGGTTCCGATTGTCGGGATATTGCGGAAAAGCATTATCAGCAGGCCGGAGACCATGTTGAAACCGGCCACGACAGTCATCAGGATCAGAATCACGAACACATTGAAATCGAGCAGGGAGAGCCAGTCGAAAATCTGCGGATACCTGTCCATCACGGAAGTCGGGATAAGTGTGTCTTCATCATCCCCCTGACGTTCAAGGACAATCTCACCGATCTCAGCGGTGATCCTGCTCATGGAAGCGGCATCGCGGGCATGCGGAGCAAGGCTGACCTCAAGCATGGAGACCTCGTTTTCATCCCAGCCGTTCAGCCTCTGGAGGTCTTTTATGTCAGCTATGACCACCAGCTCGTCCGAATTGTCCATGATGCCTTCATAGACGCTCACCACATTGAAATTCCTGACCTTCACGGCCTCTCCGATGAAATAAGTCAGTATCCTGTCGCCTGGGGAAAGACCCAGAAGGGTTGCCAGACGGGAAGGGATCGACACGCCGAGTTTCACGGAATCGGCTCCTGCCGCAACCGAAGGTGCATTCTCCACACCTTTGAAGACTGCCCCATGGATTTCACCATCCTTTTTGATGATACCGGCACGATAAACCGCAGGGGAAACCGAACTGACTCCGGGAAGAGAGTCTATGGCTCCCAGATAGCCAGGAACAGCGCTGACGGGAGAGTCTTCACTGATCCAGTTCATGTCCACCGGCATCAGCTGGATGTCTCCGGTACAAGAAGAAATGCCGTCCCGGATCTCCTGCCTGAAACCGGAGGAGACCGAGACGGCTATTATCATCACAAAGAAGGAGACCGCGATGGAAACCACCGCGATGCTCCCTCCGAAGCGCATTCGTCCTGCTATGAAACCGGATGCATCCAAATCTATTGATTAATCGGCTGATTCTTACCAGATGTGTACCCTCTCGCTCTCAGGAAGCCACATCGGGTCGCCTTCCTTGATGCCGAAAGCATCGAAGAATGACTGGAAGTTGCGGACTGAGGCATTGACCCTGTTCTCAGCGAGGGAATGCACATCCACCCTGGTGAGTCTTGCCTTTTCCTCATCAGTGATGTTCTGAGCCCAGATGGTCGCATAGGACAGGTAGAATCTCTGCTCTGGAGTAAAACCGTCGATAAGTTCCGGAGTCTTGCCCTTGAGGGCGTTCTGCATTGCAGTAAAGGCGATGCTGATTCCACCATGGTCACCTATGTTCTCGCCCAGGGACAGGGAGCCGTTGGCATGAAGGCCCGGAAGAATCTCGATGGCGTCGAACTGTCTGACCAGGACGGCAGCCTTCTCATTGAACTTGGCGGCATCCTCTTCCGTCCACCAGTTGGACATATTCCCGTCCTTGTCGAACTGACGACCCTGGTCATCGAAGCCATGGGACATCTCGTGGCCGATCACAACGCCGATTCCGCCATAGTTCACAGGCTCGTCGGCATCAGGATTGAAGAACGGAGGCTGAAGGATGGCAGCAGGGAAACAGATTTCGTTGGTTGTAGGATTGTAGTAGGCATTTACCGTCTGAGGAGTCATCCCCCATTCGGTACGGTCTGTCTTCTTGCCGAGCTTGGCCTTGTTGTCCTCGATGAACCACCTGCTGGCGGCAAGAATGTTGTCGTAGTAGCTGTTGGTCTTGGTGATGGCCATCGAAGTGTAATCCTTCCACTTGTCAGGGTAGCCGATCTTGACAGTGAAATTGTCAAGCTTTTCGTGAGCCTTGGCCTTGGTGGCGTCGCTCATCCAGTCAAGAGAATCGATGTGCTCGCCGAGGGCAGTCTTCAGGTTGGCCACGAGTGAAAGCATCTTCTCCTTGGACTCTTCAGGGAAATACTTCTCGACATACATCTTGCCTACAGCCTCTCCCAGGACACTGTTCGGGACAGACATCGCTCTCTTCCAGCGTGGCTTCTGCTCCTTGATTCCGGACATCTGGGTACTGAAGAAATCGAAGGAAGCCTTGTAGTAATCGTCGCTGAGGGCACCGCAGGCACCCTGGATGAGCTGTCCTGCAAGATAGTCCTTCAGGACAGCGATGTCAGTGGAAAGAAGATAAGAGGAGACGGCTTCGAAATATGAAGGCTCTCCGACCACGAGCTTGTCCTGCTCTGCAATGTTCCTTTCCTTGAAATATGCCGGGAAGTCGAAGCCGGGATATTTCTGTGCAAGCTCAGCTGAGGACATCGGATTGTACCCCGCGGCAACATCCCTCCTCTGCACATTGGTCCATGAAGCAGCAGCCAGGACATCCTCTGTCGCAAGGGCATTGGCCGCAGCCTGCTCCGGATTCTCTATGCCGGAAAGGGCGAAGATCTTGGCCAGGAAGGCCTTGTATCCCTCCCTGATTGCAGCATTCGCAGGATCGGTGTAATAGTCTCTCTCACCGATTCCGAGACCGGACTGCTCCAGATAAAGGATCTGGCTGTCACTGTCGGTCAGGTCGGACTCGACATAAGTCATGAAGAAAGGAGACTCTCCACCGTCATGCATCTGCGCTATCGCCTGGATGACCCCGGCCTTGTCGTTGATGCCGTACAGAAGGTCGAGATACTTCTTCAGCGGCGCTCCGCCGTTGTTGTTCAAGGTGACCGAATCCAGACCCTGGGTGTAAAGGGTCACGATCTTCTCCTCGGTTGAACCCGGAGCCGTCTTCAGCCCGGTCATTCCCTTGAAAAGTTCATTGAGCTGTTCCTGGCTCTTGTCGCGCAGATTGTCGAAGGAGCCGAACCTGGCATATTCAGGCTTGAGAGGATTGTTCTTCTGCCATCCTCCGGTTGCGTATTTGTAGAAATCGACTGCCGGGGAGACAGTAGTGTCAAGATTCGCAAGATCAAGTGCAGGTGTACTTACGCTGATCTGCTTTGGACCGCAGGCTGAGATTACCAGTGCAGATACCATGATTGTAAGTGTTTTTTTCATTTGAATATGAATTGGAATAATAATCACGAAAAAGTCCGGGGCCGTCTCAGAGGTTCTCAAGCCTTACCTTTGCAGAGGCTTGCTCTGTCGGGTCGTCCGTCACCTCGAGCAGCATCCTCAGATACTTCTTCTCAAGCTTGACATCCTTGGATGTGCGGGCGAGTATCACGCAGTTCCTGATGGTCGGATAGTCATCCGGATGCTTCTTGAGCACCTTGTTGTAGCATTTCAGGGCAGCCTTGCTGTCATGCTTGACGACAAACATGTAGGACCCCAGATTGGTCAGGAAGCAATGGCTCTCCGGACGGTAGGAGAGCATCTGCTCGGAAAGCTCACGAAAGGCTTCGTAGCCCTCCGGAGTTGCCATGTTGAAAAATGTGTAGCAGTACTCCTGGATCGAAGAGTCGAAAAGATCGGCATCCATTTCCAGTCCGGGATATTCCCATGACGGTTTCGACCTGAAATTGTAGTCGACAAGGCTTCTGATGGCCGAGAGGGCCATGTCCGGGCTTTCCTTCTCATAGGCGATCAGAGCCGATATCTTGCAGAACCTGATGTCGAGCCTCTCGGGAGCGAGTTCGCTCGCCCTGTCCACAGCTTTCATCGCCATGCCGAAAACTTCATCGTCGAAACTCGTGACGGTGAAATAGTTGACATTGTTTCCGAGCGAGTCTTTCAGGGTCAGGGCCGGGCCCGCTCCCAGATATTTATCCTTGTCGATGATCTCGACGGAGGTCGACTGGCTCTTGGCATAGTAAAAGGAGAATCTGGCCAGGAGCATGTCTATGTCGTCCGGATAATCGGCTTCCCAGTGATTGAGGAGAGACTCCACGCCAAGTCCGTCCGCCCCCACCTTCGAGACAAGGGAGTTGTAACGCTCAAGATAGTTCTCGCGGGTGGCGCTTTGGGCGAAGAGGGCCGTCGGAAGGCACACCATAAGGAGAAGGAATGCTGCTGTAAGCCGTATTGGTCTGATATTCATAAATCTTTTCTTATTTCAAATCTGTTATGTTCATCCGGATACGCCGCTCCTGCGGATGAAGATTGTTGCAGCGGTTGCCGATGTTCTTCACGAACCCGAGAGGATGGTCCCCGTAGCAGACTGTCAGATAACCGAGCGGGGCGTCCGGCAGGCTGAGAGTGTCCCGGTGCAGGAAACTCAGCGCGGTCCGTCGGTCAAGTCCGACCCGGGGGAAAGCGTCTTCGCGGAAGCCGATGCTCAGGGCAAGGTCGGCGCACGGGATCAGATCCTTGCCTTTGACGGTCCCGCGGGCGGTTCCGCACATGAGCGGGTGAAGGGAATCCAGCGCAGCCGTCTCACGCGTGATGGCATCGGGGATGCGTATCAGCATATTCCCTTTCATCCGCTCTGCGGCGCCTGCGGCAGACTGTCCCTTTTCCCCATCCTTGAATATGAAGCCCTCCGCACCGCCAATCTTCCTGAGGGCCGCCACGTATTGGCCTTCGCCCTTGACGAAGCCAGGGACCAGGAGGCTTCCCGCAAGTGTCCCTATGACCCCTTCCATCCCGGAAAGGCCGTTGTCCAGCACCTCTCCACCAAGCTCAGATGCAGCCCAGAGCACGATGGAGTCATTCTCGGCCTTCTCGAATGTGCAGGTGGAATAGACCATCACACCGCCATCGCGCAGAGCCGGCCAGACATCCGCGACAATCCGTTTCTGACGGGAAGAGCAGAGTTCGACCAGGGCTTCGGACCAGTCAGAGACCGCCTCCTCGTCCTTCCGGAACATTCCTTCCCCCGAGCAGGGCACATCGGCCACGATGATGTCGAAGAATCCTTCCAGGGAAGAAAAAGCCTTCGGGTCGCAACTTGTCACTACGACATTCGGATCTCCCCAGACAGCAACATTGTCGGCAAGGACCGAAGCACGGCCTTTCATCACTTCATTCGCCACCAGGACGAAGCTGTCGCCATATTCAAGTCTCAGCGACGAGGCCAGGTCAGTGGTCTTTCCTCCGGGCGCGGCGCAAAGGTCAAGTACCCTGACAGGACGCTCCCGGGTGCCGGAAAGTTCCAGGGCCTTGCGGAAAACATGGCCGACAGCCATCGCGGAAGAATCCTGCACATAGTAACAGCCACAGTGCAGAAGCGGGTCAAGGGTAAAGGAGGGACGCGAGGACAAGGTGTAGCCGAACGGACTCCACAGGACCGGTTCGGAATCTCCTCCGAAGTTGTCCGCAACGAAGGCTGCCGGATCACCGATCTTGGAAGGATTCACCCTCACCGACACCGACGGGGATGAGCCGAAAGCCGCCAGGGCTGCCTCGGCCCTATCCGGACCGACCGCCCTGAGCAGGATGTCCTCCAACTGTCTTTCCGCCTTGCCGACCATCCTGTCAACCCTGCCTTTTCATCATCTCTTCCTGCATCTTCTTCAGCGTCTGCTCATCGACACCCTCCGGCATCCTGCCTTCGGACATCGCGGCCAGACCGTCCACGACCTTGTCAAGAGCATCCTTGAGCTTGTTGCCAAGGAGCATCTTCATCATGAAATTGAGTTCGGCGCTGAATTCGATGTAAAACTCCGTCTTGCCCGGATCGGAAGGGACGGCATCGAAATGGAGGCTGCCGCTGAAAGCGAACGGAGCCCCGTTGTCGACGAGTCCGATTTTCGAATATGGGACTCTCTCATTGATCTTAACGCCCACATTCATCCCCTGCACGGATGCGGAGATGGTGTCATAGTCGGCAGCGATGTCCTTCTTCCTGTCCTCGGGAAGGAACTGAAGGAAGTTGCGCATGTCGACGAAAGCCATGTAGAGCTCGAAAGGCTGCTTGGAGACGATTCCGTGCTTGCTGGTGATTTCTGTTGCCATATTCCTATCTCATCCACTCTGACGGGTTCTTCCTCCACTGCTTCAGGACATCCGTGTCCGAAGGTCTTACATAGCCGGTGGCCGTCGCCACATCGATCAGGGCATCATAGTTGGAGACCGTGTCCAAAGCGACCCCTGCGGCGGCGAACTGCTCCGCGGCGACAGGGAAGCCATATGTGAATATGGCGACCATTCCCAGGACCTCTGCTCCGGCATCCCTGAGAGCCTTGACCGCGGCAAGACTGCTCATCCCGGTCGAGATGAGGTCCTCGATGACAACCACCTTCGCTCCCTGGGGAAGCACTCCCTCGATCTGGGAACCTGTCCCGTGGTCCTTCGGCTTCGGGCGGACGTAGACGAAAGGCTTCTGCATCTTGTCCGCCGCAAGGACACCGTGAGCTATGGCTCCGGTAGCCACGCCGGCAACCACCTCTGCCTCAGGGTATTTCTCCATCGCGATTTCAGCGAGCCATCCTGCGACCCTGGACCTCAGGGCAGGCTCGGAGAGAATTCTCCTGTTGTCGCAGTAAATCGGAGAATGCCATCCCGATGCCCATGTGAAAGGCTGGTCGGGGCGAAGGAGGACTGCCTTGATGCCAAGCAACTCCTTGGCAAGCATAATTTCTTTAGATTCCATATTCAAAGTGATGTTTTTTCTTAACTTTGCTGCCAGTATCAAATAACTTACAAATATAATAAAATTCCAGTAGCGGATGCATAAGATATACATCGAAAACAGATGTCTGGCAATCTGTTCGCCCGAGGAGCATGTGCTGGCGGATTCGAATGCGGTCGAACTTCACCTGGGAAGCAGTCCCGACATCGGTTCCATCGTCCGGATGTTCGAGGCTTCAGGCTCCCTGACAAGGGTCTATGTACCGGTCGAGGACGAGGAAAAGACCTACAGGGATTTCTGCGCCCAATTCAAGGAAGTGAATGCCGCAGGAGGCGTGGTTTCCAACCGGAGGGATGACTGCCTTCTGATAAGAAGAAACGGACTGTGGGACCTCCCCAAAGGCCATCAGGAGGCTGGAGAAGACATCGAGGTGACAGCAGTACGGGAAGTCCGGGAAGAAACCGGACTCGGGGACATCGAGCTGGGACGTCTCATCTGCATCACCAACCATTGCTACATCAGGAACGGAATCTGGCATCTCAAGCACACCTGGTGGTACCACATGCATTACACTGCTCCGGTGGATCTGACTCCGCAGAAGGAGGAGGACATCTCCAAGGCCGCATGGGTTTCCAGAAGTTCGATTCCGGCATATCTGAAAGACAGTTACCCTTCCATCGCCGAAGTCTTCAGGAACATGAAAACGGAGCAGTGATATTCAGATTTCGGAATATTCATGAAACATTCCGGAGACTTTGTCCGTATATTAAAAGATTATACCCGGCAACGGGAATATTTGCCATCCGTTTGAAATCAAGTCACGCTGACGATATGAAACTTTCTCAATTCCAATTTCTTCTCCCAAAGGAACGACTTGCAACCGAACCGACCAGATGGCGCGACGAATGTCGCCTGATGGTCATCCACAAGGACACGGGAGAGATTGAGCACAAAATTTTCAAGGACATCATAGAATATTTCGGGAAGGGCGACACCTTCGTGTTCAATGACACCAAGGTCATCCCGGCCAGGCTGTACGGAAAGAAGGAAAAGACCGGAGCAGACATCATGGTCTTCCTCCTGCGCGAGCTCAACAGGGAACAGCATCTGTGGGATGTGATCGTCGATCCTGCCAGGAAAATAAGAATCGGCAACAAACTCTATTTCGGTGACGACCAGAGCCTTGTGGCGGAAGTCATCGACAACACCACCTCCAGGGGAAGAACTTTGAGATTCCTTTATGACGGTCCGTACGAAGACTTCAAGGAACACCTCTTCTCCCTGGGAGAGATTCCTGTTCCGAAATGGATCAAGGACAAGATCACGCCGGAAGACACCGAAAACTACCAGACGATCTACGCCGCACACGAAGGAGCCGTAGCCGTGCCGGCAGCCGGCCTCCATTTCAGCCGCGAGCTGTTCAACAGGATGATTCTGAAGGACATCAACAAAGCCTTCATTACCGAGCACATGGGTATCGGCCAGTTCCGCAGAGTCGACGTGGAAGACCTGTCCAAGCACAGGATGGACTCGGAAAGGCTCATCATCAACGAGGAGACCTGCCGGATCATCAACGAATCCAAGATGAACGGTCACAAAGTGGTAGCCATCGGAACCACCGTTCTCAGAGGACTCGAGACCTACATCACCACCACCCACGAAGTCAAGCCTTATGACGGCTGGACCAACAAATTCATCTTCCCTCCTTACGAATTCTCGGTTCCGGACGCAGTCGTTTCCGGCTTCCATCTCCCGGAATCGACCATGCTGATGGCAGTTGCCGCATTCGGAGGTTTCAACAATGTGATGAACGGCTACCAGGTTGCCCTGGACGAAGGGTACCGCTTCGGTCCTTATGGCGATGCGATGCTGGTCCTGTAGTCTTGCCTGCACGCAATCTGACCTATGTCTCGCACTTGGGAAATTTGATTCGCCAGGCAATCTGAAGCAATCTTTGTTTTCGATTGCCCCGAAAACGGAAATATCTTAAAAAAACGGAAAGAAACGCGTTCTGCAGCGATGCAGGGACGCGTTTCTCCGCTATATTCACGGAACTGAAAAATGAGAATAGATGGAGGAGAAGGAATTCAGTTTCGAGGAAAGGGTGGCGAGATGCGCCCTCAATTCGATTTTCGGTTTCGAGCCGAGAAAGGGGAAGATGCTGATTGACGCTGCAGGAGGGGCATTCGAGGTGTTCAGCACACCGAAGGATGAACTCTCGCAGATTCTCGGGGCAGGTTGCAGGATGCAGTTTCTGGACCGGATCACAGAACAGACATTCGATGCCGCTGCGATGGAGCTGGAGATGCTTGGCAAGGACGGCTGCCGTTTCATCTGCCTGGGCGAGGACTGTTATCCGCAGCTGCTGACGGAATGCCAGGATCCTCCTCTGGGACTGTACTACAAAGGAGTCTCCCCTCCCGGGGAGGTGTTCACGAAAAGAGAAGGCATTGCAGTGGTCGGGACCAGAAGCCCGTCTGCATACGGAAAAGAATGGTGCAGGAGAATCGTGGACTCATTCTCGAGATGCCCCCGCAAGCCCGTGGTTGTCAGCGGACTTGCCCTCGGAATCGATGGTCTGGCGCACAAGACAGCCCTGGAGGAGGGACTTCCGACCATAGCAGTGATGGCAACCGGAATCGACAGACTCTACCCTCCTGCGAATCGAGGTCTGGGAGAAAGCATCGCAGCGACACCCGGATGCGGACTCATAACGGACTACCCTCCGGGGACTGATGCGATCCGGATCAATTTCCTCAGAAGGAACAGGATCATAGCCGGCATCGCAGGGTCGACCGTCCTGATAGAGTCCAAGATCAAGGGAGGAGGGATGATGACCGCCCGCCTGGC
This sequence comes from Bacteroidales bacterium, assembly GCA_004552965.1. Taxonomy (GTDB): domain Bacteria; phylum Bacteroidota; class Bacteroidia; order Bacteroidales; family UBA932; genus Cryptobacteroides. The sequence continues at coordinate 17,919 of SFMU01000008.1, read as the reverse complement.
CTCATCCTATGGACGGGACGTGTATGCCTTGCCGGGGAGGCTGGACGACCCGATGTCACAGGGATGCAACCTGCTGATCAGGGAGACGCTTGCAGTACCGGTCGGGGACATGGGAATATTCATGAATGACCTCGGACTGGGAAAGCCGGCCACAGCCTGCGCGCAGGATTTCAGGGAAGGACTCGAATCTTTCTATGGAGACAGGCTCAGCCCGGAAGAGTTGCAGGAGACCTTGCGGACTGCGCTGAAGATCAAGTCATCCCGAGGAATCTCCCTCGACGAGCTGTGCCGCTGCCTCAAGGTCCCGTTCAGCGGAATCAGCCGTATCACGACCATGCTCCAATGCGACGGATTCATCGAAATCGACCTTCTGCAGCACTGCAGCATCGTTCCGGTGCAAAGGGGCATTGCCCGGTAATCCGGAAATGACTACATTTGCGTCAATGGACTACATTGACACACATTGTCACATAAGTGACGAAGCGTTCAGGGGCGAGGAAGACGGCTACATCAGCCGGGCCCTGGACAAAGGCATCGGAATGATGCTTCTTCCCGACATCGACTCCCGCGAAAGGGATGACATGTTCGCCATCGCGGACAGGTTCCCGGAGGTGACGAGGCCGATGATCGGGCTGTACCCAGGCTCGGTCGATGCCGATTGGAAGCAGGAAAGGGACAAGATGCTCGAATATTTCGACAGACGCTGCCGCTCCCACGCCACCGGCTCCGGATGCGGGGACATCGTCGCAGTCGGAGAGATCGGACTGGACTATCACGAAGGACGTGAATATGCCGATGAACAGAAAGCCGCCCTGGAATGGCAGCTCGACTTCGCCTCCCGACACAATCTTCCGGTAAACATCCACCTGAGGGATGCCATGGGCGATTTTCTGGAAATAATCCGCAGACACAAAGGCCTGCGGGGCAACATGCATGCCTACAGCGGGAGCATCGAAAGTTTCCGTGAACTTCAGAAACTCGGAGACTGGTACATCGGCGTGGGCGGGGTCGTCACATTCAAGAATGCCTCGCTGGCAGATGTGGTCAAGGAGGTCCCTCTTGACCGGATCCTGCTCGAAACCGACTCACCCTATCTTACACCGGCTCCTTTCAGAGGCAAAAGGAACGAGAGTTCCCTGATTCCGCTGATTGCCGGAAGAATCGCCGAACTGAAGGGCGTGGACATCGGAGAGGTTGCCCGCACAACAACCGCGAACGCCTCCACATTGTTCGGTCTGTAACGGGATGAGTGGCAGAATTTAGAAGATTTCTTTCTTGCATTTCATTGTTGAATGAAAATAAATTAGTAAATTGCAACGGTTTTTTAGGGGATTTTTTATGTCCGGACCGCAACTGAAAATTATAACTATCTTATACTTTATTAATTAAAACACTCAAAAACGGTTATGAAAAAGTTTTTCATGTTTTTGGCAGTAGCTGGTATCCTTACCTTTACTGCAAACATCGCATCTGCTCAGGACGAAGCTGCTGCTCCTGAGGCTGCCGCTACAGAGCAAGTAGCAGAGGCTCCTCAGGCAATGACAGCCGAAGACCTTCTCAAAGGCACAGGCGAGGAAGTTCCTTTCCACCAGCAGATCAAGTCTTATTTCATCCAGGGTGGTCCTGGCTTCATGTCAGCAATCATCCTCTGCTTGATTCTCGGTCTCGCTCTTGCAATTGAAAGAATCCTCTATCTCTCATTCTCAAAGACCAACAACAAGAAGCTCATTGAGAAGATCGAGGCTGCTCTCGCCGAAGGCGGTGTTTCAAAGGCTCTCGACGTATGCCGTAGCACCAAGGGCCCTGTTGCCAGCATCTTCTACGATGGTCTCCTCCACTATGACGAAGGACTCGATGTAGTCGAGAAGAGAATCGCTTCTGCCGGTGGCGTCCAGATGAGCCTCATGGAGAACAATCTTTCCTGGATCTCCCTCTTCATCGCCATCGCTCCTTCCCTCGGATTCTTGGGAACAGTGCTCGGTATGGTCAAGGCATTCGATGCTATCGAGGCAGCAGGTGACATCTCCCCTAACATCGTTGCAGGTGGTATGAAGGTCGCCCTTATCACAACCGTCGGCGGTCTTATCGTCGCAATGATTCTCCAGGTGTTCTACAACTACATCCTCTCAAGGATTGACGCTCTCTCCATCGACATGGAGAATGCATCCATCGACCTCGTCGATGCTCTCGCAAAGAACGAGAAGAAGTAATACGTACGACCCATCTAGAATCAGCAAATAATGAACAAGATAGCAAAAATTACCGGTTGGATTCTGGGACTGCTTGGACTCGTCCTGGGTGGCTGGTGCCTCGCTTCCGGCGATGCTACCAACACCGCTCCGGTTGACGTGCTTCTCAGATTCACTTACATCCTCTTCATTGCGGCTGTAGTGATTCTTCTGGGACTCGCGGTCATCAAATCCGCCGCCAACGACCCTAAGGGACTGGTGAAGGCGCTGATTTTCATTGTCATCGCTGCCGCTCTGGTCATTGGCGTCTATTTCGTCTCGGCTGGATCTCCGGCCATCAATGTGAAGACTCAGCCTTCAGCCCAGTGGTTGAAGATAACTGACACAGTGATGCTTCTGACCGCCATCCTGGGTATCGGTGCAGTCTGCGCCATCATCTTCGGAGTGATCAGGAACGCCATCAACTCAAAATAATCCAGAACAATGGCTAAAAGAAAAACACCGGGTCTTAGCACTCAATCAACTTCCGATATCGCCTTCCTGCTCCTCTGCTACTTTCTCATGACATCGACCATGGATCAGCAGTCAGGTCTTCAGAGACGTCTGCCTCCTATGCCGGACAAGAACCAGCAGACTGAGGACACGAAGGTCAACAAGCGAAATATCATCATTGTGAAAATCAACTCTGGTGATAGGTTGTATGCCGGTGACCAAGCGATGGATGTTAGCCAGCTCAAGGATAAGATCAAGGAATTCATCACGAACCCTACCAACGATCCTAATCTTCCTGAAAGGGAGAACAAGAACATCGAAGGATTCGGTGAATATCCTGTTAGTAAAGGAGTCATCTCTCTTCAGAATGACCGTGGTACAAGCTACAAGGCCTATATCCAGGTTCAGAATGAACTCGTAAAGGCCATCAACGAAGTCCGTGACGACTTCTCAAGGCAGCACTACGGAAGAGTCTTCAGCGCCCTCACCGAGGAGCAGCAGAAGATTGTCAAGGAAGCAGTTCCTCAGAACATCTCTGAAGCAGAGCCTAAGGATGTAACCAAAAAGTAATTCAGGAGGAAAAGAATATGCCTGTATTTAAGAGAAGCGGTAAGAAAGAAATGCCGGAGATAGGATCAAGTTCCGACATCGTGTTCATGTTCCTTTTCTTCTTCATGGTCTGCTCTCAGCTTCGTTCTACCGAAGTCAAGGTCAAGGTCAAACTTCCTGAAGCTACAGAAATCGCGAAACTGGAAAGGAAGGACCTCGCGTCCTACATCTACATCGGATCGCCTACATCTCAGTATCAGAGCCAGTACGGTACCGAATCAAGAATCCAGCTCAACGATTCCTTCAAGACTACCAAGGACATCCGAGACTTCATCGCAGCAGAACGCGAATCTTTGAGTGAAGCTGACCGCCAGCTGATGCAAGTGTCAATCAAGGCAGACGAAGATGCAAGAATGGGTATTATCACTGATGTCAAGCAGGAGCTCAGGCGCTGCTCGGCACTCAAGATAATGTACGCAGCCAGAAAGGCCGGACAATAGCCCATCGACATAGTCAATGAAACCAGGCGACCGAAAGCGAAAGCTGAGGCCGCCTGATTTTTTATGAATAACAGAGACTTGGCGGCTTCGTTTTCATATTACTCAATGTTTTTTTATATATTTGTACGATATAAATGTTACAGACAATGAGTTCAATCGCTAGAAGAAAAGTCAGGGACCTTCTGGCCGCAGAGGCCGGTCAGGAAGTTCTTGCCAAAGGATGGGTAAGGACAAAAAGAGGCAACAAGCAGATCAAGTTCATTGCGCTCAATGACGGATCATGCGTAGACAATATACAGGTAGTGGCAGATGTCGAGAACTTCGATGAGGCACTGCTGGGACGGATCACGACCGGAGCGAGCATCTGGGTCAAAGGACAGCTCGTGGAATCTGTCGGAAGTGGTCAGGCTGTGGAAATCCATGCCGAGGAAATTGGCGTCTACGGTGACTGCGACCCGATGAAATACCCGATTCAGAAGAAGGGCGCGACTCTTGAATATTTCCGTACCGTCGCCCACCTCCGCCCCAGGACAAACACCTTCGGAGCCGTGCTTAGAATCAGGCATGCGATGGCCTTTGCTATTCACAAGTTTTTCAATGACAAAGGCTTCGTCTACCTCAACACTCCACTGATCACAGAATCCGACTGCGAAGGAGCAGGTCAGATGTTCCAGGTCACAACCCTCGACCTCGACAAGCCGATTCCGAGAAACAAGAAGGGTGAGGTTGACTATAGCGGTGATTTCTTCGGAAAGCAGACAAGCCTCACTGTCAGCGGACAGCTGGAAGGTGAACTGGGAGCTACGGCACTTGGAGAGATCTACACATTCGGACCGACCTTCAGGGCAGAGAATTCCAACACTCCGAGACATCTCGCGGAGTTCTGGATGATAGAGCCGGAAATGTCCTTCTACGACATCGAGGACAACATGAACCTCGCTGAGGAATTCATCAAATACCTCGTAAAGTACGCGCTGGACAACTGCGGCTCCGACCTCAGGTTCCTGAACGACAAGTACGACAACGAACTTATCGGCAGGCTCGAGAGCGTCATCGCAACAGATTTCGTAAGACTTGAATATACCGAAGGAATCAGAATCCTCGAGGAAGCCGTAAAGAACGGCACCCAGTTCGAGTATCCTGTCTACTGGGGAGTCGACCTCCAGAGCGAGCATGAACGTTACCTTGTTGAAAAGCATTTCTGCAAACCGGTTATCCTTACCGGCTACCCGAAGGAAATCAAGGCCTTCTACATGAAGCAGGATGACAACGGAAAGACTGTCCGCGCAATGGACATCCTCTTCCCGAAGATCGGCGAGATCATCGGCGGTTCCGAAAGGGAATGGTCGCTGGAGAAACTCGAAAGGAGGATCGACGAACTTGGAATGAGCAGGAAGAACCTCGAATGGTACATCGACACCAGAAGGTTCGGATCAGTCCCTCACAGTGGCTTCGGACTGGGTTTCGAGAGATTGCTTCTCTTCGTTACCGGCATGTCGAACATCAGGGACGTGATCCCGTTCCCGAGGACTCCAAAGAACGCAGAATTCTAGAAGTTTATAAATATGCTGGTGATAGGGATTGCCGGAGGCTCCGGTTCAGGAAAGACTACTGTAGTAAACGCATTGAGGAAACTCCTCAAGGAAAAGGTTGTCGTCATACCTCAGGACTCGTACTACAAAGACTCCAGCCATATTCCGATGGAGGAGAGGCAGCAGATCAATTTCGACCATCCCGATGCGATCGATTTCGAACTGCTCTGCGAGCATCTCCGGGAGCTGAAGGAAGGGAGAGCTGTGGAGCAGCCGATATATTCCTACATCACTTGCTCGCGCTCGAAGAATGAGACCGTACGGGTGGAACCTGCAGAGGTCATCATCGTGGAAGGTATCCTGATTTTCTGCTGCAAGGCGCTCAGGGACCAGATGGACATCAAACTGTTCGTCGATGCAGACGACGATGACAGGCTGATGAGGGTGATGGCCAGGGATATCATTGAGAGAGGCAAGACCGTCCAGACCGTGATCGAGCGATACACCAAGACGGTCAAGCCGATGTACCTGCAGTTCATCGAGCCAGGCAAGAGGTACGCCGACATCATCATCCCGCAAGGCGGGCACAACAAGGTCGCAATCGACGTGATTGCAGCGACTATCGAGAAATCATTGAGAACACAGAACGACTGACAGGCATATTCCGATGGCCATGGATGCAGAAGACAGAGCTGGATTGTACATCACCGTGATATTTCATCTGGTGGTGGTGATTGCTCTGCTTTGCTTCCAGCTTGGAGCCGTCATCAGGGGTGAGAACACTTTCATCCTGGATTTCAGCAAAGAAGAGGAGATTCAGAAAGAGAAAGAAGAGCAGGAGTTCAAGGAAAGTGTCAGCCAGAGGCTTGATGAACTTATCGCCTCGAGCGCCGGAACTCCGGTAAGGAACATTGCAGTGGACAGGGGTTCCACACTTAAAGACGACAGGAACACCGACGCCGAACAGCTGTACAAGGACGCCGAGAAGCTCGCGAAGGATCTGAAGAACGGATTCAAGGTTGATGAACCGGATGAGGACTATGTCCCGGTAAGCAGAAATGAAAAGGCCGAAGACAAGTCCTCTAAACAGAGTTACAGCGGGCCATCGGTAGTCTCATACGAGCTCGACGGAAGAAAGGCCAGCAGGCTTTCAATTCCTGCCTACCGCTGCCTGGGGGCCGGTCATGTCACTGTCATCATCACAGTCGACCCCGCCGGCAATGTGATCAACGCCAAAGTACAGGAAGAGGTCTCGTCAGACGACCGCTGCCTCCGTGATTTCGCAATCAGAGCCGCAAGGCTTTCAAAGTTTTCGGTTTCAAAGAACGCTCCGGCCAGACAGATGGGGAACATCGTCTACATGTTCGTTGCCCAATAAGCCACCTCTTCAAGGATGAACAGGAAGACTCTCATCATATTCATCATCGCGGCTCTTGTCTCAATGACAGGAATCCTTTTCGCTGTGACAAGGCTGTATTCCGACAAGGCCCCGAAGACCGCAGAAGGAAAGACATCCGGCCATTTCATTGAAGATCACGAACTGATTGAAGCAGTTCCGTCGGATGCAGCCATGGTCTTCTGTTTCAAGGATTTCAGAAGGGCTTGCGAATATTTCGGCGACACCGCCGCAGTTTTCCGAAAGCTGGTTGCGGACAGATTCAACTTCGTCGCAGAGGAGTCCTACGCGAGCCTCAGGAAGTCCAAGGCCATTCTCTCTCTGCATTTCAGCAAGGATCTTCCCCCGCTTCTGATCGTAAGCTGCCCTCAGGGAGCGATCAGGGAGGCTGCCGACTCGACCTGCGCTCCAGACACATCCTCGGACGTACGCAGACTGATCGCAGCCGCAGTGGAAAAAGGACTGTCATGGAAAATCGACCAGGATCTGATACTCCTGTCCACATCCGAAACCGTCATCAGTTCTTCTCTGAGACATCTTAAAGAAGGTCATTCGGTACTGGAATCCAAGGGTTTCCCTGAAGTGGCTTCCAGGATGCGTGACGAAGACGCGACCCTCGTGAACAACGCCTACATCACAAACCTTTTCGACAACTATCTCGGCAAGAAACACAGAAAGGCGGGGAACTTCATCAGGGAGCAATCTGACTGGACAGGGTGGAGCATATCGAAACATAGCCAGAACGGCGTGACGATGCACGGGGAAATCCTCTACGGTGACGACCCGGCATATTACATGAACATCCCGGAGTCCTGCGCATCCGTCTCGAAGGCATCCGAGGCGGTTCCTGCCGGTGCCTTGTTCGTCGCGTCCCTCCCGGTGAACAATTTCGGGAAATACATCAGGGCCTACAGAAGCTATCTCGACTCCAAAATCAGGCTGGATGACTTCGAGGCGGAGCTTGCAAGACAGAAGCAGGACTTCGGACAGAACGCGGAAGAATGGGGAAAGATGCTGGACATCAAGGAGGTAGCCCTGGTCAACGTAACTCTTTCAGACAAGGTGCAGCAACTCTTGCTGATCAGATCCGGCAACCGCAAGATCGAAACGGGCGGCTACAGACCGGGCTTTGCAAGGAGCCTGTTCGGCGGGATATTCACTGCCGGGGATGAAGATTCATGCGCTGTCGCCGGCGAGTGGCTCGCAATAGGCAACGCGGAAAGCGTAAAGGAATATTCCGAAAGACTTGCCGCCGAAGGCAGCCTCCATGAACGCCTGAGCGGAAACGGCCTTTCAGACAGGCTTCCGCAAAAAGAGTGCGGTTTCTGGGCATATTACTGCATGAACGAGGATCCTTCACTGGCTTCGAACTTCAGCACAGGCATGGCCGAAGGTTGCAGGGACATTCTCCGGGGCGCACAGTTCGTACCGGTGACCCTCGGGGCATACAGATCGGAGGAAGGGATAGACCTTTCCTTCAGTCTGGACAGGACAGCTGTCACCAAGATGAAGGTTTCCGAGGCATCAGCAGTCAGAGACACCTCTGTGACCGTGCCCGAAGGCCCGTTCAAGGTCAGGAACTGCCTGACCGGACAGATGAACACCCTCTACCAGAATTCTCATCTTTCAATCTGCCTCAGGGACGAAAACGGCAAGGATCTCTGGGGAGTGCCTTTCAAGGAGAAATTCTGCGGCTTCGTCCAGGAAATCGACTACTTCAACAACGGCAAGATACAGTTCCTTTTCGCTGCAGGCAGCAAACTCTATCTGATCGACCGCCTCGGAAGATTCGTCAGCGGTTTTCCTGTGGATCTGGGCAAGAAGATTGCAGTAGGGCCTGTGGCCTATGACTTCACCGGAGCAAAGGGCTACACCGCAATGGTTCTATTCAAAGACAATTCAGTCGGGTATATGGACCTGCACGGAAAGATAGCCCCGCAATGGATGGGAATAAGCACTGAGGAAACAATCAAATCCGTCCCGGAACTGCTTGAGACAGACGGAGGCAAGTACTGGATCACAAGAACTTCCAGACAGGCGATGCTGTTCCCGTTCAATGGAGGAGACCCTGTCGTGAAAGGCGAAGGCAAGAAGCTTATCCTGCCTGACAGCCCGTTCATCCCGGAAGGATCAGGTACGGTGAAGGTCAAGTGCTATGACGGAAAGGAAAGATCGTTAAGCATTATCGGAACAGAAAACAAATAACGGAGATATGAGTGACTTCAAGTTTCAGTCAGTAAACAAACAACTCGAAGAAAGTTTCAGAAAGAACTGGGAAAGACCGGCATTGTCCAACTATCAGGGCATCACCTTGTCATACAAGGATGTGGCGAGGAGGATCGAAAAGTTGCACATCGCTTTCGAAAGATGTTTCCTGCACAAGGGAGACAAGGTGGCAATCTGTGCCAGAAATCAGGTCAACTGGGGCGTAAGTTTCCTTGCAACAATGACCTACGGCGCAGTCTGCGTGCCGATTCTCCACGAATTCAAATCAGGCAACATCCACTACCTTGTCAACCACTCAGGCTCCAAGGTCCTCTTTGTCGACGATGTGATCTGGGAGGGACTCAACATCGATGAGATGCCTGAACTCTACGCAGTCGTACAGATCAACACCTTCAAGCTGCTGTACGCACGCAACGAAAGGATTGTCGAGAGCAGGGAGCACATGAATGAATATTTCGGCAAACGCCACCCGAACTCGTTCGAGCCGGAGAACATCTGCTATTACAAGGATTCCGCCAACGAACTGGCACTCATCAACTACACCTCCGGAACTTCCGGCTTCTCCAAGGGTGTCATGATCCCCTACAGGGCACTCTGCTCGAACATCCAGTTCGCAAAGCACGTGCTGCCCGAGCTGAACGACAGATCGAACGTGGTCTCGATGCTGCCGTCAGCCCACATGTACGGAATGATGTTCGAATTCCTCTTCGAGATGAGCATCGGCATGCATGTGCACTTCCTTACAAGGACACCTAGTCCCAAGATCATCATGCAGGCATTCGAAGAGATCAAGCCGAACATCATCATTGCCGTGCCTCTGATAATCGAGAAGGTGTACAAGTCCAAGATCCAGAAGATGGTCGAAAAAGGAGGCCTGAAGACCCTCCTCAAAGTACCTGTCATCGACAAGGTCATCCAGAAGAAGATCAGGACCGAACTTGTCAATGGCTTCGGCAACCAGTTCATCGAGGTCATCATGGGAGGAGCAGCCTTCAACAAAGACATCGAGAATTTCTTCTGGAAGATCGGCTTCCCGTACACTGTCGGCTATGGCATGACAGAGTGCGCACCGATCATCACCTATGCCCGCTTCGACGACAAGAGACTCTACTCATGCGGCAAGGCAGCGCTGAACATGCAGATACGAATCGATTCCGAAGACCCTCAGAGAATCGAAGGAGAGATCCAGGTTTCCGGCCCGAATGTCGCCCTCGGATATTTCAAGAACCCTCAGGCGACCGCCGACCTGTTCACGGAAGACGGCTGGCTCAGGACAGGAGACATGGGTATCATCGACGCCGAAGGATACCTCTACATCAGAGGACGCTCGAAGTGCATGATTCTCGGCCCTAACGGTCAGAACATCTATCCGGAGGAAATCGAGGCTGTGTTCAATGCAGAGGCCTACATTGTGGATTCCCTCGTGATCGAGGACAACTCCGGCCTCACCGCCCTCATCTACCCGGACTACCATCAGGGAGAGCTCGACGGACTGGACCGTCCCGCCCTTGAGAAGGCCATCACCGAGCTTCTTCCGACAATCAACAAGGAGATACCTAACTACGCACAAGTCAGAAAGATAGAATTCATGCCAGAAGACTTTGAGCGCACTCCGAAACGCAGTATCAAACGCTATCTTTACCAGAGGTCAAAATAATGGAAAAATTCGACCAGCGATACCTGGAGATGGCTGAAATCTGGGCTCGCAACTCCTATTGCAAGCGCAGACAGGTAGGCGCCATCCTCGTCAAGGACAGGATGATCATCTCCGACGGCTACAACGGCACTCCTTCCGGATTTGAAAACCAGTGTGAGGACGAGTCCGGTGCGACAAAGCCTTACGTCCTCCATGCCGAAGCCAATGCCATCACCAAAGTCGCCAAATCCGGCAACAACAGCCTCGGAGCAACTCTCTTCGTGACTGCCGCTCCCTGCCTGGAGTGTGCGAAGCTGATCATCCAGGCCGGAATACAAAGAGTTGTCTACAAAGATGAGTACCGCCTGACTGACGGTATTGACCTCCTCAGAAGAGCAGGAATAGAAGTTGAAAAGATTGACTAGAGGATGAAGAAACTGTACCCTTTGCTGATTGCCGTTCTCGGAATCATGGTAGGCGTGCTCGGAACGCTCACCTTCAATGCCTACACCCAGAAGCGGAACGGCCTGAAAGTCAGAAACCGAGACTGGAGCAAGCTGGAACTTGTCATGGACCAGATCAGCCGGAACTACGTGGACACAATCGACACCGAGGCAGTCAGCGAGGCAGCGATAGTGGCAGCGCTGGCGAAACTGGATCCGCATTCGGTGTACATGCCGCCAGTGGAGCTGAAGGATGCCGAAACCGAACTGGCTGGCAATTTCGACGGTATCGGTATCCAGTTCAATGTACCGAACGACACGGCAATCGTGCTTGAGGTGATTCCGGGAGGGCCCTCCGAAAAAGCAGGACTCAGAAAAGGAGACAGGATCCTGAAGGTCGATGACAAAGTGATCGCCGGCGTGGAATTCCCGCAGGACAGCATGGTCAGAAGGATGAAAGGCCCGGCCGGGACCAAGGTCGACATCACCGTGGGAAGAGGCAAGGAAGAAATCCTCTTCGAGATCAAGAGAGGAAAGATTCCTGTTCACTGCGTCGACGCCTTCTTCATGGTCAATGACACCACCGGCTACATCAGGCTCTCCAAATTTTCGCGAAACACCTATACGGAATGCATGAACGCCGGCAAGGAGCTGCTGGCACAAGGGATGAAGCATCTCGTCTTCGACCTCAGGGACAACACAGGAGGCTACCTCGACGAGGCTCTGCTCCTGAGCAACATGTTCCTTGAGAAAGGCCAGGAAATCGTCTACATGCAGGGTCTCCACCGGGAGAAGAAAGGCTTCAAGGCCGACGGGACAGGCATCCTGAAGGATGTCAGGCTCACCGTGGTCATCAACGAGAGCTCCGCATCATCCAGCGAAATCTTCGCCGGAGCCATCCAGGACAACGACAGGGGCATCATCGTGGGCAGAAGATCCTTCGGCAAAGGTCTTGTGCAGGAACCGGTCTACTTCAGCGACGGTTCCGGCATCCGCCTGACCGTGGCAAGGTTCCACACTCCTTCAGGAAGATGCATACAGAAGCCTATCGGCGAAGACTACGGGATGGACATCTACAAACGCTACTCGGATGGAGAGATGTACGACGCCGACAGCATAAAAGTGGATTCCACACTGGCATTCAAGACATTGTCCGGAAGGACGGTCTTCGGTGGCGGCGGAATCATCCCGGACATATTCGTACCTGTAGACACCACCAGAGTCACTCAGTTCTTCATCAAGATAGGCCAGAAAGCAACCCAGATGCGGTATGCTTCCGCCATATTCGACAAATATGGAGACACCCTCTCCGGGATTGACGACTATGCCAAGCTCGAAGCCTTCTTCGACCGCATCGACCTTCCTTCGGATTTCAGGGAATATGCCGCCAGAACCGACGGCATCACAGCCACGCAGAAGGAATGGGCGGAAACCGAAAAATACCTCCTCCCTCAGATCCGCGGTCTGATAGGAAGATATTCAAAACTCGGGGAAAACGCCTATTACAAAATGTATCTGAGTGTGGACACCACACTCAGGAAGGCTATTGGACTGGACTGACGTAGTCGGCCACATCCTGAGAATTCACAGGGTTGCCACCCAGGATCATCAGACGCTCCACCACATTGCGCAGTTCCCTGATGTTGCCGGTCCAGGACATCTCCTGAAGCTTCGCTACCGCATCCGGGCTGAAAGACTTTGCAGGCATGCCGGACTCGGCGCTTATCTGCTTCACGAAATGGTCGACAAGCAGAGGAATGTCATCTTTTCTCTCATCCAATGAAGGGACATTGATGACTATGACGCTAAGCCTATGGTAGAGGTCCTCCCTGAAATTGCCCTTCTCGATCTCGGCCTTCAGATTCTTGTTGGTCGCGGCGACAACCCTCACATCAACCATGATGTCCTTGTCACTCCCGACTCTGGAGAGTTTCTTCTCCTGCAGGACTCTGAGAACCTTTGCCTGCGCGGCAAGGCTCATGTCACCGATTTCATCAAGAAAGAGAGTACCATGGTCGGCCTGCTCGAATTTGCCCTTGTGCTGCTTGATGGCTGAAGTGAAGGCACCCTTTTCATGACCGAAAAGTTCACTTTCGATCAGTTCGGACGGGATGGCGGCACAATTCACCTCGACATACGGCATCGCGCTTCTTGTGCTCATCTCGTGAAGACTCCTGGCGACCAGTTCCTTACCGGAACCGTTCGGGCCGGTGATCAGAACCCTGGCATCGGTCGGTGCCACCTTCGAGATGATGTCACGGACATGCCTGATGGCATCAGACTCTCCGACCATCTTGTGACCGTAGACCTTCTTCTTCAGGGACTTGTTCTCAGCGACAATCTGAGTTCTCTCAGTGGCATTGCGGATGGTAATCAGAATCCTGTTGAGATCCAGAGGCTTCTGTATGAAATCGAAGGCTCCCTTCTTGATGCATTCCACGGCAGTGTCGATGTCACTGTGTCCGGACATCATCACCACGGCCGCCTCCTCCCCATCCTTGACCAGTTTATCCAGGACTTCGGTTCCATCCATTCCCGGCATCTTGATGTCACAGAAAATGACACCGTACTTTTCCTTGTCGACCATCGACAGGGCTGTCGCTCCGTCTTCGGCCACCTCGACTTCATAACCTTCATCCCCAAGAACTTCCTTCAGCGAGTTCCTGATGGCTCTCTCATCATCTACAATAAGTATCTTCATTTCAAATTCGTTATCGGGCAAAAAACCACAGGTTCAGATTATCACAAATATCGGACAAATTTCATTAAAAAATCATATTTTTGTGAATATGAAGATTCCTGACATAATAATAGCCATCGACGGCTACTCCTCCACCGGCAAGAGCACGGTCGCAAAGATGCTCGCAAAAGAATATTCCCTGCTCTACCTGGATTCGGGCGCGATGTATCGCGGCATCACTCTCCATGCGATAGAAAACGGTCTGGCTGAAGGAGGTGCAATCGATGAGGAAGGGCTCCGCAAGGCTCTCCCTACCCTCGGCCTCGACTTCCGGGTCACTCCGGAGGGTAACGCGACCTTCCTTGGAGATCGCTGCGTGGAAAAGGAAATCAGGAGTCTGGAAGTCTCATCTCTCGTCAGTCCCGTCTCGGCGATTCCTTTCGTCAGGGAATATGTCGACAGAAAGCTCCACGCTTTCGGAGAGAGGAAGAGAGTCGTGATGGACGGAAGAGATATCGGGACCACGGTGTTTCCGGAGGCCGAACTAAAGGTCTTCATGACCGCAAGCGCCGAGGTAAGGGCCCGCAGACGCTATGATGAAATGGTGGCCAAGGGCCAGACTCCTTCTATGGAGGCTGTGATGAAGAATCTGCTGGAAAGGGACTACATCGACTCGCACAGGGAAGTCTCACCTCTCTCCAGAGCAGCGGATGCTTTCATCCTTGACAATTCGGAAATGACTCTGCACGAGGAACTTGTCTGGTTTGAAGGACTGATCAAGGGGAAATTCGGAATTCTGGAATAGCCGATGGAGAACAGCAGATGCAGCTTGAATGGTTCCCCGTCGGGGAAGGGGCTCTCGGTGGAAATTGAAAAGCATTCAGGATTCTGCGGAGGCGTGATCAGGGCTATCGGCACTGCGGAGCGCTATCTGAAAGAAAACGGTGGGACACTGTACTCCCTGGGTGCCATCGTGCACAACGAGGCCGAACTTCACCGGCTTCAGGGCATAGGCCTTGTAAGCATCGGCATGGATGTTCTCCTCAGGATGGATGGGAGTTCGTCCAAGACAAGTCCTCTTCTCATCAGAGCGCACGGCGAACCGCCTTCGACATATTCATTGGCAGAAAAACTGGGAATAGAGGTCATCGACTGCACCTGCCCTGTCGTGCTTCGCCTGCAGCAGAACATCAAGGAGGCATTTCAAAGGCTGAAGCCCCATGGGGGCCAGATCATCATATTCGGAAAAATCGGGCATGCGGAAGTTCTCGGCCTCGTCGGGCAGACTGACGGAGAAGCGCTTGTCGTCGAGGATATTCCCATGCTGAAAGGATTCATCGCCGAAGGCAGAATCGACAGGGAAAAACCGCTGGCTGTCTTTTCTCAGACAACGAAGAGTCCATCCGAATATTCAGAAATCTGCGCCATCCTCAAAGCATGGGCGAAGGCCGAGCCTGAAATCCACGACACCATCTGTTCGCAGGTCGCTTCAAGGCATTCGGAGCTGTCCTCCTTCGCAGAAGAGCACGATGTCATCGTCTTCGTGACCGGCACCGACTCGTCCAACGGTAAAGTGCTTTCCAACCTCTGCCGCAGCCACAACCCGCGAACCTGGAACGTGACATCCCCGGAAGAAATCGATCCGTCGTGGTTCAATCCAGGCGAGAGAGTGGGAATATGCGGAGCCACTTCCACCCCAAGATGGCTGCTGGATGAAGTCGCCGCAGCCGTCACAAGCCTCTGACAGCAAGATATTTTTGCAAGAAAGATGGCAAATGACTAAATTTGCACGCGAAAACTCTACGTTTCAATTTCTTGAATCCAATTACATTTAATATTTATGGCAACAACTGCAGATTTTAAGAACGGCCTTTACATCAACTTCAATGGAAAGCCTTGTCAGATGGTTTATTTCCAGCATGTGAAGCCAGGCAAGGGACCGGCATTCGTCAAGACCAAACTCCGCAACCTTGAGAACGGCAGAATCCTCGAAAACACCTTCACCGCAGGTGCGAAGATTGACGTCATCAATGTCGAGAGGCGTCCATACCAGTTCCTCTACCCTGATGAGGACGGATTCAACTTCATGCACGAGGAGACTTTCGAGCAGATCCATCTTCCTCACGATGTCGTTGAGAACTCAGACCTCATGAAGGAAGGACAGCATGTTGAGATGATGTTCGTTGTCGAGCCTGAGGAGAAGTGCCTCACCTGCGAGCTTCCTACCTACGTAACCCTCGAGGTTACCTATGCAGAGCCTGCTGTCAAGGGCAACACCGCTTCTACCAGCGCCCTCAAGGAAGTGACTCTCGAGACCGGTGCCAAGATCATGGTTCCTCTCTTCATCAACCAGGGCGAGAAGATCACTGTCAACACCACCGACCGCAGCTACGGTCAGAGAGTGTAATCAGACCAATGCAAGATGACATCAGAGGCCGGCTGAACAGGAATTCAGCCGGCCTCTGATGTCATTGGTCATCTCTGACGCAAACCGTTATTCAGCGGAGGAAGACTGCGCGACCATTCTGGCATGATCGGCTTTGGCACGTTCCACGGAGACGGATTTCTTGAGAATGAATCCTGAACCGAGGTATTTTGTACGCACCTCCTCATCACCGGCAAGAGATTCCGGAGTACCCTGCTGGAGAATCGACCCCTCGTAGAGAAGATAGGCCCTGTCAGTGATTGCGAGTGTCTCGCCCACATTGTGGTCGGTGATGATCACGCCGATGTTCTTGTACTTGAGCTTGGCGATGATGTACTGGATGTCTTCAACCGCTATCGGGTCGACTCCTGCGAAAGGCTCGTCCAGAAGGATGAACTTCGGGTCGATGGCCAGAGCGCGGGCAATCTCGCAACGACGTCTCTCGCCTCCGGAAAGCTGGATGCCCAGACTCTTGCGGACTTTCGACAGATTGAACTCATCGATAAGGCTCTCGAGCCTGCTGTTGCGCACATCCTTCGGGATCCCGGCTATCTCCATCACAGACATTATGTTGTCCTCGACGGACATCTTCCTGAAAACGGATGCCTCCTGCGGCAGATAGCCAATGCCCTTCTGAGCCCTTTTGTACATCGGAAGTTCGGTAATATCCTCATCGTCAAGATAAACCCGGCCTCCGTTCGGGACGATCTGACCTGTAATCATGTAGAAGCTGGTCGTCTTTCCGGCACCGTTCGGGCCGAGGAAGCCGACAATCTCTCCCTGACTGATTTCCATTGAAACACCCTTCACAACTGTACGGATGCCGTATTTCTTGACAAGATTCTCACAACGGAGTTTCATATTCGCAAATTTCAGTTATCTACTTTAAATGTGTTGCTCAAGTTCAGGATAGAATTTTGAAACACAAACGGTCATTCTATCTGGTCTCAAGCTCGAAGGTCTTGATCAGGCTTTTCACTCCCTCGTTCTTCTCCATCAGGGCAGCGGCCTTCTCGTTATCCGTATAGGGCTGGAGAGTTGTGTCCTCCATCGGGACGACACCGACCGAAAGCCTTATCTTCGAAGAGCCGGCAAGCTCCTGGAGTCTGCCTTCAAGAGCATGCAACTTGTTTTCCTTGATCCATTTCTGCTGGGATTCATTGCTGACCTTGAAAGTGACCTCCTTGCAGCCGCTGCTGGTTTCACAAGTCAGGAGGGCATTCCTGAGGGCGCTGGCAAGCCTCGGACTCGAGGCATAGTCATCAGGAATCTTCGACCATGCGGCTTTGATGGCATCATCTTCAGGCAGTATGTCAGACTGAACGGAAGGTCCGGCTGTTTCCTTGGTTTCTCCTGACGAGGTCATGGAAGCCAGCGAAAGGGATGACCTGACAGCGGTCTTCCGCGCGCGTGGCTTCGCGGGAGTGCCCGCCGCTTCCTGGGCCTGGATGGACGGAGACCCGCTTGGCGAAGGATCCGCAGGCGTGGCAGCAGAAGGCGAATCTGCTGTGACCGGGGCCGGGGTCTCAGTGGCAGGAGCGGTTGCGGAAGGAGCGGCAGGTGCCGGAGTGGCTGAAGCAGGAGCGGGAGCTGCGGCAACAGGAGCTGCGGCAACAGGAGCAGCGGCAACAGGGGCAGGAGCGGCAGCAACAGGGGCAGGAGCAACAGCATCAGGGGCAGGAGCAACAGCATCAGGGGCGGCAGCAACTGCAGAAGGAGCAGCGGCAACAGGAGAAGGAGCGGCAGCAGGAGCAGGGGCAGCGGCAACCGCAGTTGCGGATGGCGCCTTGCAGAGGAAACTGAGTTTCATCAGCATGAACTCGATGTGAAGCCGCGGATTGACCGCAAGCC
>SFMU01000050.1 GCA_004552965.1 Bacteroidales bacterium | reverse complement strand
GTCAAACCGGTCTCTTGCCGATGCTTAGGCCGGACTTCGGCACGGCGATCCTGTCCGCAGATGCCGCAGTGGCATCCTCGCGTGGCAAAGCGTTCTTCTGAACGGTCTTCGGCACGGCACCCCTGCCCACAGGTGCCTCAGTGCTATCCTCGCGTGGCAAAGCGTTCTTCTGAACGTCCTTCGGAACGGCGACCCTGCCCACAGATGTCTCAGTTGCATCCTCGCGTGGCAAAGCGTTCTTCTTACCGGTCTTCGGAACGGCGACCCTGCCCACAAGCATCTCAGTGGCATCCTTGCGTGGCGAAGGAGGTCTTCTGACCGGTCTTTGGCACGGCGACCCCTTCCAGAGGTACCTCAGAGACATCCCCGCGTGGCGAAGAGGGCTTCTATCGGCACTTTGGCACGACGACCATGCCCACAAGTACCTCAGGGGCATCCTCGCGTGGCGAAGGGGGTCTTCAGACCGGTCTTCGGCACGGCGGCACGGCGACCCTGCCCACAGATGCCTCGGTGGCATCCTCGCGGACCCACTGTGAGTTGGTGTATCGGATAGTAGCCGAATTGGGCTTCGTGAAATTCACCTGGCACAAGCCGTTATTGATTATCAAGTAGTTAGCAACTAAAAAGGTGCCAGGTGAGCACAATTTGATGCCACCTGGCACCGTGATGTGCCCTACAGCTACCTGTAATGAGGATTGACGTGCCAGGTGAATTTCATGAAGATCGATGACATCTGCCTCCGGAAGGACATCCTGCATCTGTCCCCGGGACCTACATTGGCCACCAAAAGTACACTCTTCATCGGCTCCTGGACGGATACCCTTCATCGTCCCCCGAACGGAGCTCCTGCCTGGACCCCAGGCGGAGACATTTCCTCTGTCACCGGAAAGACACCCTGCATAGGCCCCCAAAAGGAGACCCTACATCGGTTCCCAAAAGGAGACCCTGCTGAGGGCACCAGAAGGACACTTTGCTGAGGCGGTAGTATCTTGACGAGTGCCGAGTGCGCAACTGTGGGAATAGCACAAAACATGAAGAAGAGGATATCAGTGATGTATGCGGAACGGCGAAGGCTGTCGCCTCCGAGGGACGTGCCACCCGCGGCACGGAAGCGGGTGCCGACATCAGCGGCTGGCGGTAGCCAGACGCGATGGAGACAGGGTCAAAAGAAGTCGGAGATTTTGCTATCCGGCAAAATCTCCGACTCTTTTGACTCCCGAGGAGGCGAGCAGCCTCGCCGTGGAGTCGCAGCAATCTGCGAATCCAGAAATCTGCGAAAGAGGCCGGCTGAAAGGTGATTTCAGCCGGCCTCCTGTTGAGGTCTAAAGGAATCGACTTATTTGTAGTACTCTGCGAACTCGACGTCCTTTGCAGCCCTTGCGGCAAGCTTCTTGTCAAGCTTGGCAACCTTGTCGAGAGCAGCCTTAACCTCGTCCTTCTTACCCTGACGGGCAGCGATGATGGCGCGGAGGTAGTTTGCATAAGCATCGTCGCAGGTGATGGCGGCAGAAGCCTTGTCGAGCTGGTTGTTGAGGATGTATGCGACAACGGTGTTGCGGCAGCAGCCAGGAGCATCTTCAAGATTCTCGGCAGCGGACTCGTAGTCACCGCTGAGGATGTCAAGGAGACCACGGTTGGCCTTTGCAACAGCGGTACCGGCCTTCTTGAAGTAAGCGGCAGCGGAGTTGTAGTCACCATTGCGGAGAGCGAGAACACCAAGAGCATTCTGGTAGTCGCTGTCCCTGTTTTCAACTTCAGCAAAAGCCTTCTCTGCGCCCTTGAGGTCACCTGAATCCATAAGGGTGACGGCGAGGTTGAATCTTGCGGCATCGCTGTCGAACTTCTTGATGGCCTGGTTGTAGAGCTTGACCTTAGTGTCAAGATCCTTCACGAGGGTTGCCGAGTGCAGGAGAGCAGGCTCGTCGAGAACGTCGCTGTTGTTGTCGATCATCTCGAGAAGTTCGTCGGCAGTGTAGTTCTTGAACTCGACGTTGGCGATGAAGCGGGCGCGGCGGAGCTCAGGAAGGACATCGCTCTTGAGGTCGGTGTAGATCGAAGACATATTCTTGATCTCGCTCTCGCGGACAGCAGGATCGCTGTACATCGAGAGGACTCTGAGGATGAGGTCCTTGTCCTCGATGTCAGAATTCTGGACAAGCTCCTGGAAGCCTTCCCAGTCCTGACCGATGCTCTTGACGGTAGGGTCAGCGACGTCAACGTTCTTCATGACCTTGTCCCAAGCCTTGTCAGCAGACTTCGAGCGCCTGTCGGAAAGCTTGTCGTTGAGCTTCTCACCACCATCAGGTGAAGCATAAGCGACAACCTCGGTACCTACAAGAGTCTTTCTCTCGTTGTTCTTAATCTCGTCGAGAGCGGCCTTGAAGTTCTTGATCGAAGAGCTGGTGAGCTGCTTTGACTGAACGTCTGCAGAATTGATACGGTACATGATCTGGCCTTCAGCGGTCTGCTGGAGGATAGCCTTGTAACCGTCAGCCTTCAGAGGAGCCTTTCCGCTGGCATCTGCAAGCATGTAGGTGGTGTTGAGACCGTCAGCAACCTTTCTTGTAGGGAGCTTGTATGACTTTTTCTTGAGTTTTACAGTCGAGCGGAGCACGAGCTGGCACTGTTCCATACCCTCTTCGTAAGTGAAGTGGAGCTTCTGGGAAAGAGTTGCGCCGGCCTTGGCGACAGTCTTGTAGTTGTCCTTGACCTTTTCGCCCTGGAACATGACAGGCTCCATGGCCTGCTCGCTGTTGCCATACACGAGAACAGGGGTAACTGCGAGAGTTGCCTTAGGGTTGAAGTAGTTGGCAGGATAGGTTACGGTAATGACAGGATCAATGTTGCCTGCTACACATTCGAGAACGGCAGGATTGCAAGTGACTACAACATTGTCAGCGAGGTCAACCATCTTCTTTGCAGAAGAACAAGCCACTGCGGAAAGGCAGAGTCCCGCAACGGCTAAAAGTTTGATTGTCTTGTTCATTGAATATCGATATTTAAATATAATTGTTGCAAATTCCTTCTGCATCCATCAATGAATGGATACAATTGAACAAATATAGCATTTTTTTATAACTTTGTAACAAACGAATACAGATATTACTCGATATGGACACTCAGGAGCTGCAGAAAATAAAGAACCAGTTTGACATAATAGGCAATGACGCCGCTCTGAACAGGGCTCTGGAGATGGCCGTCGCCATCGCTCCGACAGACCTTACAGTCCTTGTCACAGGAGAAAACGGAGTCGGTAAAGAGAGTATTCCGAACATCATCCACAGATACAGCACAAGAAGGAATGCGAAATATTTCGCGCTGAACTGCGGCGCGATTCCGGAGGGGACCGTCGACGCCGAACTCTTCGGCCACGAGAAAGGTTCGTTCACCGGAGCGATCGAAGCCAGAAAGGGTTATTTCGAGGAATATGACGGAGGAACCCTTTTCCTCGATGAAATCGGTGAGCTTCCGCTCGCCTCCCAGGCCAAGCTGCTCAGGGTACTGCAGAGTGGCGAATTCATCAAGGTAGGATCCTCTAAAGTCCAGAAGACCGACGTACGTGTCATCGCCGCCACGAATGTGAACCTCCTGCACGCCGTCAGCAAAGGAAAGTTCCGCGAAGACCTTTACTACAGGCTCAACGCAGTGCAGATCAGCGTGCCTTCCCTGCGCGAGAGAAAGGAGGACATCTACCTGCTGTTCAGGAAGTTCTCTTCGGATTTCTCAGAAAGCAACAAGAGGGTCAAAATCAGCCTGACCAACGAGGCGATCGACCTGCTGATTGGCTACCGCTGGCCGGGCAACATCCGCCAGCTCAAGAATGTGGCCCAGGCAATCACCGCCCTTGAGGCCGGGCCTCTCACTGCGTCCGCCCAGAGAAGCGTCATCGACGCCGACACTCTGCGCCGGTACATGCCGAAAGAGGAATCCTGCCTGCTGCCGGTTGCGGCTCCGGAGGGAACCGGAAGCTCCCTCAGCGATTCGGACAAGCAGATGATTGTCAAGGCCATTCTCGACCTCAAGAAAGAAATCGACTCGATCAAATCCCGCCTCAACTCTGTACCCGTGCCGGGGAAGGCCCTCAAACCGGTCTCCTTCGACAACGACGAAGCCGAGTGGCAGGGTCAGGGAGCCCCGGTCCACGCAGCGGACATCAGCAGCAACGTGGACCTCAGGAACGAGTTCAGCCCGGAATTCGGCCCGAAAGAGCCCAAAGAGAAAGAGCTCAAAGAGGAAGAGAAGGAACTTTCTATCGCAAAGTCGAACATCAGCATCGTGCTGAAGGCCCTGGAAAAGCACGGGGGCAACAGGAAACTGGCCGCCGAGGAAGTGGGCATCTCCGAGAGAACCCTCTACCGCTGGCTCGAAAAATACAAGATAGAGACCGCCACTGACAAGCAAGACCAATGAATATGAAGAAGCATCTCCTGGCAAAAGTCATCCTCCTTCTGGGCTGCGCAGTTCTGATGAACGGCTGCGGCTTCGTAAAATATTCTTTTTCCGGCACCTCCATCGACCCGGACGTCCACACTGTCACCATCAACTATTTCGGCTACAAGGCCCTCAAGGTCAATCCGACCCTCGCCAACCAGCTGACCGAGGCGATGAAGGACAAATTCAAGAAGATGACCAAGCTGGAGGAAGTGGAAATGGACGGAGACCTTGAGATCGAGGCCGATGTCACAGGCTACGAAGTCCGCGCGGCTTCCGTCACCGCGAACGAAGTCGCCGCACAGAACAGGCTGACCGTCTCGGTGAAGCTGAAATTCACCAACCGCAAACATCCCGAGGAAGATCTGGAAAAGAGTTTCTCGGCATATTCGGACTATGATTCCACAAACTCGCTGGATGCCGTAGAAGCGTCTCTGTGCGAGGAAATCGTCGAAAAGCTGGTGGAAGACATGTTCAACGCCTGCGTGGCTCAATGGTAAAGGCTATGATACGACTTGCAGAATTGAACATGGATGAACTCGCCGGGGTGGTCAGCAGATATCCCTGGTTCTCGGCGGCGCGGCTGGAGCTTTGCGAAAGGATGGCCTCGATGAGCGGAAGCGACTGGGGGCTGGAGCAATATTCAGATGCCGCGATGTACGTTCCATGCCGCTCCAAGGTGTTCAGGATCATGCGGTCGGCGGTACGCAGCGACTATTCCGACAAGGATCTGGCCACCTTGCTGAAGAGGTACATCTCCCCATCCGGACCTTCGGGACAGATTCCGTCCGGGAAAAGTTCTGCAACTGTGAGTCCGGCACCGGCAAAAGAGACCGGAATGCGTTTCCCTTCACTCCCTTACGCCCAGGAATACCACAGGACAGTCCGCCCTGCCGGCGGAGATTTCTTCAGTCTGGAGGAATATGAGGCGGTACGCAGGGAGGAGGACAACTTCTTCGCGAATTTCAAGGCAGCCAGGACCGAGGAGACCGATGCAAGAGCATGGCAGGATCCGGAGCTTGGCTTCTGCACCGAAACTCTTGCCCAAATTTATGCCGAACAAGGCTATTTTGTTGAGGCAAAGAAGATTTATTCGAGATTAGCCTTGCGTTATCCGGAAAAAAGTGCTTACTTTGCATCCCTTATTGAAAAAATGCAGCCTGAAGAATTCAACTGATCGCTTCTGAAGCTTCAGGCAAACGGAACAGCAGAAATAAAAAAGTAAGAAATATGAACGCAATTTTTGTAGTTTTAACGGTTCTCATCGTCGTTGCAGCAATCCTTCTGTGCATCGTCGTTCTTCTTCAGAACGGAAAGGGCGAAGGCATGGCCAGCAATTTCATCTCTGCAAACCAGACTCTCGGTGTAAGGCAGACTGCCGACATCCTTGAGAAGACATCATGGATCCTTGTGACCTTCATCCTTGTGGTCTCAGTCTGCACTTCGATTCTGAGCACCCGCAGGTCAGCCACCGACATCGACATCACCGACAAGATGGAAGTCGCCGCTCCTGAATTCCCTTCAGCACCTGTCAGCGGAGAAAATCCGGCAACCGCGCCAGCCGACACCACAAAATAATAGGAAATCAGCGCCGCAGACCGGAACTGACATTTTGTCAGTAAAACTGGGACGGAACATAATTTGACGCCATAGCGTCCGACCGACAAGGCCGGACGTTTTTTTGTGTCCGGTTCTGTCCGGCAGACGAATTGAAATGAAGGAATAACTTGAAACGCTGAAAAGATTATGGAAAACAAGAACGGATCATCATCAGTCCAGTACCTTGAGAAGTTCGCAGTCAACCTCAACGAGAGGGCTGCCCAGGGCAAGCTGGATCCTGTCATCGGCAGGGATGAAGAAATAAGAAGGGTCCTCCAGATTCTCAGCAGAAGGACCAAGAACAACCCTATCCTGGTCGGTGAGCCGGGTGTGGGAAAGACTGCGATTTCAGAGGGCATAGCCCAGAAGATTGTCGACGGGGATGTGCCTGAGAACCTCAAGAGCAGGAAGATATATTCATTGGACATGGGCGCGCTGATCGCTGGTGCAAAGTACCAGGGCGAGTTCGAGGAACGTCTGAAGGCTGTCGTCAAGGAGGTCGTGGACAGCGACGGAGAGATCATTCTCTTCATCGATGAGATCCACACTCTGGTCGGAGCCGGCCGTTCTTCAGGTGCGATGGATGCTTCCAACATCCTCAAGCCGGCCCTCGCGAGAGGTGAACTCAGGACCATCGGTTCGACCACCCTGGACGAGTACCAGAAATATTTCGAGACAGACAAGGCTCTTGAAAGAAGATTCCAGATGGTGATGGTGGACGAGCCTTCGCCGGCCGAGTCCATCGCGATCATGCGTGGCCTGAAGGAAAGGTATGAGAACCACCACAAGGTGAAGATCGAGGATGATGCCCTCATCGCTGCGGTCAACCTGTCCCACAGGTACATCACCAACCGTTTCCTCCCGGACAAGGCCATCGACCTGGTGGATGAGGCGGCTTCGAAGCTGCGTCTGGAGATGAACTCCGTACCGGAGCCGATAGCACAGCTGGACAGTGAAATCCGCCAGCTGGAGATCGAGAAGGAGGCTGTCAAGCGCGAGGGAGTGTCCCTCAAGAGCGAGAAGATCGACACCGAGCTCAATGACAGACGCGCAAGGAGGGATGTCCTGATGAAGAAATGGAATGAGGAGAAGGACATTCTTTCCGGACTCCAGGAGGCAAGACAGAACATGGAGAACTACAAGATCCAGGCTCAGACTGCGGAAAGAAGCGGAGACTACGGCAAGGTTGCGGAGATCAGGTACGGCAAGATGGCCCAGACCCAGAAGACGATCGACGAGCTCACTGCAAGACAGGCTTCCATCAAGGATCCGATCGTGACGGAGTCGGTCACTCCGCAGGACATCGCCGAGATCGTTGCCAAATGGACCGGAATCCCTGTCCAGAAGATGCTGGAAAGCGAGAAGGAGAAGCTGCTCCGGATCGAAGAGGCCCTGCACAAGAGGGTCGTCGGTCAGGATCAGGCGATCCAGGCCGTGGCCGATGCGGTGCGCAGGAGCCGTGCCGGACTGTCCAACGAGAAGAGGCCGATCGGTTCGTTCCTCTTCATGGGTACGACCGGTGTCGGCAAGACCGAACTTGCGAAGGCTCTTGCCGAATTCCTCTTCAATGATGAGAACATGATGACAAGGATCGACATGAGCGAGTACCAGGAAAGGCACACTGTCAGCCGTCTTGTCGGCGCGCCTCCGGGATACGTAGGCTACGATGAGGGTGGACAGCTGACCGAGGCGGTCAGGAGGAAGCCATATTCGGTGATTCTCCTGGACGAAATCGAGAAGGCGCATCCCGATGTGTTCAACGTGCTTCTGCAGGTGCTTGACGACGGCCGTCTGACCGACAACAAGGGACGCACCGTGGACTTCAAGAACACGATACTCATCATGACTTCCAACGCCGGCTCGGGCATCATCCAGTCCTACATGGACAGATTGCCGTCAGTCGGACTGCCGGGTGCCGACCCTGCAGAGGAGATGAAGGCCATCGCCCGTCGCCGGGACATGCTCGACGAGTGCAGGGACAAGGTGATCGATGAACTCAAGACCATCGTCCGGCCGGAGTTCCTCAACAGGATCGATGA
Organism: Bacteroidales bacterium; assembly: GCA_004552965.1. Lineage (GTDB taxonomy): Bacteria > Bacteroidota > Bacteroidia > Bacteroidales > UBA932 > Cryptobacteroides. The sequence goes on along the minus strand of SFMU01000050.1, from coordinate 6,825 downwards.
GATCATAATGTTCGAACCGCTGACCCGGAACGACATCCGTGACATCCTCCACATCCAGATGGCCCAGCTTAAGGAAAAGCTTGCCGCAGAGGACGTTTCGATCGAGTTCACTCCTGCTTTCGAGGACTTCATGGTCACTGCCGGCTACGACCCGGCCTATGGCGCACGTCCGGTCAAGAGAGTGCTCCAGAGGGAGCTTGTGAACCTTCTGGCAAAGGCCATCCTCTCCGGAACGGTACACAAGGATTCCGTCATCGAGGTCGATGCAGCCGACGGCCAGATAGTGCTGAAAGACAAGAAGGAAGGGAAGACCTGCTAATCGGCGAATTCGATTTCCCTGACAAGCCGCTTCATCCCGGCGTACTTGTCAAGTACCCACAGAACGAACCGGATGTCAGTGTTGATGCTCATGCTGTAACCCGGTGAATATGAAACCACGGAGGCGAACGATTCGTAATTGCCATCAGAGACAATTCCGATGAGTTCGCCTTTTGCGTTCAGAACGGGACTGCCCGAGTTGCCTTCGGCGACATCATTGTCGGACAGGAAATCGGCTATCATCGATTTGTTCTTTCCTTCGAGCGGGAAACCCCATCTCCCCCAGCGGTGCTTTTCAAGCAGAGCCTTGGATTTCTGGTCCAGCCTGAGATCGCGGTCATTGCGGTCGCAGCGTTCCAGAAAGCCCTCGGGGGTCGAGTACCAGTTGCAGATTATCCCGTCGGAAGGCATGTAGCCGGCAACCTTGCCGTAGGAAAGCCTCATCGTCGAATTGGCATCGGGATACATTTCCTCCCCTTTCATGAGTTTCATCCAGTAGAGAGCCCTTTCATATTCATTTCTCAGCCCTGCCGCTCTTGCAGAGATGCCCTGATGGCCGCGCCGCCTGCTGAATATGCTCTCCGGAATGTCGGAAAGGAACCTTACAAGGGGATCCTCGCGCAGGTCCGCCACCTCATTGAGGCCCTCGGCGGCCATTGGAGAGGAGACGATGCTGTTCTCCCACAGGTAATCCGCCATGGCGCCGAAATCAGTGCCGAAACGGTTCTGCATCTTTCTCTGCCAAGGTCCGTAGTAGTAGGAATCGAAATCTGTGTAGAATTCGGTGAGCATGAGTGTCAGGAGTTCCCTCTCGACTCTGGAGTCAGTGCTCCTGATGCCCTCGGAAAGGATTTCGCGAGCCTCGTCACGGCTCCCGCATCCGGCGGCACGTAGCAGATACTCCCCTGTCGGAAATCCCTTCGAAAGGATTTCCGAGCAAAGGGCTCTGTCCCTTTCGATCCTTCTCATGTCCGAATATGCCTGATTCACGTCGGTGATGACGGAATTCCACATCGAACCGTAGAGGTCCTCGGAACCGATCCAGGTCTGAAGTCCGGATTCCCTGGCACGCAGGTTCTCGGGTGTACGGAAACGCCTGTAGCAGTCGGCAGCACCCTCCCCGCCGGAATAATCCCTGCTCAGGGATTGATACAGAGGGGCATACTTGTGGCGGATTTCGGGATCGGCCGCAGTCCACTTGCGAAGGATTGCGATCCTCGGGGCCCGGACAGAATTCCTGGCAGGCACGAGAGCCTCCTCCTCAAGCCGGACAAGCCCGGACGGAGAGAACCTCCCGGTCTGCAGAGGGAAGCCCAGGACCATCGTGAAAGAGAAGGGGGAATAGCCCTTGAGCGAAAGTTTCAGCGGCTTTTCCCCGGAGACCGGCGCACCGCCTTCATAGATTCTGAATATGGCGAAGTCACAGCTGTGATGAGGCCAGAGCCTGGCTGCGCCGCTCCCGCCGAAACAACCCAACCCGGAAGGAGGGGCGGCGACCAGCCGCACGTCGGAATAGACCTTATAGAACGAAATGAAGCATCTTTCTCCCGAATATACCGAACTGAACCTGGCCTCCAGGCCCGGCTCCGCTCCGGCGTACCTTTCCTCCATCAGCCGGCTTATCCTGTCCGCTCCGAAGCTCTGTCCCCTGGAGCCCAGCTCCTTCTTGAGAGCCTTTACCTCTGCGGTCACATCGAGGGTTTTCCTAAGAAAACTGACTGTCTCTCCCGGAACGGGCAGTTCCCGGTTGCGTCCTGCCGCCCAGAAACCGTTCTCGAGGAAGTCCTCCTCAAGGGTGCTCGCCCGGGCCACGGCCGGATAGGCACAGGAATAGCTGGTCAGAATCAGACCGTCCTCCGAAATCAGGCTTCCAGTGTAGCCGGAGCCCATCCTGACAACAGCGTCCGAGACTGAGGCTCCCGAGCCTTCGGGATTATGGATCTGAGCTGCGGATAGCAGAAGGCCGCGTTCTTTCATCCGGCTCTCCAGAGGCCCGTGGACGTCACCCACAAGCCACAAGCCCTCATCGGCGCTGGCCGACAAGGACATTGCAAAAACGAAAGTGAAAAGAAGCGCTGCAGCCCTGTTCATCAGCAGAAGCCGTCAGGATTATCTTTCACGGATGACATCACCGTGATCCCTGACCACGGCTTCTTTCCATTTGTCGGTGTAGCCCGGCTGTACCAGACCGGCAGGCATCCTCTCCGAATACTTGCTGTGGATGAAGTTGCCGTCGGCATCCTGAGCCTTGACATTGCCGTCAATGAACTTGACCACAAGCAGCTGCTCGAGAGCCACCCAGGCATCGAACTGGGTCTGGGCGGTGCTGACGGAATAGTCGGTGAGCATCTTTCTGACAGGGGCGAAGAAGTCCTTTGAAGACGAGGCTTTCTTCTCAGCCTTCGGAAGGATGCGGTTGTAGGCCTCGAGAGCAGCCGCATCCATCGCCTTGACTTTCTCTTCGATCTGTGAATTCTCGAACTTGTCGATGGCTTCGCGGACTGTCGGAGCCATGATGTTGTAGGCCTTGTAGCAATGGTTGGTGACGCGGTTGTTGATCCAGAAGGAGGCTGTGGATGAATATTCAAGCATGCTTCCGTTGCCCTCCCTGAAGCATTCAGGGACAGCATCGGTGTTTGAATATATCGGGGTGAGATAGGAAGTCGCAGCATCGTCGGTGCCGAACCACAGAAGACCTCCGATCATGTCCGGAAGGTCGTGGCGGGCCTGGGCGACGAACCAGAAACCGGTCTGCTGGGTGGCGATGGCCCTTTCGTTGATGTAATTCCATCCATTATAGGAGAAGCCCATCGGCCTCCACCTGTAAGGCAGAGCATTGCCGCCGGCTCCGATGTCGGTGGTCATGTCCAGAGGTGTGCCCTCGAAGTGGTCTCTCATCATGTCGGCGACATCCTTGACTCCGAGTTTCCTTGCCGGCCTGACGAAAAGCGGCATCCTGTGGGCAAGGTTCTCGCCGGTAATGTAGTCGTAGTAGTCGGAAGCCTTCTCGGTCACTGTCACTCCGTCCTTCTCGTAGGTGAAGACTCCGTCACAGAGGGTGTTGAAGGCGCTCCAGGTCCTGGCGTCACAGGCGCGGACGGTGCCGAAGTCGTACGGGCAGTAGGCCGCGCTGAAGTCGAAATCCTCATCGGCGCCTTCGTAGAAGCCCATCTCCCTTGCAAAGGAGATGACATCCGGGGCATAGAGGCAGTTTTCAGGATCGTCGAGCGGGAAGGTGGTGATCCTGGCCTGGTTGGCGTGGGAGCAGATGTAGCCGTCCGGAACCCTCCTGGCAACCCAGACCATGCCCTTGCGGAGATTCTTTCCGTCCCTGAGGTCCACACCCTTTCCGATAAGGTCCATCACCCAGGCTTCATCCCGGTCCGCAATCGAGAAGCTTTCGCCCTCGGAGGCGTAACCATATTCATTGACCAGGTCCACGATGACCTTGATGGCCTCGCGTGCCGTACGCGCCCTCTGGAGGGTGACGTAGATGAGGGAACCGTAGTCCATCACCGCTGTGGTGTCCAGAAGTTCCTCCCTTCCGCCCCAGGTAGTCTCGGCGATGATGAGCTGATGCTCGTTCATGTTGCCGACGGTCTTGTAGGTGTGAGGGACCTGGGCTATGCTGCCCATCGGCCTGGCGGTGTCCCATTCCGTGATGTTCAGAAGGGCGCCTGGCTTCCAGTCGGCTGCAGGATGGTAGTAGAGCTCGCCATAAAGGACATGGGAGTCGGCTGCGTAGGAGACTATGCAGGAGTTGTCCTTGCTGGCTCCTCTGGTGACGATGATGTTGGTGCAGGCCTTTGCGCCGTTCCCGGGCATCAGGGAAGCGGACAGCATCAGGAGCGCACAGAGAATTGATTTTCTTGCCATTTTGCGATTAAGGGAATAATGACTATTTTTGTTTGTTTGTTTGCGTCAAGTCAAGCAACTTTGTAAAGATAAGAATTTTTCGACTAATCATGGACATGTTCAAGAACTTTGCACCCGGTCTGGTCTGTTTTCTCCTTGCCCTGGTCTGCCTTCCGGCATCTGCCCAGTCGGGACAGAAGAAGGAAGACAAGGAGAAGAAAATGGATGAGTTCATCAAGAATCAGGTCAGCAATCTGGAAAACTCCCTCAAGCTGGAGACCTGGCAGACCTTCTACGTGGATTCCATCCTGAACCACGACTACAGGGCAATGCAGGAAGAGCTGGACAACCTCTCCTCGGCAAAGGTTTCGAACACGGACATCTACATCAGGACACAGGACAAGTGGAACGAACAGATCTACCAGGCCCTCAGCAAGGTGATGAATGAGGCCCAGTGGAACAAATATCTCAAGATGGGCGCCGCAAGGGAAAAGAAATTCCGCGACAAGCGGAACTCGCGCGCCGAAGCGAAACAATAACAATCCCGAACATCATGAAAGCAAGAATAGAGAATCTGCTCGCGCAGATCAAGGAACTCAAGTGCAGCAACGCCAAGGAAATCGAAGAGGCCAGGGTCAGGCTTCTCGGCAAGAAAGGTGAAGTCACCGCTCTTTTCGAGGAATTCCGTTCTTTCTCTCCGGAACTCAAGAAGGAGTTCGGCCGCACGATCAACGAGCTGAAGCAGGCTGCTGCGGCGAAGATTGAAGAGCTGAAGTCCACAGTGTCCCAGGAGCAGGTCTCCGAAGGGTCGAAAGAGGACCTTTCGATGCCGGGCACGCCTTTCGAGCTGGGTTCGAGGCATCCGGTTTCGATTGTGCGCCAGGAGATTGTCGACATATTCAGAAAATTCGGGTATGATGTTGCCGAAGGTCCCGAGATCGAAGATGACTACCATGTCTTCGAGGCTCTCAACTTCCCTCAGAACCACCCTGCAAGGGACATGCAGGACACTTTCTTCGTGTCCGCAGGCCATCCCAACCCGCTGCTTCTGAGGACCCACACTTCTTCTGTCCAGGTCCGCGCGATGGAGACCATGAAGCTTCCGATCCGCGTCATCTGCCCGGGACGAGTGTTCCGCAACGAGGCCATCTCGGCCCGAGCCCATTGCATCTTCCATCAGGTCGAAGGTCTCTACATCGATGAGAATGTGACCTTCGCCGACCTCAAGCAGGCCATCCTTCTGTTTGCCCGCGAGATGTTCGGACCTGAGACACAGATCAGGATGCGTCCTTCGTATTTCCCGTTCACCGAGCCTTCCAGCGAAATCGACGTGAGCTGCAACATCTGCCACGGCAAGGGCTGCAACATCTGCAAGGGCACCGGCTGGCTCGAGATCATGGGCTGCGGAATGGTTGATCCGAATGTTCTCGAGGCTTCCGGAATCGACAGCAGCAAGTACAGCGGTTTCGCCTTCGGAATGGGTCTGGAGCGCATCGCGATGCTCAAGTGGCAGGTCAACGACCTGCGTCACTATTTCGAGAACGACCTGCGGTTCCTCTCGGAGTTCAAGACATCGATCGAAGTGTAGGGGTCCGTTCGGAAGAGCGGATGCCTTTCGGAACAAAAGTTACGGTTGCCGGATAATTGGCCTGAGTTTCACATGCAGAACTCAAGTAATTGATTATCTTTGCAACCGTAACTTTTTTGGATGCGTAATCTCAATTCGGATATTGTTCTCCTGCATCTGTAGCCGGCATTCTCCCGGTGAAGATGCATGAACCGGAAAACCCACCTTATGATTGAAGTGTGGGGTGGTGTTTTATTTTCAACAAACACTATTCAATTATCTACTTTTAAATATTCAATATCCGAAAAAAACATGAATAAGAATATAACTATCCGCCTTGAGCGGGAATCAGACTACCGCACAGTCGAAAACCTCACCAGAGAGGCATTCTGGAACGTCTACCGGCCCGGTTGTACCGAGCACTATGTGCTTCACTGCTACCGCAGCAATCCCGATTTCATCCCCGAACTGGACTTCGTGATGGAGACTGACGGTGTCCTGATGGGCCACGTGATGTTCTCAAAGGCTGAAATCGCTGCAGATGATGGGCGGAACATTCCCATCCTGACTTTCGGGCCGATCAGCATCGCTCCGGAATACAAGCGAAAGGGCTACGGCGTGACCTTGTTGAGATTTGCGCTGGAAAAAGCCAGGGAGATGGGCTTCGGAGCCGTCTTCATGGAGGGAAACATCGATTTCTACAAGCATGCAGGCTTCACTCTGGCTTCGGAGCTGCATATTCACTACCATGGCGAGCCTTGCGAAAGTGATGTGCCTTATTTCCTAGGGCAGGAGCTGAAGGAGGGCTACCTCGAAGGGATAGAGGGCACCTACCACACCCCGAAGGGCTACTTCGTGGCAATGGACGACCCAGAAGGCTTCGAGGCCTTCGATGCCTTGTTCCCCAAAAAGGAAAAGAAAGTCCTTCCGGGCCAACTGATGTAACGGAAGTAACGCACAGGGGTGGCCGGACCGGCAGCCACCCCTTACATTTACAGTTTGACCGGCGATCGGCTATTCTTCGTTCCGTGAAAGAATCTCTTCAGGCGATACAACTTTGGCTGAATATGCTTATCTTTCGGACG
>SFMU01000049.1 GCA_004552965.1 Bacteroidales bacterium | reverse complement strand
CGTATAGTTTTTCAGTGGCCTCGCCTCGTGAACGGGAAGGACCCGCGACGCAGTCGTGGGAGGGATGAAGTCGGAACTTGTTCCGACGGAACCAAGCCACACTTACCCTACCGCCACTGTCGTCACATACATATAAATACGAAAGAAGGCGACTAATTTTAGTCGCCCTTTTTCGGTAATTTGCTAAACTTGATTCAGCTTCAACTGGCGGGACTCCCGCCTGATGGAAGCCTACATCAGGTCGAGGCTGCGGAGGTACTCGACGCTCTTTGCGACACCCTCCAGCCTGCTGCGGCCCTGGCTCGGCTCATCCTGCTCAACGCAAAGCCACTGAGCCTTGCCGTCGATGGCAGCCTTGATGACTCCCGGGATGTCGACCTGACCCTCGCCGAGAGGCCTGTACTCGAACCAGCCACCCTCATCCTTCATCGAATTGTCGGTCGAGATGCCGATCAGGGCATAAGGGGCGGAAGACAGCTTGCCCTCGAGCTTGTAGTCCTTCAGGTGGACGACCGGAATGTTGCCGGCGTACTTTGTGACATATTCGACAGGATCCTGGCCTGAATAGCTGACCCAGCAGACATCGATTTCGTTCTGCAGATTGGCTCTGTCGTTGCTGCTGAACAGGTAGTCATAGCCCAGAGTGCCGTCGGCAAGAGGCACGAACTCGAAATCATGGTTGTGGTAGAGAAGCTGGAAGCCGGCTGCGGAAATCTTCGCTCCGACCTCGCCGATCCTGGCAGCGGTAGCCTTGAACTGCTCCTCGTCGACTCCCGGACGTGAAGCTTCGTCCATGTAAGGGAAGACAATGTACTGCACACCCAGGATGGTGTTTTCCTCGATCACCTTGTCCACATCGTCGATCATCTGCTGGAAAGGCACGTGGTTGGAGAACGGAATGAGGCCCAGCTCGGTGCACCATTTCTTGACCTGGACAACGGAGTTGCCGTAGTACTCGCCGTAGAATTCCACACCGGCATAGCCCATCTCGCGGATGGCCTTTAGGGTGCCGTAGAAGTCCTTTTCGAGATCGGTCCGGACGCTGTACAGCTGCACTCCCACAGGAAGTTTCCTGGCGAAGGCAGGGGTGGTTTCACAGCATGAAGAACATTTGTTGCCGGAGTTGCAGCATCCGGTTGCGAGGATGGCTGCTGAGGCGATCGCAATCGCCGCGAGAATGATTTTTTTCATATTCATTGGTGTTGATTATTCGGATTTCAGGATAATTCGCTGTATCTTGTCAAAGATACGACAAAACTTGAAATATGAGACTCTTTACTGCAATTATCCTGATCTGCCTTGCCGCTTTCAGCGTCAGGGCCAAGGTCATCGACCCGAAAGTGCTGCTCGGCGAGAATCCGGGCGAGGCTTCTTTCTGCTGGAAAATGGAAGACAGCCGCCGTGGAATCCTTCAGGAGGCCTATATGATCCGAGTGATGGACGCCGGAGGAAAGCAGGTCTGGAACAGCGGAAGAGTGGCTTCTGCCACCTCTGTGCACATCCCTTACGAAGGACCTGCGCTCAAGGGAGGCGAAAAATACACCTGGAATGTGACAGTCTGGAACAATAAGGACAAGAATGCCTCTACCAGCGCCACGATCGGCTGGATCAACCCTCTGGAGGAGGATCAGTGGGACGGTGCCCGGTGGATCGGGCTGCCGGGCGAGGGAAAGACGATTTCCGACGCCGAGTCGCAGTACGACCTTCCGGCCAGGTATCTCAGGCGGGAATTCGACCTTGGAGGCGAAGTCAGTTCTGCAATTCTATACGTTAGCGGTCTGGGCAACTCCTACTGCTACATCAACGGCAAGAGGGTAGGGGACGATGTCTTCGGTCCGCTGCCCACACTGTACGATGTCAGCGTGCCGTACCTGATCTATGATGTCACGGACCTTCTCAAGGTGGGAGGCAATGCCATCGGAGCGGCTCTGGGCAACGGTCGTTACTTCGGAACCCGCAACGGCGACGACTACGGCATGAACACCCTCCGCTTCGGCTATCCGTGCCTGCTTGCGAAGCTGCAAATCCGCTACCGGGACGGCCGCGAGGAAACCATCGTCAGCGACACCAGCTGGATGGCCACGGACAACGGCCCGGTCACCAGGAACAATGAATATGACGGCGAGCACTACGATGCCTCGCTCGAACTTGGAAAATGGACGGAGACGGGCTATTCCTGCTCTGGAATATGGCGGCCAGCCACCCTCATGAGCGCTCCGAAGGGGAAAATGCGTGCCCAGTTCGCTCCGAGCATGGCTGTCCAGGACGAAATCATCCCCCGCGAGGTTCGCCGGACTGCCGACGGAAGGCTTATCGTCGATCTTGGCCAGAATGTCGCCGGATGGCTCAGAGTCCGTCTCAAGGGCAGGAAAGGCGAGAGGGTGACGTTGAGATATTCGGAAATCCTGCGCAGTGACGACCCGGAGCAGCTCTATGTCGCCAACCTCAGGCTCGCCCGCTGCATGGATGCCTACACTCCCGCTTCCGACGGATGGTTCGAGTGGGAACCGCAGTTCGTGATCCACGGATTCCGTTTCGTCGAGATCAGCGGAGCAGATCTGTCCGCCATGCCTTCCGAAAGGAATTTTGCCGGAATAGTCGCCTACGATGAGATGAAGTCCACCGGATCTTTCTCCTGCTCCGACGAGATACTCAACCTGATGCACGAGAACACTGCAAGAGGCCTTCGCGGCAACTACCGCGGAATGCCTACCGACTGCCCGCAGAGGGACGAGAGGATGGGCTGGCTGGGCGACCGCGCCACCGGCTGCTACGGCGAGGCCTTCATCTACGATGTCGAGAATCTCTACCGCAAGTGGTCTCTTGACATCCAGGAATCCATGAGGGAGGATGGCTGCATCTCCGACGTCAGCCCGCGATACTGGACCCTCTGGAACGAGGATGTCACCTGGCCGGCTGCCCTGTTCGGTGCCGTGGACATGCTCTGGAGGCAGTTCGGCAACGAGCAGGTGGTCAGGGACCGCTACGATGCGATGAAGAAATGGGTCGGATTCATCCTCGGCAAGAAGGTCAGGGACGGCATCGTCACCGGTGACATCTACGGGGACTGGTGCCTGCCGCCGGAGTCTCTCGAACTGATCCACTCCAACGACCCGTCCAGGAAGACGGACGGAGACCTTCTGGGCACCTCGGTGATGTACGACATCCTCCGCAAGATGCAGGATTTCGCGGTCGTGGCAGGGCACCCGGAGGACGTCCATGAATATTCAGAAGCCGCCCTCGCCCTCAAGGAAGCCTACAACAGGCGCTTTTTCGACGAGGCCGCTTCCTGCTATGCCAACAACACCGTCACGGCCAACATCATGTCCCTCCGTCTCGGGCTTGTCCCAGAGGGGCACGAGCAGGGAGTTGTCAGGAACATCGTCGACAAGACCGTCGGCGAATGGAACAGCCACATCAGTGTGGGACTGATGGGCGTGCAGCACCTTTTCCGCGGGCTTTCCGAATATGGCAACGTGGATCTCGCCTGCACAATCGCCTCCAATGACACCTACCCGTCCTACGGCTACATGTTCCGACGCGGTGCCACCACGATCTGGGAGCTGTGGAACGGCGACACTGCCGATCCGGCGATGAATTCGCTGAATCACCTGATGCTGACCGGCGACTGCATCATCTGGATGTATGAGTATCTTGCCGGCATACGCAACGGAGGAGATGCCTTCAGAAGAATCGAACTCAAGCCTTGTCCTCCTTCCCAGCTGACATCGGTGGACGCTTCGTACGATTCGCCTTACGGGACGATCGTCAGCAGCTGGAAGGTCGAGGACGGGGAGTTCCTCTGGCACGTGGAGATCCCTGCGAACACGACTGCCGTGGCAACCGTTCCGGGACGCTTCTCTCAGGACGGGAAGGAGTCTGAGATCGAACTCGAGGCCGGGGCCTATGATTTCCGGTATCGGGAGCAGGCCGGGCCGGAGAGCCGCTGAATAAAGGATAAGTAATAGTGATTCTGCCAGATGGATTTTCCGGTCTTCATAATGGTCATCTTCGCCTCGAGCTTCGTCGCCAGCTTCATCCAGCGGGTGAGCGGCTTCGGCTTCGGGATATTCATGATGACCATCCTTCCTCTGGTGATGCCGTCCTACGGCGAGGCAACCGCCCTTTCCGGACTTCTCGCCCTCGTCAACTCGATGTACATCTGCATCAGGATGTGGAAGCAGATTCCCTGGAAGAAACTCCTGCCCATCCTGATCACTTTCATCGTCGTGTCCTTCTTCGCGATCAGGTGGGTCGCCGGGATGGACGGAAGGGTGCTCAAGCACATCCTTGGCGGCATTCTGATCTTTGTCAGCATCTATTTCTTCTTCATCAGCGAGAGGATCAGGGTGAAGCCGACGATGGGAGTCCAGCTCGCGATGGGCACAGCCTCGGGGCTTATGGGAGGTTTTTTCGCGATGCAGGGGCCTCCTGCAGTCCTCTATTTCATCGCCTGCACCGACTCCAAGGAAGAGTATCTGGCCATAACCCAGGCCTTTTTCTTCATCGGCAACTCGATGATGACCCTTTTCCGGGCTGGCAACGGTTTCGTGACCGCGACTGTAGGTCTGTGCTGGCTGTGGGGGATAGTGGCGGTCTTTCTGGGAATATGGGTGGGCGCGATGGTCTTCAGGAGAATAACCCTGCCGTCCCTCCGGAAGGTGATTTATGCCTACATGGCAGTGAGCGGACTCCTGGCCATTCTTGCATAGGTGTCCGAGGATGAGTAACTTTGACGACGCAAATAATTTGTGATGAGAATAAGGACATATTCATTGATTGTTGCGGCAGCGACCCTGTGCTCCTGCTCGGTGGAAGAGGGGACCGTCGCCGACGTGATCCCTGCTCCGGCCTCCGTAGAACTCACCGAAGGCACCTACAGCCATAAACCGTGGTCGGGCATCGTTTACCGGGAGGATTCTTCCCTCGGCCCAGAGGCTTACCGGCTGGAGGTCGGCCAGGATGGAGTCGTAATCACCAGTTCCGACGCCGCCGGCTGTTTCTATGCCCGCCAGACTCTTGCGATGGCCGCCGGAGTGAGCGAGCAGAAACTGGACCGCCGCTTCTGGAAGGTCGGATTCTGCAAGGTCGAGGACTCTCCGCGCTTCCCTTACAGGGGCATGATGCTCGACGTTTCCCGCCATTTCTTCGGGAAGGACTTCATATTCAAGCATCTGGATGCCATGGCCGCGGTCAAGCTGAACCGCCTGCATCTGCACCTGACCGACTCCGAAGGCTGGCGTTTCCCTTCGGAGTCCTATCCGGAACTCAACCGGACCGGCGCCTACAGGGACAAGGAGCCGGTTTTCGGGGGCTGGACGCACTGTGAGCCCGGCACCGAGGGTGCCTACGGCGGCTCTTTCACCAGGAAAGACATCAAAGAGATAGTCGAATATGCCGACGCAAGGCACATCACCGTCATCCCCGAAATCGAGATGCCCGGTCACAGCGCCGAAGTCCTTGCCGCCTATCCGGACCTCAGATGCGACAGCGAGACCCGCTCGGGCGACCTCTGTCCCGGCAAGGAAGAAACCTTCAGCCTGATCTTCAGCGTCCTCGACGAGGTGATGGAACTCTTCCCGTCGGAGTACATCCACATCGGCGGCGACGAGGTCACCCACAAGAGCTGGGCCACCTGTTCCGACTGCGCACGACGCATCGCAGAGGAGGGGCTCGAAAGCCCGAAGGACCTTCAGGGCTATCTTGTCAGGAGGGTTGAGGAATATGTCAGGTCGAAGGGCCGCAAGGTCATCGGCTGGGACGAAATCCTGGGCGACGGACTTTCCGCAGACGCCGCGGTGATGTCCTGGAGGGGCGTGGAACCTGGTCTGGAAGCCGTTGCGCAAGGCCGCAAGGTGATAATGGCTCCGGGAACCTTCTGCTACTTCGACACGGCCCAGGACTTCCCGGAGAAGGAGAGGCCGACTTTCGGCAATTACCTTCCGATCAATCAGGTGTACTCATTCGACCCGGCAGCAGGAGCCTCCGACCCGTCGCTGGTAATGGGCGTACAGGCCAATCTCTGGACGGAGCTGGTCGATTCCGGCGACTATGCCGAGTACCTTCTCTGGCCGCGTGGCTTCGCCCTGGCCGAGGTTGCCTGGTCGCAGCCTTCTGTCAAGGACCGGGATGATTTCAGAAGGAGGGCAACCGCCCTCGCACGGGTGATGAAAGACCGGGGCTACGGAATGTTCGACCTTGAGTCCGAGCTCGGCGAGAGGCTGGAAGCCACCGAGCCTCAGGACCACCTTGCCAAGGGAGCGAAAGTGTACTTTGCCGAAGGAGTGAAGTGGACGGATTCCTATGCAGCCGGAGGTGAAGGCGCTCTGACGGACGGCCTTTGCGGAGGCTGGGCCTACAAGGACGGCAAGTGGCAGGGCTTCCTGTGCGATGTCTGTTTCATGATCGACCTCGAAGAGCCGAAACCCGTTTCCAGCATCTCTCTCCTTTCGATGCAGAACAGGGTGCATGGAATCTATCTCCCCGAATCTCTCAAGATTTCGCTTTCCTATGATGGCACCTCCTTCGAGCCGGTGGGAGTTCTCCGGCCGCAGGCGGACACGGAGGCTCTCGGGGCGAAGTTCTTCGACTTCAGCATCTCGGGCGGCGAGCCGACTCCTGTCAGGTACATCGTGATAGATGCCAGGCGCGGTCCGAAGGGAGGATTCTTGTTCTTTGATGAGGTTATAGTCCGATGAAGAGAGTTCTTGTCATAACCTACTATTGGCCGCCTTCCGGAGGTTCCGGAGTCCAGAGGTGGGTCAAGTTTGCCAAATACTTGCCCTCGGAAGGCTGGCAGCCGGTCATCTACACTCCGGAGAACCCGGAACTGATTGCCGTGGACAAGACACTCGGCTCAGAGATTCCTCCGGAGGCTGAGATCGTCCGGACAAAGATCGTCGAGCCTTACAATGCCTACCGTATGCTGATGGGCAAGGACAGTTCCATAGACATCAAGACTTTCACCCAGGATGCCGCTTCAGGCGGGGAGACCGGCGCTTCCGGTGGGGAAGTCAATCCGATCAATGCCCAGAAGAAATCCTTCAAGCAGAAGATTTCCCTATTCATCCGGGGCAATTTCTTCATCCCCGACCCGAGAGTGATGTGGGTGGGCCCTTCGGTCAGATTCCTCAAGAAATACCTCAGGGAGCATCCCGTGGATGCAATCGTGACGACCGGACCGCCGCAGTCGATGCATCTTATCGGATTGAAGCTTTCCGAAGCCACCGGGATCCCATGGGTTGCCGACTTCCGTGATCCGTGGACCAAGATGTTCTATTTCAAGCATCTGGGTCTGTGTTCCTGGGCGGAAAAGAAGCATCATGAGCTGGAACGCAGGGTCCTTGACGGGGCCACCAGAGTGGTTGCGGTCTCTCCTCTGGTAAAAGAGGATTTCGAGAAAATGACCGGAACTCCCGTCGAACTTATCACGAATGGTTTCGACGAATCCGATTTCCGCGAAGAGATCGTCCCCGACGGCTTCTTCAACATCACCCACACCGGTCTGTTCGCTGCAGACGGCAATCCGGAGACCCTCTGGAAAGTACTCGCCGACAAATGCGCGGAGGATTCCTCATTCAGGGATGCTCTCAGGCTGAGGCTTGTGGGAAAGACAGACAGTGCGATTACGGAATCGATCCGTCAGGCCGGTCTTGGGGACAATCTTGTGGACCTGGGCTACCGCGACCACCGTACGGCTGTCCGCGAGCAGAAGAATGCTTCCCTGCTGATTCTCCCGTTGAGGAAGGAGCCGGAGTACCGTGCCGTCCTGCCAGGCAAGCTGTTCGAGTACCTCGCTTCACGCCGCCCGATTCTCGGCATCGGCCAGACGGACGGGGCCATGGCCCGGATAATCGGCAACACCGGGTCCGGAGTCGTCTACGACTGGGACCAGGAAAGCAAGATCCGCGCCTGCATCGACTTCTGCTGGGACGAGTTCCGGCAGGGAGAGCTCGATGACAATTCCTCAGACATCAGTGAATATACCAGGAGAGGGCTCACTCATCGCTATGCCTCTCTTCTGGATGAGATAACAACAGAAAAGAATAATCACAAATGACCAAGAATAATCTGAAAGCGCTGCTGAAAAAGGCCGGCGTCCTTGCCGGGATCCTGCTCCTGTTCCTTGTCATAGCATATTCATTTGTCCCGCAGGTGCTGAGCGGGAAGGTGGTGAACCAGTCCGACATCACCGGCTACATGAGCATGTCCCATCAGACGACAGAGTGGAATGCCGCCCACAAGGGCCATGAGACCCACTGGACGGACGCGATGTTTGGAGGAATGCCCACCACGTCCTTCCAGGCCTCGCATGAGGGGGATCTGACGCAGGGAATATATTCATTGCTCCTCAAGGGCAAGCGTCCCGCCTCCTATCTTTTTGTGTGTCTGCTTGGAGCGTTCCTGCTGCTGCTTTCGCTGGGAGTGGACACTCTCGTGGCTGTCGCCGGTGCGGTGGCGGTGACTTTCTGCTCCTACAACATCCAGATCATCCAGGTGGGCCACAACACCAAGATGCAGGCTATTGCCTTCCTGCCGTGGGTGATGGCTGCCGTCATATTCACTTACAGGTCCATTTTCCGCGAAGGGAAGGGGTGGAAGGCCTGGCTCCCTGTCACCGTGCTCGGCAGCGCCCTTTTCGGTCTTGCAATGAGCATGCAGGTCAAGGCCAACCATCAGCAGATCACATATTACCTGGCAATCCTGATCGCCTTGTATGTCGTGACCTTCTTCATCTGGCTTGTCGCTTCGCCTCAGAGGCGCAAGTCCGTGGGCAGGTTCTTTGCGGCTTCGGCCCTTCTCCTGGTGCTGGGCCTTCTGGGCATCGGCACGAATGCCATCAAGCTTGCTCCGCTCTATGAATATACTCAGCACACCATGCGAGGCGGTTCGGAACTTTCCGGCCCGTCTGCAAGCGCTGAAGTCAATGACAAAGGCCTCCAGCTCGACTATGCGACAGCCTGGTCCTATGGCTGGGAGGAGCTTCCGAACATGATGATTCCCAACTTCAACGGAGGCGCTTCCGGCGCAAGGGTCAACCCGGACAAGTCCTCGGTGGTGGCCGTCTGCAAGGAATATGGAGTCCCGAATGCCGAGTCGATGGCCGACCAGCTTCCTCTGTACTGGGGGTCACAGCCTTTCACTGCCGGTCCGATGTACATGGGAGCCATCACGATCTTCCTCTTCCTTCTCGGTCTTTTCATCCTTGACGGGAAGGAGAAATGGTGGCTTCTGGCTGCCACCCTTCTGGCCGTGGGCCTGGGTCTGGGACGGAATTTCATGTGGCTGACGGAGTTGTTCTTCGACCATGTGCCGATGTACAACAAGTTCAGGACGGTGTCCATGGCGCTTGTCCTCCTGCAGTTCACTCTGCCGATGCTCGGCTTCCTGGCACTCGACCGGATTCTCAAGGCCGGCTGTCCGAAGAAGAAATTCCTCACGGGAGGTGTGGCCGCCCTTGTGCTGACGGCGGGTTTCTGCCTGCTGGTGTACGCATTCCCTTCGATTGCCGGCAGTTTTACCTCGCCTGTCGATGCTCAGTTGCCTGAACAGCTTCGGAAAGCCCTTGTGGACGACAGGATCACCTTCCTCCGCTCCGATGCGTTGAGGTCGATGCTTCTGATCGCGGGCTCCTTCCTGCTTCTCTGGTGGGCATATTCAGTGCCGAAGAATGCGCCTCAGACCTACGAAAGCGACCCGTCAATCGGTAAGGCAAGAAGGATCGAGGCTGTAGCAGGGATTGCCTGCCTGATTCTTGTAGATCTATTTACGGTCGGTCACAGATACCTTGGGAAAGAGGATTTCGTCAGTGCCCGTGCTTTTTCCAATTCGTTCAGCAAAAGGCCTGTGGATGAGATGATCCTCGCCGATTCGACATTGTCCTACAGGGTGGTCGACCTCACCTCGAGTCCTTTCAACGACATGTTCAACGGCTATTTCCACAAGAACATCGGTGGCTACAGCCCTGCAAAGTTGCAGCGCTACCAGGACCTTATCGACCGCTATCTGACCGCTGAACTGGAGGAGACCATCGATTCCATCAGCCGGGCCACTTCCATCCCCGACGCGCTCAACAGACTGCCGTCAAACGAGATTCTGTCGGCTCTCAACTGCAAGTACTTCATATTCAATAGCGAAGCTGTCCCGTTGGAGAACCGCAATGCCTATGGCAATGCCTGGTTCGTTCTTTCCGTCCTTCCGGTTTCCGGCCCGGATGCCGAGATCGCTTCGATCGGCGAGGTCGACCTGAGGAATGTCGCGGTGATAGGAGATGATTTCGCCGAGTCCCGCGAGGCCGTCCAGGCGGCAGTGAGCGGGCCCGTACCGGACTCGGATGATTACATCGAACTGACTTCCTATGCTCCAGGAGAGCTTCACTACCGCTATGCCGCCTGCATGGACAGGCCGGCTGTCTTCAGCGAGGTCTATTATCCGGAAGGATGGGTGGCCGAAGTGGACGGCGAGAGAGTCGACATGTTCAGATGCGACTGGATCCTGCGCGGAATCCTGCTTCCGCAGGGCAGCCATGAACTGGTGATGAAGTTCTGTCCGGAGATATATTCAACCGGAAAGGCAGCGTCCGCGGCCTGTTCCTGGACTCTTCTGATTCTCGTCCTGCTCTCCGTTGCCGGCCTTTTCTGCTTCGACACCCGCAAGCGTGACTGACTGCAAAGGTTGCAGGAGGCATTGGGCTGAATATGACGGAGCAGGATGCTAAATACCTGAGAATGACGACAGAACCCGTCCCGAGACTGATTCTCGAGATGGCTGTTCCGACAATTCTCAGCATGCTGGTCACCAATCTGTACAACCTCGCCGACACCTTCTTTATCGGGCAGACCAACACCCAGTCCACGGCCGCGCTCGGAGTCGTGTTCCCTTTCATGTCTCTGATTCAGGCTGTCTCCTTCTTCTTCGGTCACGGTTCCGGGAACTACATCTCCCGCCAGCTGGGAGCGAGGCAGCCGGGAAATGCCACAACCATGGCCGTCAGCGGGCTGGTATATTCGATGGCCGTGATTGCCGTGGCAGCCATCCTGGGGCTTCTGTTCTGCGATCCCGTGCTGATGGCGATGGGCTCCACCGGGACAATTCTCCCGTACGCCCGTCCGTATTTCATCTACATCCTGCTCGGAGCCCCGTTCATCTCGGGAAGTTTCGTGCTCAACAACCAGATGAGGCTTCAGGGAAACGCGTCCCTGGCGATGGTCGGCATACTCTCCGGAGCCCTGCTGAACATCGTTCTGGACCCGGTTTTCATCTTCGGACTCGGGATGGGAGTCAGTGGCGCCGGTCTCGCCACCTTCATCTCGCAGGCAGTCTGTTTCGGGATCATGCTGAAGATGTCCTTCCTCTCGGGAGGCGTCGGAATCCATCTCAAGGAATTCAGGCTCAGCTCTTCCATACTGAAAGAAATCACGGCGGGAGGCCTCCCGTCACTTTTCCGCCAGGGACTGATGGCGGTCTCTACGATGTGCCTCAACCTCTGTGCGAGCCTCTACGGGGACAGTTCGGTTGCGGCCTTCTCGATTGTCGGAAGGGTGGTCGGCTTCGCCCTTGCCATCATCATCGGATTCGGGCAAGGCTTCCAGCCGGTCTGCGGTTTCAACTTCGGAGCCCAGGCTTTCGGCAGGGTCCGAAAGGGCTTCCGGTTTTCGACCCTGTCGGGCCTGGTCTATTGCCTGGCAATTGCAGTACTGGGGCTTGTTTTCGCTCCGCAGATCATCGGAATATTCAGGGCTGATGATGCTGAAGTCATCCGGGTCGGAACTCTCGCCTTGCGGTGGCAGTGCGCCACTTTCCCTGCGCTTGCGCCTGTCATAATGACGAATATGTTCCTGCAGACCACCCGCCAGACTGTCCCCGCGGTGATCGTGGCCCTAGCCCGTCAGGGACTCTTCCTGATCCCGGCCGTTCTTGTGGGCACGTTCTTCTATGGCCTTGATGGGCTGATACTTGCGCAGAGCGTGTCGGATGTCTGCTCGCTGGTTCTTGTCGTCCCGCTTGCCGTCCATGGTCTTCGGACGATGGGGGAATAGCAGGTTTTTCTTTATATTTGTAAATACTGGATACTGAAACTGATGAAAACTTTTGCAATCTATCTCCTGGCCGCGCTCCTGGCCGCCGGATGCCACAATGAAGTGAAACCTGAAGATAAACCCGCACCGGCCGAGCCGACCGATCCGGGGACGGAAGTCGTGGAGGCATATTCACCGCAGATCGCGAGTTTCGACGACGACCTGGTCGCGACGGATGCCCTGGGCCGCACTCTCCCGACATATTCGGAAGTCGGCGGTATCAGGGAAAACCACTACGTGGGACTGTTCTACTGGCTCTGGCATGGTGGTCTCCGCAACGAAAGCACCGTCGAAAGCGAGTACAACATCACCCTGTCCAACCAGATCGACCCGAAGAGGACGGACTGGCAATTCGCCGACTACTATTGGGCAAAGCCGGAACTTGGTTACTACCAGTCGACTGACAAGTATGTCATCCAGAAGCACATCAATCTGTTCTGCCTGCTCGGAATCGATTTCCTGTTCCTGGACTTTACCAATGTGTTCGATGAATACAACAAGCCGGCGCTGAATGCCCTGCTCGAGGTGATCTGCGATTTCAGGGCGAAGGGCTACAATCCTCCGAAACTGGTCCCGTTCTTCAATGCGGGGCTGGACGGACCGAACGGGAACATGCCATATTCCTACATGAAACGCTACTACGACAGCTATGTCCGTGACGGACTCTATGCCGACTGCTGGTTCATCTACGAAGGCAAGCCGCTGATCCTCGCGCCGGACAAGCATCCGACCTACACCGCCCTCAACGAAGCTTTCACATGGAGGCAGATGTGGGCTGCATTTCCTGCTGCCGAAAAGGAGAAGTGGCGTTTCTTCGACAGTTACATGGACGAGCCGAAGGGTCCGCACCCTGCCTACAAGAACGGCTGGAAACTCGAACAGATGGCGATCTCGAAGGGTCTGGGCGGGCCTATCTGGGAGGCGATGACCTATAGCGGGGGCAGTTCGACAACCACGCGTGTCCCTGTCTACAACGAGTATCTGATAGATCCTGAATATACCGGCAAGGGTCTGTTCTTTGCCGAGCAGATGGAAAAGGCTCTGGAGATCCAGCCTCCGGTGCTCTGCATCACTGGATGGAACGAGTGGAAGGCGGGGGCCTGGCCTGCCGACGAGAGCCTTGCCAATGCCGGGATGAAGTTCCGCGGGGAGCCGGTCCAGGTGGGGACATATTACTTTGTCGACGAGTTCAACGAGGAGTTCAACAGGGACATCGAGCCTCAGGACAATCCTGAATATTCAGACAACTTCTACTACCAGCTGGCTGCGTTCATGCGCCGCTACAAGGGGATGAAGGAGCCGCAGAAGGCTTCCCCTGCCAAGACAATCGACGTGTCAGCCTCCGACTTCTCTGCCTGGGAGGATGTGATGCCGGTCTACCGCGATTTCGAAGGCGATTTCCGGACCCGCTTCTGTGAGGGCGCTCCGAGAGGTGTCCGTTATGAGAATTTCACCGGCCGCAACGATATTGTCGAATCCCGAGTCACCTACGACAGGGACTATGTCTATTTCTACGTCAGGACAGCTTCCGACATCATCGACTTCGACTATACCAACTGGATGCTGCTTTTCCTTGACACGGACAAGGACAAGGCGACAGGCTGGGAGGGCTATGACTTCTGTGTGAATATGGAGGTGCTCTCCCCGTCGAGGACCACCCTGAAGGTGCGCGGGGACGGCGGCTGGAAGACTGTCTGCGAGTGTGATTATTCCTACTCGGGCGACCGTATGCAGATTGCCGTTCCCCGCGAGGCTTTGGGGATGGCCGGGAAGCCATCGTTCTATTTCCACTGGGCTGACAATATCCAGAAGACGGATGACATCCGTGAGTTTTTCGTAAATGGTGATTCGGCCCCCGAAAGGCGCTACAACTATTCCTACGACGCAATTTGAGTTTCAGAACTGGCTGACCAGTGCCGTGCCGAGTCTTCTCGGCCGTGTGCCATACCGGTTTCAGCCCGGGCTCTTTCCGGTTGATAGGGAGTCCTGGTTGTGGCCTTTTGACGGTCTTTGGGGTTCAAGTTCCGACTCCATCCTTCCCACGACTAAAGTCGCGGGCCCCTTCCGCTCACGAGGTCGCGGACGACCACGCCAGCCAGACTCACCCTGCCGCCGCTTCTTCACAGGACCATCTGCCAAACAACTGAGTCATAACGTCCTCCTCTGCCACAGCTACCCCCGCTACAATGGCCTCAGTGGAATCCCCGCGTGTCAGGCCTTCCCGAAATCGGTCTTTTTCCGGTGCTCCGACCGGTCTCTGCCACGCTCATCCTGCCCACAAGGGTCTCTGGGGGCACCTCGCGTGTCAGGCTGGTGTCGAATCGGCCCATTTCCGGTAATTATGCCCTATCCTGACACGGTCATCCCCATTACAGGTATCTCAGTGGCAGGGTCGCGTGGCAGACCGCCCTTAAAACGGCTCTCTGCCACGACTACCCCCGTTACACGTGCCCAGAGCCATGGTCGCGTGGCAGAACGGACTTATAACGGTCCTCTGCCACGGCCACCCCCGCTACAAGGGCCTCAGTGGAATCCCCGCGTGTCAGGCCTTCCCGAAATCGGTCTTTTTCCGGTGCTCCGGCCGGTCTCTGCCACGGCACCCTTGCCCACAGTGGTCTCTGAGGCATGGTCGCGTGTCAGTGCGGTCAATTATCGGCCTTCTGCCACGAGCACCCCCGTCACAGGTATCTGTGAGGCATCCCCGCGTGTCAGACCTTCCTGAAACCGGTCTCTTTTCGTCTATTCGACGATCCTCTGCCACGGCATCCTTGACCACAAGGGTCTCTGGGGCCACCCCGCGTGGCAGGCTGGGCGCATGCTGGGTTTCCTGACCGGGCCATCAGACTGATTCGGCCTCTCCACAAAATCGGTTAGACCGCCTATCCTATCTGCATATGCCTCTGGAAGTGGTCGGTGAGCTAACCGATGCAAAAAGCTCGTCGGTTAGACCGGTATTGTGCCCTGCAGGGGCCTCTGTGGCATGTAACCTCTCTAACCGTTTTTGTCAAAGTGCTCTCTGCAAGAGAAAACAAACAGAGCCGGACCATCGCGGTCCGGCTCTGTTATCAATAGTTCATGCTCTCTGCCGCAAGACCAATCGGCTCTTTGATTCATTCGTAATAGACGACAATGTTAGTAAAGCGATATTGAGCAGTTGCCTTAAATGTTACGGATGAAGAACTGCCCGTCCAAGTCGTAACTTTCCCTGAGTAGGAAGATGAACCATTACTGTCTTGCAATTCAAGACTTGAAGGTCCGTATTTGCTTGTTCCACTTGCTGTACTTGTCAACTCAATCTTTGAAATCTTACCTGCATTTGAACTGACGGTAAGCAAAGATCCCGAATAGAGACGTACTGCTGTAGTTCCATCAGCAAATCCGTTGTCCATAGTAATTGTAATCGGGGTGGATGTTGATGTGATTTCGGAACCGCTTCCTGAGGCACCACCTGTAAAATCTCCATCACTGATACTGAACTTTATTGAATTTCCTGTTGGAGGTTCAGGATCTCCGCCGCCGGCAGGGGCTGTGTAGGTGAGTTCAGTCCAGTTGGTAGGGCAGAGTTCCCATGTACCATTGTAGTTCTTCCACACACATTCCTTGAGTGTGCCGCTAACGGTTCCGCCTTCTACCCACTCATCAGGAACGTCCTGGCAATAAATCTCAATTTGCCGGTCACCAGCCTGAAGATAAATGCCATTTCGGTAGCCTTTTGAGGTAGTGTAGATGCTAAGAATCTCCTCATTTGTTAGGGTAACATTAACTTTCCCTCCTGTCGGTTCACCAGCAGCAACGAGATCAGCAAGGCTGGCGTAGGTCGGAGTTGCAGGAGTATCGCCGGCAGGGGCTGTGTAGGTGAAGTCATTCCAGTTGCTTGGGCAGAGTTCTTTGGTTGAACCGTACAATGCCCACTTGCATTCTTTAAGGGTAGCGCTGACAGTTCCTCCGACTTCCCATTCAGCAGGGACGTTTTTGCAGTAAATTTCAATTTGCTCGTCGCCAACCTGGAGGAAGATTCCGTTACGGTAATTACCTGTGGTGTAGATGCTAACGATCTTCTCATTTGTGAGAGTGACATTGACAGGGGTACCGTCAGTTGTTGGTTCGAGTTTGGAAACCAGCTCGGCAAGACTTGAGAAAGTCGGGGTCTCAGGAGTGATCGGGGTTTCGTCAACTGCGGTAGAGAACAGCTGAGCACCGGTGCCTTTGCCGTCGCTATAGATTACGACTTCTTTCTGGTTGGAACCATAGCAGCTGAAGATAGAGGAGCTATTGTTGTACTGCAGGAGGTTATGGGAATTTGTACCCTTTGCCATGATGGTGGTGATACCTTCTGCATAGGAAATCCTGAATGAAGCGTTTGCGTCGAGGGATTCCTGGGTCTTCAGATGGTTGGATGACGAAGACGCGGCATAGAGGTAACCCGCACCGGTGTTGAATGCACAAGTGTTGTCAAGTGTACCCTTCTCAAGTGTAAGAATCTGGACTGCAGCACCAGGATTGACAACCGTGTTGCCGGATTTGGTGATGTCTGCAGCAGCACGGTTGTTGCCGTTCTGGGTAGTACTGAGGGCAACATCTGCATCTTGAGCTGCAATAATGACCTTGTCGCCTTCCTTGAGGGTAGTAGGGTCGGTCACGAGGTTGTAGACGACCTTTGCATCAGCGGAAACACCTGACATGTCAACAGAGAACTTTGAAACGTGACCCTCCTTGAAGTTGAGAGTCTTGCCAGTAAGGCTGATGTTTTTTGTGTAGGTGTTACCACCGGCTGCAATGACCACCTTGAGACTCTGGCCACTGAGGTCGGCCGGAAGACAGGCGAAGAAAACATCACTTGTCTTGGTTGTGTTGAGGGTGATTACCTTGGAGCCTGAGTTTACAGTACTTTCCCCCTCGGCAGTATAGTAGAATCGGCCAGCTATGTCAACAGGAGACTCAAGAGTTATGCTGGATATTTCAGAAACACCTGAAGGAAGAGTGATCGAGAGGTTACCGTAAGCTACGATGTGCTTGAAATTGAAGGTGGCACTTGTTGGGAAGGATGATGAAGAATAATTTGCAAAGATAACCTGAGCCGACTCATCGCATGTACCATCACCAGGAACCTGACTCTGAGGAACCTGAACGTTGAAACCTTTATCAGCAGATACTCCGAGCAGTGCCGAACTAGGGCAGACTGCATAGAAGTTATGTTCCGAAGCATCAGTGTCTGCGGTGATATCGATGGAGAAAGTAGCGGTCTTGCTGTCGGCAGATGCGGCGAGGGTGTTACCGCTGCTTTTCGGAGCAGCCATGTTGTAACTTACCGAAACCTTCTCGTCGCCGGTCCAGAGGACTGGGTAGCTGTCGCCGTCTTTAGGCGCGAAGGATGTACGGGTTCCAGGAGTGGTGGCGGTGAAGCTGACGGTTTTTGTACCGTTCTCAACAAGGGCAGCCTCCTTCTGGCAAGAAGCGAAAACCAGGGCTGCCGAAAGGACTGAAATGATAATCTTCTTCATACTCGTACACGATTAGAAATTACCATATTCATCTTCATACGCAGGATCAATCGACCCGGCATCACCGCTGAGCGCAATCACATCGCCCAGCTCCATTTCTTCCATCTCGACGGATGGCGTTTCGTAAACTTTTTTCATCATAGTTATAGCAAATGATTAGTATATTCAATCAAACTTACAAATATACATACAAAATCAAACATATTCAAGCGCTTACCACCCCATCCAGGCAGGAAATCCAGCATGCGCCCAGCCTGCCACGCGACCATGGCTCTGAGGTACCCGTGGAGGGGGTGCCCGTGACAGAAGGCTGTTTTAAGGGTGGTCTGCCACGCGGGGATGCCACTGAGGCACCTGTGGGCAGGGGTGTCGTGGCAGAAGATGACGTTATGACTCAGTTGTTTGGCAGATGGTCCTGTGAAGAAGCAGCGGCGGCAGGGTGAGTCTGGCTGGGTCGTCCGCGACCTCGTGAGCGGAAGGGGCCCGCGACTTTAGTCGTGGGAAGGATGGAGTCGGAACTTGTTCCGACGGAACCAGGCCAGACTCACCCTACCGCCGCAACTCAAGAACGTAAAAAATCTGAACCAAATAATCCCTAAGACATTCCTGAATCATACGAAAACATCCCGTCCCCCCAGAGTGCTTACACCATGCGGCAAAGCTTAGAAGATGTTGTAATGAGGTTCCTTATGGCAAGCCTCTCAGGATACCGCTAAAACAAAATCGGTTAGAGAGGTTACATGCCACAGAGACCCCTGTAGGGCACCCTACCGGTCTAACCGACGAGCTTTTTGCATCGGTTAGAGCACCGACCCCTTCCAGAGGCACCTGTAGATGGGGCAAGCGGTCTAACCGATTTTGTGGAGAGGCCGAATCAGTCAGATGCCCGTTCAGGAAACACAGCATGCGCCCAGCCTGCCACGCGGGGTGGCCTCAGAGACACCTGTGGGCAGGGTCGCCGTGGCAGAGGACAGCCGAAACGCCGGAAAGAGACCGGTTTCAGGACGTTCTGACACGCGAACCTGCCTCACAGATACCTGTGGAGGGGATGGCCGTGGCAGAAGGCCGATAATTAACCGCTCTGACACGCGACCCTGCCACCGGGATGCCTGTAGCGTGGGTGACCGTGTCAGGATAGGGCAAAATTACCGGAAAGTGGCCGTTTTGACGCCAGCCTGCCACGCGAGGTGGCCCCAGAGACCCTTGTGGTCAAGGATGCCGTGGCAGAAGGCCGTCAGAAGGCCGTTCTGCCACGCGACCATGGCTCTGAGGCATCTGTGGAGGGGGTATCCGTGGCAGAGGGCCGTTTTGAGGGTGGTCTGACACGCGGGGATGCCACTGATGCACCTGTGGGCAGGGGTGCCGTGTCAGAGGAGGGCAAGTAGACCGGGAAAGGGCCGTTTTGACACCAGCCTGCCACGCGACCATGGCTCTGAGGCACCTGTGGAGGGGGTGCCCGTGGCAGAAGAAGGTAAGTCGCCAGGAAGGCGACCCGAAGTCACCCGTAAGTCACCCGGAAAGCGCCCGGTCCGAGCCCGGCGTTAACCCTGTCTCCCAGATGGTAAGATTACCCTCGCTATCTGTGGCGATGCTCCGGGCTGGCTATTTCTGCGGGAGCGGGCGCAGGTCGAGATTGAGCTCGTCGAGCTGGATCTGGTCTATCTCGGAAGGGGAGTCGATCATCACGTCGCGGCCCTGGTTGTTCTTCGGGAAGGCGATGAAGTCGCGGATGGTCTCCTGGCCGCCGAAGAGGGCGCAGACACGGTCGAAACCGAAAGCGAGACCTCCGTGAGGCGGAGCGCCGTACTTGAAGGCATTGATGATGAAGCCGAACTTGTACTCAGCGTCTTCCTTGCTGATGCCGAGAATCTCGAACATCCTCTCCTGCATTGCTGCTTCATGGATTCGGATGGATCCGCCACCGAGTTCTGTGCCGTTCAGGACGAAGTCGTAGGCATTGGCGCAGACCCTTTCGAGGTCCTCCTTCCTGTCTGAATAGTACCATTTGAGGTGCTCCGGTTTCGGAGCGGTGAACGGATGGTGCATTGCGTAGAAGCGCTGGGTCTCATCGTCCCACTCAAAGAGAGGGAAATCGACGATCCAGAGAGGGGCGAAGACCTTCGGATCACGAAGCCCGAGGCGGTTGCCCATCTCGATACGAAGCACGCCGAGCATTGTCTGGGCCTTCCTCTTCGGTCCGCAGAGGGCGAGAATCAGGTCTCCGGCCTTTGCCTCGACAGCTTCTGCAACGGCCTGAAGCTGCTCCTGTGTGTAGAACTTGTCGATTGAAGACTTGATGGTGCCGTCCTCGTTGAGCTTGATGTAGACGAGACCTTTTGCGCCGACCTGTGGCCTCTTGACCCATTCGGTGAGTTCGTCGAGCTGCTTGCGGGTGTAGCTTGCGGCGCCCGGAACGGCGATCGCTCCGACATATTCAACGCTGTCGAAGACTGAGAAACCGAAGCCTTGCACCTTGTCCGTGATTTCGTGGATGGTCATCCCGAAGCGGATGTCCGGCTTGTCGGAACCGTAGTTGTCCATCGCGTCGTACCATCTCATCCTTGGGAGCGGATCGGGAATCTCGACGCCGACAGCGTTTCTGAACATCTGCCTCATCATTCCCTCGAAGGTGTTGAGGACGTCCTCCTGCTCGACGAAACTCATCTCGCAGTCGATCTGGGTGAACTCCGGCTGACGGTCAGCACGGAGATCCTCGTCACGGAAACACTTGACGATCTGGAAGTAACGGTCGTAGCCGGCAACCATGAGGAGCTGCTTGAAGGTCTGAGGCGACTGCGGAAGCGCGTAGAACTGCCCCGGGTTCATCCTTGAAGGGACGACAAAGTCGCGTGCTCCCTCAGGGGTGGACTTGATCAGGTAAGGGGTCTCGATCTCCATGAATCCCTGTCCGTCGAGATAGGTGCGGATCTCCTGCGCAAGACGGTGGCGCAGGGCAAGGGCTCTCTGGAGCGGTCCGCGGCGCAGGTCCAGATAGCGGTACTTGGCGCGGATGTCCTCACCGCCGTCGCTCTCATCCTCGATTGTGAAAGGAGGAGTGACACTCTTGTTGAGAATCACAATCTTAGAGACCTTGATCTCGATGTCTCCGGTGGCCATCTTCGAGTTCTTGCTTTCGCGTTCGATGACTTCTCCGGTCACCTGGATGACATATTCACGGCCAAGGGAAGTTGCTGTCTCGATGAGGCTTGCCTCTGCGTCGGCTTCGATGACAAGCTGGGTGATTCCATAGCGGTCGCGAAGGTCGATGAAGGTCATTCCTCCAAGCTTCCTTGATTTCTGTACCCATCCGGCCAGAGTGACGCTCTGTCCGACGTTTTCAATGCGGAGCTGGCCGCAAGTGTGAGTCCTGTACATATCTTGAGTATGTTAATTGTCATGTAATTCTTACAAACTGCAAAGGTAACAAATAATTGGATGTCATTTCCGTTTGCCGGCAGTTTTTCAAGATAAATGCGGATTTGTCGAGGATGCATCTGTCTGTTTCGGCAAGTTCGGTTCATAGTCTGTCGCCATCCTCCAATAATTCATTATCTTTGCAGGATAAAGCCAACCACATGGAAGTTCGTGCAAAGAAGGCGCTCGGCCAGCATTTCCTCACTGACCAGAGCATCGCAAAGGGAATAGTTGACGCCCTCAGGGGCGAAAAGGTCCTCGAAGTCGGCCCTGGCATGGGTGTGCTCACCCAATACCTGCTGCCCATCCGCGGGGAGAACCTCAAGGCTGTCGAAATCGACACTGAATCAGTCGCTTACCTTAAGTCCCATTTCCCGGAGCTGGGCGAAAACCTTGTCGCGGGCGATTTTCTCAAAATGAATATGGGGACGCTCTTCGACGGTGAATATTCAGTCATCGGCAACTTCCCCTACAACATCTCCTCGCAGATCTTCTTCAAGATTCTGGAGCACCGCGACCGGATTCCCGAGGTCGTCTGCATGATCCAGAAAGAGGTCGCGGAGCGTATCGCCGAGAAGCCGGGCACCAAGACCTACGGCATCCTCTCGGTCTTCCTCCAGGCCTGGTATGACATCGAATATCTCTTCACGGTGGGATCCGGAGCCTTCAACCCGCCTCCAAAGGTGCAGTCGGCTGTCATCCGTCTGACACGCAACGGGCGCACCTCCCTGGGCTGCGACGAAAAGCTCTTCCGGATGGTTGTCAAGACTGCCTTCGGGCAGCGCAGGAAGACCCTCCGCAACTCCCTCAAGCCGATTATCGCCTCGACCGGGGCAGCGGTGGACACGACCGACCCGGTCTTTGACCTCCGTCCCGAAAGACTTGGCGTCGATGACTTCGTCGCGCTGACGGTCTCCCTGCAGGGGAAGTGACCGTACGGAGGGCTCCAACCGGGCCTGAAAAACTGTCGGAATATTCCTTACAGAGTCTTGATGTGCAGGTTTCTCCAGCGGACCTTGATGCCGCCGCCGTCGTGGATCTGGAGGCAGATGCGTCCGTGACCCTTGCCGATCTTTTCGTCCTGGATGTCGGTCATAGGCTCACCGTTGAGCCAGGACTGGAGATGATCGCCCTCGAGACGGATCCTCATCGTGTTCCACTCACCGTACTTTAGGATGTTCTCCTTCTCGTCCGGAATCTGGTACAGCCAGCCACGGCCATAGGACTCGTAGACTCCGCCTGTGTCGCATCCCGGAGGAGCGACCTCGACCTGCCATCCGCTGACGGTCACACCGTGAGGGACGACCGAACGGACGAATACACCGGAGTTGCCAGCCGATTCCTGGAGGAACTCGAGGGTGAGGTCGAAATTGTCGTAATATTCAGATGTCCCGAGGTAGCCGTAGGTGTTGTCGGTGCCGCTTTCGCAGACCAGGCAGCCCTCCTCGTCAACGTACCATGGATCTGTTCCATAGACGATCCAGCCGGTCAGGTCTTTTCCGTTGAAAAGATCCTTCTCCACCGGCTCTGAAGCCGGAAGCTCCTTGATCCTGATGTTGCGGAACCATGCCGGGTAGCCGTGGTCCTGCAGGCAGATGTGACCGGTGCGGGACATTCCGTATTCAGTGCAGTCTGCCCACTTGCCGGCAGCCTTGCGGGCGAACCAGTCCTCGCTCCAGGCATCGAACTCGACCGTCACCTGCCCGTTGAGGATGTAGGTCACGTGGCCGTTGTCGAAGATGATTTCGGACTCGTTCCACTCTCCGTACGGATTGAGTTTCCTCGTTTCGAAATCAGGGACGTACATCGCGTAGTCCACGGCGCAGCGCTGCCAAGGCTCGAGCTGGTAGCCGTCGTTCATCTCGGCGAAATTGTCGTCGTCGATGAGCTGGTACTCCGGACCGGTGATGTAAGGGACATCGAATCCCGGGCGCTCGACGACGTGGTACATCATTCCACTGTTGCCGCCCTTGCTGATCTTCCACTCCCACTTGAGGTGGAAATTGGCATATTCCCTGTCAGTGACTATGTAGCCGTTGCCGTCGCTGCCGCTGCCCTCGGCCATGATCGTCCCGTCCACGACGCTCCACGGGCCGGTGAGCGAGTCCCCGTTGTAGTCCCTCCATCCGTCGAGTGTTTCGCCGTCGAAGAGAAGCTGCCATCCGTCAGCCTTTTCGGCCGAGGTGAGCGTGTTGGGTTTCCGGCCGCATCCTGAGATGACCGTCGCGGTGGCCGTCAGCGTGCAGACGGCAAGTACCAGTGTCTTGAGTTTCATATTCATAGAATTTAAGCGATTCGCGGATCGTCTCGCGAAATTAGGAAGAATGTGTCAAATTAACAATGAATATGATGACGCGGAATCCGTATTTTGCTATCTTTGTAGAGGGGCCATCGTCATGGCCCCGGTTTTTGGAAGATCCTTCAACAGGAAAGAATATGTTCGCAAAGGAAGTTTACATCGCAAGGCGCGCCACCCTGGTCGGAAAGATGGGTGAGAATGTGCCTCAGGGCTCTCGCGGAATAGCCCTTTTCATCGGCAATGCCGAAGCCCCGGCTCAGTACTGGGACAATGCCTACAAATTCCGCCAGGATTCGTCATGGCTTTATTATTTCGGACTGGATATTCCCTGCTATGCGGCAGTGATCGACCTCGACACGGCTGAAGAGACCGTTTTTGCCGACGATGTCGAAATCGGAGACATCATCTGGATGGGTCCGCAGCCTTCGGTCGCCTCTCTCGCCGCCGGGGTCGGAGTCCTGCACACCGCTCCCTCCGGGGAACTCGGCAATGTGGTCGCCAGAGCCATCTCCCAGGGCAGACCGGTACACTATCTCCCTCCGTCCCGCTGGTACAACACCCTGAAGATTTCCGATCTGACGGGCATTCCGGTGGCACAGGTTAAGGAAAAGTCCTCCGGCAGCCTTACCCGCGCCGTCATCTCGATGAGGCTCGTGAAGGAACAGTGCGAGATCGAGCAGATCGACGATGCCTGCGCTCTTGGCTACGAGATGCACACCGTCGCCCGCAACAATGTCAAGGTGGGCAGGATCGAGCAGGAAGTCGTCGGAATCATGGAAGGGGTCACCCTGTCCAAAGGCTGGGGCGTCTCCTTCGCGACGATTCTCACGCAGCATGGTGAGACTCTCCACAACCACCTGCACGACAAGGTGATAGAAGACGGCAAGCTGATGGTCATCGATGCCGGTGCAGAGAACAATATGCATTATGCTTCGGACTTCACCAGGACCCTCCCGACCGGCGGCCGTTTCACCAGCATGCAGAAGGATATCTACCGGATTGTCTGCAATGCCAACGAACTGGCCTTCAGCCTCACCAGGCCGGGAATCACCTATAGGGAGGTCCACCTTGCGACTGCCAGGCTGATGCTGGAGCAGCTCAGGGATCTCGACCTTGTCCGCGGCGATGTGGACGAGATGGTAAGTCTCGGAATCGCCGGTCTCTTCCAGCCGCATGGTCTGGGGCACAACATGGGCCTCGATGTCCACGACATGGAAGACCTGGGAGAGAACCTCGTCGGCTATGATTCCAATCAGATCCGCTCGGCCCAGCTTGGCCTGGGCAGCCTCAGAATGGCCCGCAAGCTCGTTCCGGGCAATGTCGTCACCGATGAGCCGGGAATCTACTTCATCCCTGCGCTGATCGACAAGTGGAAGGCGGAGGGTACCGACAGGGGCTTCGTGAACTATGCGAAGCTTGAGGCCTACCGCGATTTCGGCGGAATCCGTCTGGAGGACGATGTGCTGGTGACGGAAGACGGTGCCAGACGTACCGGACCTTATCGCCTGCCTATCCTTCCGGAGGACGTCGAGGAGGCGATGGGAAATGCATTGTCTTAAGGTTCATCGAATATGGAGACTTCACTGATCCTTGTCATAATAGCCGTCATCTGCGGCATTGTCGGCATCGTCGGGAGCATCCTTCCAGGCCTTCCGGGGCCTCCGGTCAGCTGGGTCGGCCTCCTTGTCCTCTTCCTTGGCGGAGGGGGCGCCAATGGCGCGGGAGAGCCGATGAGTCTCACTTTCCTTCTGATCTGGCTCGCCGTGACCGTCGTGGTTTCGGTGCTCGACTACATCGTGCCGGCTAAATTCACCTCCCTGACCGGAGGCTCCAAGGCTGCCGGACGGGGAGCCATCGCCGGGCTCCTGGTGGGGATGTTCGTCCCTCCTGTCGGCATATTCCTGGGCACCTTCCTGGGCGCTTTCCTTGCAGAACTCCTCGTTGCCCGGAAGAGCGGGATTCAGTCTGTCTCTGCCGCCATCGGTTCCCTTCTGGGTTTCCTCTTCGGCACCGGTCTGAAACTTGCTGCCGCCGGAGTGATGATGTATTACATCATTGTCTATATCGGATGAGACAAGCCGCAGGCCGGGTGAGACAAGCCGCTGTCGAGTCAGATGAGTCTTGTGTCATGTAAGAGAACCTGCAGGTCGGGAAATGCAATCCGCAGACCCGTCCGGGGATTGAACTTTTTCAATTTGGAGCCGTCATTTTGCTGTTTTCAAGTAATTTGATTAACTTTATGGGTCGTAAAATGATCCGGAAGGTACATGTCTGAGCGGAAGAAACCAAAATCCATAACCAAGGCCATAGTCCTGTCCCTGGCGGGCGGACTGGTTCTGGGCATCGTCGTGATGCTTTTCATCGGCCACACTAT
Source organism: Bacteroidales bacterium (assembly GCA_004552965.1). Lineage (GTDB taxonomy): Bacteria > Bacteroidota > Bacteroidia > Bacteroidales > UBA932 > Cryptobacteroides. The sequence goes on along the minus strand of SFMU01000049.1, from coordinate 6,488 downwards.
GGCCAAGACCTCCTCAAGTGACTACTGCATGAGCTGCCACGTCCACGAGCAGGCCGATGCGGACTGGAAAAAGTCGAAGCATTACAATTCTTCGAGCGGTGCAGTCGTGGATTGTGCCGAGTGCCATCTCCCTCCGAAGGAGGAATCTCCGATGCGTTACTGGATGGCGAAGGCAAGGTCCGGAGCGAAGGACATCTGGTCAAAGTGGACTAAGGATCCCGAGAGTTTCGACTGGGAGTCCAGAAGGAATCTTGAATATGCCACCGGGATCGTTTACAACGAATCCTGCGAAAAATGCCACGTCAACCTTTTCCCCGAGGGGATCACGGATGACGGCATCACTGCCCATCTCCACTACGAGGAGAATGCCGAGGCGCAGGATCTCCAGTGCATCAGCTGCCACCTCGATGCCGGCCATCTTATGCCGGGCTACGAGCACAAGAGCCTGAAGGGCAAGGTGGTGACAACCGGTACGGGGGCCAGGTACGAGAAGGCTGCCGAGGTCACATCTTTCACCTCGTTCGACGAGACTGTCCCGGGGACCAGCGCCTGCATCAGGATGATTGCCGTCCCTGGAGGAGAGTTCCTGATGGGAAGCCCGGAGGACGAACCTTTCAGAAACGGGGATGAAGGTCCACAGAAGAAAGTCAGGATCTCGCCTTTCTTCATGGCCGAGGTCGAAATCACCTGGGACCAGTTCTGGGAGTTCTACAATGAGACAATGTCGGAGGGCAGGACCCCTCCTGCAAAGATTTATGCCAACAACAGCAGGGAGGACTGCGATGCGGTCAGCGGCCCGACCCCTCCATTCGGTTTCCCTGACCAGGGCTGGGGAATGGGCGAGCGCCCTGCAATCACCATGACCTACTACTCGGCACAGACATTCTGCCAGTGGCTTTCGCTCAAGACGGGACGCAAGTACCGCCTGCCGACCGAAGCCGAGTGGGAATATGCAGCCAGAGGCGGTACCTCCACCCCGTATTTCTTCGAGGGCAATCCGAAGGCATATTCGAACGAAGGCTTCATCCGCAAGTTCAAGGCCGCAGACACTACCATGATCCGCCGCTATGTGGTCTATGAAGGCGACTCCGGCAGCCGCACCGCCGAAGCATCTGCCGTCAAGGCCAATCCTTTCGGACTCAAGAATATGCTGGGCAATGTCATGGAGTACTGCTCGGACTGGTACGCCGAGGATGCATATTCGCAGATCCCTGACGGGGCAGTCGACCCCAAGGGGCCGGAGAGCGGCGAGGAGCATGTCGTCAGGGGAGGCTGCTATGCGGATGACGCTTCGAAGGTCCGTTGCGCAAGCCGCAGCCACACCCGGAATGATGCTTGGCTCCGTACCGACCCGCAGAATCCGAAGAGCATCTGGTGGTATTCGGACATCAAGGGTATCGGCTTCCGTGTGGTCTGCGAGGTGCCTGAAGGTATTGGATTCTCACAATAACAACATAAATTAATTCCATAAAAACTATGAGCAAGACAATGGACAGAAGATCATTCCTGGGCACCAGTGCAAAGATCGGTGTCGCAGGTATGGTGGCAGCGCCACTTCTCGCTTCCTGCGCGAAGGGCAACAAGGTGACTCCTTTGAGGAATCCTGACGAGTATTATGTCCCTGAACTTCCTGACAAGGCTGTCGAAGGAAAGGAACTCAAGGTTGGTCTCATCGGCTGCGGCGGACGTGGCTCCGGTGCAATCATGAACCTTCTCGATGCTGCTGACGGAATCACCGTCTGGGCTCTCGGCGATGTGTTCGAGGACCGTCTCAACGGTGTCAAGGAGGCTCTCAAGGGCAGGAACCAGATCGTTGCCGACGAGAACTGCTTCATCGGTTTCGATTCCTACAAGCAGGTCATCGATTCCGGTGTCGACATGGTCATCATCACCACTCCTCCTGTTTTCCGTCCGACCCATTTCGCCTATGCTACCGAGAAGGGAGTGCACTCTTTCCTCGAGAAGCCTATCGCTGTCGACTCCAAGGGCTACCGTCAGATCATGGCAGCCACCAAGCAGGCTGAGGCCAAGGGTCTGAGCGTTGTCTGCGGTACCCAGCGCCATCATCAGCGTCCTTACGTCGAGTCCTTCAAGAAGATCCAGGAAGGCCTTATCGGTGAAATCACCGGCGGCAATGTCTACTGGAACCAGGGAATGCTCTGGTACAGGGAGCGCGAGAAGGGATGGACCGACATGGAATGGACCATCCGTGACTGGGTCAACTGGAAGTGGCTCTCAGGCGACCACATCGTCGAGCAGCATGTCCACAACATCGATGTCTTCAACTGGATGTTCGGCTACAAGCACCCGATCGCAGCCAGGGCCATCGGAGCCCGCCACCGCAGGGTCACCGGCGACCAGTACGACTGCTTCGATGTCGACTTCGAATATGAGAACGGCGTTCATCTCCACTCCATGTGCCGCCAGATAGACGGTACTGCCACAAAGGTCAGCGAAAGGGTTCATGGAACCAAGGGCTGGTGGAACTCCGAGGATTTCGCAATCCGTGACCTCGAAGGCAACATCATCTGGCAGTTCGACAACGAGGCAGCAGCGGCAGAGTACCAGCAGCACGATCCTTACACCCTCGAGCATGTCGACTGGGTCAACCACATCCGCAAGGGTACCACCCACGTCGAGTCCGGCGAGTGCGGAATGTCCACACTCTGCGGAGTCATGGGCCGTGAGGCAGCCTACACCGGCGCACAGGTCAGCTGGGATGACATCAGCGCTTCAGAGATGGACTACATGCCGGAGAAACTCGAGCTCGGTCCTCTTGACATGGACAAGTACACCGTTCCGGTTCCGGGAACCGGCAAATAAGCCATAGGATATGGACAGAAGATCATTTCTGAAAACTTCTGCAACAGGGACAGCGGCTCTTGCCGCTGCCTCTTTGCTTCCTGGTTGCGCTTCTTCCTGCAAGGACACGAAGGCGGCTTCCGATGTCGCAATCAACATTTCTTTCCAGGAGGGAACGGCTCCGGGAGCCTCTCTGGCAGAGAAACTTGATTTCATGGAGAGCCTCGGAGTCAATGGCTTCGAACTGAACGGACGCGGTCTTGCCGGCAGGGTCAAGGAGATCAGCGAGGCCCTTTCGGGACGCAACATCAAGGTGTCTGCAATCTGTGCCGGATTCGAAGGCTTCATTTTGGCCGAGGATCCTCAGGTGAAGCAGCTCTTCGACACCACGATGCGTGAGATCATCGTTGCGGCCGGCCAGCTTGGTTCCACCGGAGTCATCATGGTTCCGGCCTTCAACGGTCAGCTGCCTTGCAAGCCTCACACGATGGACACCCGCAACTATCTGTGCGAGGAACTTCATGCTCTTGGAGAATTCGCCAAGGAGAACGGAACTACCGTCATCCTCGAACCTCTGAACAGGGCTGAGGCCTTCTATATGCGTCTTGTAGCCGATGCCGCCGCAATCGCCCGTGATGCCGACAGCGAAGGAGTAAAGGCAATGGGAGACTTCTGGCACATGAAGGAGGAGACGTCCGATTTCGGCGCTCTGATGTCTGCCGGCAAGAAGTACCTCCAGCATGTCCACATCGCCAGCCGCGGAACCCGTCAGATGCCGGGAGAGAACGGAGAACTCGACAACTATGTCGAGGGCTTCAGGGCACTCAAGATGATCGGCTATGATAAGTATGTCAGCTTTGAGTGCGGAATGGCGGGCGAGGACCGCGCCACCATCGTCACAAATGCAGTGAACCTCATCCGTCAGCAGTGGGAGGAGGCATAGAATACTCTTTGCAGACCCGCATCCGTTGCATCCGATGGATGCGGGGCCTGCTTTGTCAAGTAATCCTCACATATTACTAAACGAACTGACAAAATGAAAGTTTCCATCATCATGGGCTCGACCAGCGACTATGAAGTCATGTCCGGGGCCGAGCAGATGCTCAAGCAATTCGGAGTCGAATATGAGACCCGCATCATCAGCGCCCACAGGACTCCGGATCTTATGTTTGAATATTCAAAATCCCTCAAGGACCGCGGATTCGGTGTTGTCATCGCCGGAGCCGGCGGAGCAGCGCATCTGGCAGGTGTCGCCGCAGGTCTGACCACATTGCCGGTGATTGCCGTACCTATGGCCACAAAGAACCTCGGAGGCCTCGATTCGCTGCTGTCAATGGTCCAGATGCCGACGGGTATCCCTGTCGCCACTGTTGCAATCGGCGGAGCAAAGAATGCCGCCATCCTGGCAGTGGAGATCCTTGCCTTGGGAGACAAGGCGTTTAGTAATCCTCAAAAAATAACCTGCATCATCTTTGAAAATCTTTTCGGTCCATATTTCCTCCCTCATCAGTCACATAGCTACGGCTATGCTTCTTCTTCGGGAGAAAATCTGACCTCGAAAATCCAATTCAAATCTGACGCAACTTATTATTTTCGTATTACTTAGCGGGAAATACTTTATAAAACAACTTAACATATCAACACAATGGACAGAGTATCAGAAAAGTACGTAAACAATTTCATGTCATCTCTCATCGCGAAGAATCCGGGAGAGAGTGAATTCCACCAGGCTGTAAGCGAGGTCGTCTCCAGTGTGGCCCCTTACATCGTCCAGAATCCTCATCTGATGGATCTCAAGATCATGGAGAGGATGGCAGAGCCGGAAAGAGTCATCATGTTCCGCGTCCCTTGGATGGATGACAGCGGCAGAGTCCAGATCAACAGAGGCTACAGAGTCCAGATGAACAGTGCCATCGGACCTTACAAGGGAGGTATCCGCTTCCACGCCAGCGTCAATCTCAGCATCCTCAAGTTCCTCGCCTTCGAGCAGACATTCAAGAACAGTCTCACCACCCTTCCGATGGGAGGTGGCAAGGGCGGCTCCGATTTCAGCCCTAGAGGCAAGTCCGATGCAGAGGTGATGCGTTTCTGCCAGAGTTTCATGACCGAACTCCAGAGGCACATCGGCCAGGACACCGACGTTCCTGCAGGTGACATCGGAGTCGGAGGCCGCGAAATCGGTTACCTCTTCGGCCAGTACAAGAGGCTCCGCGACGAATTCACCGGAACTCTCACCGGAAAGGGTCTTGCATGGGGAGGAAGCCTCATCAGACCGGAGGCTACCGGTTACGGTGCCTGCTACTTTGCCCAGGAAATGCTCGCTCTCAGAGGAAAATCCTTTGAAGGACAGACAGTTGTGATCTCCGGTTCCGGCAATGTCGCCCAGTACGCCGCCAAGAAGGCAATGAGCCTCGGCGCCAAGGTCGTGACCCTTTCGGACTCGAACGGCTACATCTACGATCCGGAAGGACTCAACGAGGAGAAGTGGCAGTACGTGATGAACCTCAAGAATGTCGTCAGAGGCAGGATCAAGGAATATGTCAATGAATATCCTAACGCAAAATATTTCGAGGGTGAACGTCCTTGGGGCGTCCCTTGCGACATCGCAATGCCTTGCGCAACCCAAAACGAAATCAACGAGCAGGATGCAAAGACACTTGTCGCCAACGGTTGCTTCTGCGTGACCGAGGGCGCGAACATGCCTTCTACCCCTGAGGCGATCGCCGTGTTCCAGGGAGCCGGCATCCTCTACTCTCCTGGCAAGGCATCCAATGCCGGTGGCGTTGCAACTTCCGGTCTTGAGATGACCCAGAACTCCATGCGTCTGCGCTGGAGCGCCGAAGAGGTCGACCAGCATCTCCATTCCATCATGAAGGACATCCACAATGCCTGTGTCCAGTACGGTACCAAGGCAGACGGAACTGTCAACTATGTCGATGGCGCCAACCTCGCCGGCTTCATCAAGGTTGCCGACGCGATGTGCGCCCAGGGTCTCGTCTAGACTTCCGCATCATACCGAATATTCCGGGAAGGAGGGCGACTGATCAGTCATATTGACTTTTTTCGTCCCCCGCTTCCTTCGCAGATGGCTGAGACTGCCCGGCGAGGCTGCTCGCCTCCTCGGGAGTCAAAAGAGTCGGAGATTTTGCTATTTGGCAAAATCTCCGACTTCTTTTGACCCTGCCTCAATCACGCCTGGCTGACGCCAGCCGCGGATTTCGGCACCCGCTTCCGTGCCGCGGGTGGCACGTCCGTCGGAGGCGACAGCCTTCGCCCGTTCCGTTTCGCATCCATCACGGAGATCATCTTCTTTATATTGTGCGCTATTGCCACAGTCGTGAACTCGGCACTCGTCAAGATACTACCGCCTCAGCCGGGTGTCCGTCCGGTGAGGCGAGGCAGGAGATCCGTCCTGGGGCAGATGAAGAGTCTCCGTTCGGGAGGGGCTATGTGGGGTGTCTTTCCGGTGGCGGATGCAGTGCTGTCCTTTCGGGTGCATATGTGGGCTCTCCGTCCGGTTGAATTTGCTCGGGGCCTCCTGAGGGTCTATGCGGCGTCTCCTTTTGAGGGCCGATGTAGTGTCTCCGGTCGGGGGCGAGGCAGGAGATCAGTCCGGGTGTGCTTGCCGAGTATCTGTCCGGGGGGCGCGTCGGTGTATCCTTCCGGGTTCCGATGTCATCGAACTT
>SFMU01000048.1 GCA_004552965.1 Bacteroidales bacterium | reverse complement strand
TCAGGGCAGGGTGACGGACCACCGCATCAACTGGTCGATGTACAATCTTCCTGTCTTCATGGACGGAGACATCCAGGAATGCATCAACCAGCTCCAGATCGCAGAGAACGCAGAGCGTCTCAAGGAAGCCGGCGACTAGCGGTTCCTTTGAATATACTTGCGGCAGGCTTCCGGACAGATGATCGGGAAGCCTGCTGTTTTTCAAACTGTCTTGACAAAGAATCGGATTTTGAAGAGGCCGGATGCTATGGAATGTCATCTATTGACATATTCACAGTTCCGGCAAGAATCAGTTTGCGCATTGAAGATTCGGGGATCCTGAAGGAAGGAAAATGACACAACCATGACAATTTGTCATATTCAAAGAAATGGCACAACATTGGATAAGAAAGAAGGCGGTTCCCGGAAGGGAAAGTAAAATTGTAATTTCAAAAAGATTAAAGATATGGGAAAGATTATCGGAATCGACCTCGGAACCACCAATTCGTGCGTTTCAGTCATGGAAGGAAACCAGCCTACCGTCATCATCAATGACCAGGGCGAAAGGACAACTCCTTCAATCGTAGCTTTCACCGACGGCGGTGAAAGGAAAGTAGGTGCACCTGCAAAGCGTCAGGCTATCACCAATCCTCAGAACACCATCTTCTCTATCAAGAGATTCATGGGCGAGACCTACGACCAGGTCTCCAAGGAAATCGCAAGAGTTCCATACAAGGTCGTCAAGGGTGACAACAACACCCCTAGGGTCGACATCAACGGCAAGCTGTACTCTCCTCAGGAGATCTCGGCAATGATTCTCCAGAAGATGAAGAAGACCGCCGAGGACTATCTCCGCCAGGATGTCACCGAAGCTGTCATCACCGTACCTGCCTACTTCTCCGACTCACAGCGTCAGGCAACCAAGGAAGCCGGCAAGATCGCAGGTCTCGATGTCAAGAGAATCATCAACGAGCCTACCGCAGCAGCTCTCGCCTATGGTCTTGACAAGAAGAACAAGGACATGAAGGTCGCTGTCTATGACCTCGGTGGCGGTACCTTCGATATCTCCATCCTCGAGCTCGGCGGCGGTGTGTTCGAAGTGAAGTCCACCAATGGCGACACCCACCTCGGAGGTGATGATTTCGACCAGGAGATCATCAACTGGCTTGCAGCCGAATTCGCAGCAGAGAACAACGGTATCGACCTCAGGAAAGACCCTATGGCACTCCAGAGACTCAAGGAGGCTGCAGAGAAGGCCAAGATCGAGCTCTCGAACCAGACTTCCGCAGAGATCAACCTGCCTTACATCATGCCTGTCGACGGTATTCCTAAGCACCTTGTCAAGACTCTCACCAGGGCCAAGTTCGAGCAGATCTGCGACAACCTCTTCCAGAGGTCCATCGAGCCTTGCCGCCAGGCCCTCAAGGATGCCGGACTCCAGACTTCCGACATCGACGAGGTTCTTCTCGTCGGCGGTTCGACCCGAATCCCGAAGATCCAGCAGATCGTCAAGGACTTCTTCGGCAAGGAGCCTAACAAGAGCGTCAATCCTGACGAGGTCGTCGCTATCGGCGCTTCGATCCAGGGCGGTGTGCTCGCAGGTGATGTCAAGGATGTGCTCCTTCTGGATGTCACTCCGCTTTCACTCGGTATCGAGACCCTCGGCGGCGTGATGACCAAGCTCATCGAGTCCAACACCACCATCCCGACCCACAAGTCACAGGTCTTCTCGACGGCTGCGGACAACCAGCCTTCTGTCGAAATCCACGTCCTTCAGGGTGAGCGTCCTATGGCAAAGGACAACAAGGAGATCGGTCTGTTCCATCTCGACGGAATCGCTCCTGCTCCGAGAGGAATACCTCAGATCGAAGTCACCTTCGACATCGATGCCAACGGTATCCTGAATGTCTCTGCAAAGGACAAGGCTACCGGCAAGGAGCAGAACATCAGGATCGAGGCTTCTTCAGGTCTTTCCGATGAGGAAATCCAGAGAATGCGTGACGAGGCCAAGGCCAACGAGGCTGCCGACAGGGAAGCCAAGGAGAAGATCGAGAAGATCAACAACGGCGACGGTCTGGCATTCCAGGTGGAGAAATTCCTCAAGGAGAACGGCGACAAGATTCCTGCCGACAAGAAGAGCGCAATCGAAGGCCCTCTGAACTCACTCAAGGAGGCTGTCAAGAGCCAGAACCTCTCCGACATCGACCGCTACTCCGAGGAGATCAACAAGCTTATGGGCGAAATGTACCAGAGCATGAGCGGAGCGCAGGCAGGTCCTCAGCCTGGTCCACAGCCTGGACCTCAGCCTGGACCTCAGGGCCCGGACGACCAGGGACCTGACGAGCAGTAAGGATTCCACTACAAGTACATAAAGCATGACACGGCTGACCGGAAAGTCACATCAGGCATTCCGGTCAGCCTTTTTTTCATCAATGGCTAATCGTTGCCGCGAGGCTTGAGGAAACGCCAGGAAAGAAGGGGAATCACAAACGAAAGGATGCAGGAAAGAGTCCAGAAGATGCTCACCGGAGTGAAATCGTAGACAACTTCGCCACACGCATCCTTGACGGTGAACCCACCGATCATGAAACCGCTGACTATGTTCTGGATTCCGGCACAGGCATAGCTTGCCAGACCTACCATACCCAGAGCAGCCCCGCAGGCCTTCCTCGGAACGATGTCCAGAGCCATCAGGCCGGTCACGATGCAATAGACAATCCCTATCGAAAGGCTGAAGACCGAGACATGAAGGATCTCCAGAAAATATGATCCGGGTAGGAACAGGAAACAGACGAATGAAGCCAGGCACAGCAACCCGGCAATCAGGACAGGGGTGAAGCGGTTGCCCCTGAAAAGACGGTCCGACAGCCAGCCTGCCAGGACTGTCCCCGCAACTCCGAAAACTTCGGCAAAAGCGATGATCTGGGTGGCGGAAGCCAGCGAAAAGCCCTTCTGCTTCTGCAGGAACAGGATGCCCCAGTCACTAACCGCATGCTGGGTGATGTAGACAAAGGCGCTCGACAGAGCGATAATCCAGATTCCCGGATGCCTCACGACCCCTTTCTGAAGTTCCCTGACAGGGAGGGAGTCCGTCTTCAGTTCCGGCTCCCCGCTGAACTGCTGTACGCTCGGCAGGCCCTTGCTCTGTGGAGTGTCGCTGACAAGCAGAAGGATCATGAACGCTCCGGCAACCCCGGCAATCGCGGAAAAGAGGAAGCCATATTCCCAGCCGAGACCGCCTACGACAAGACCGATAAAAAAGAGCGAGAGCGCCTTTCCGACATATGGAGTGGAACTGAATATGCTGTAGTACGTGCCGCGGCTTGCAAGAGGGAACCATCGTGAAAGGCTGATGACTCCCGGAGGAGCGCCCATCGACTGACAGTAGCCGTTGATTCCCCAAAGGACCGAGAAGAGGATGAAAAGAGCCGAAGACGAGAAGCCCAGGAAGCCGGAGGCCAGACCAGAAAGGCCCATCAGCAGATTGATTATGGTGGAGAGTATCAGTCCGGTTGCCATGAAGCGCCGGATGTTGCAGTAGTCGGCGATGAAGCCGTTGCAGAATTTGCCCACCGCATAGGCGAAATAGAAGGTGGAACCGATCACTCCGAGCCATTGGGCGGAGAACACTCCCCCGTCGATGAGAGGCTGCTTGACCACAGCCATTGTCATCCGGCAGACGTAATACAAGGCATATGCGCCCGTAACGCCCCAGAATGTCCGGTTTCGGTAACGCCTGTACTCCTCGGATACCCGCTCCTCAGGGACACAGACCCGGGACGGACGGGATATTCGGTAGAAGGAAAATAAACTCATGTCTTCAATTCAGCGCAAACGTTGGACTCGCAGCTGAGGCATTGAATCCAAGGTTTGCCGTGCAAAGATAGGAAAGAACGGCAAATATTTCTAACTTAGCACCATGAAAATGATCGCCACCACCATTGTCCTGCTGCTCTCGCTTATTGCTGCAGCAAACGGTTTCAGCCAGGAATATTCCTACACCGAAGCTTCCGACCTTACCCTCGTAGGCAAACTGATGCCAGACACTCCCAACCCCTACCACAGGGTGGACACCGTCCGGTTCAAGGGTTTCACTCCGGGGGAAAATGCCCAGGTAAGGATGTCCTCCGGAATCGCCGTCGCATTCAGGACCGACTCGAAATCGATTGTGATTCAGACCGACTTCGCAGTGAGGAACATCCGGCCGAACACCACCGCCTTCGCCACCTGCGGCTACGACCTCTACATCCGCAAGGACGGGAAATGGCTCTGGGCGGCGGCAGGAGCACAGGATGCGCAGAAAGGCTCCGTGCTCAGACTGATAGGAGCGATGGACGGAAGCATGCACGAATGCCTGCTCTACCTTCCGATCTACAGCGAGGAGTCTTCCATCAAGATCGGCACCGAAAAGGGCGCGGTCATCGAACCGATCGGGAATCCTTTCCGCCACCGGATTGCAGTCCTGGGATCCAGCTACACCCACGGAATCAGCATCAGCAGGGCCGGCATGACCTATCCTGCCCAGCTTTCCAGAAGCACCGGACTTCAGATGCTCAGCCTGGGATGCAGCGGCAACTGCAAGCTCCAGGACTATTTTGCCGCCGTCCTTGCAGAGGCAGATGTGGATGCGATAATCGTCGACGGCTTCTCCAATCCGAGCCCGGACCAGATGCGCCAGAGGCTGTTCCCGTTCATCGAAAGGATAAGGGAAGGCCATCCGGAGACTCCCATCATATTCCAGAGCACCATCTACCGGGAGAACAGGAACTTCATGACCGACAAGGACAGCTACGAGGCGGAAAAGATGGCGACAGCGGACAGTCTGATGGCAATCGCCCTCAGGAAATATGACAACATCCACTACATCAGGCCGGACGCGACCGACAGGAATCACGAGACCTCGCAGGACGGGATCCATCCCGGCGACCATGGCTACACCCTCTGGGCGGAATCCATCCGCAAGCCGCTGCTGAGAATCCTGAGGAAATACGGAATAAGGTAACTCATCGGAAAAGAGGTCATCATTCATCAGGAAGGATATGGCAAACCTTAAAGCACTGGCAAAAGACACTGCCATCTACGGATTGAGCAGCATCATCGGGCGGTTTCTCAACTACCTGCTCGTCCCGATATACACCTATGTCATAAATGCAGGCAGCGGAGGCTATGGAGTAGTCACGAATATGTATGCCTACACTGCCCTGCTGCTGGTCATCCTCACCTACGGGATGGAGACCACCTTCTTCCGGTTCGCCAACAAGAGCGGGGAGGACAGCGGGAAAGTATATTCGACGATCCTGACTTCGGTCCTGGCGACTTCCGCTCTCTTCTTCATCCTTGTGCTGGTCTTCCTGGACCCCATCAGCTCGGCAATGGGCTACCCGGAGCATCCGGATTACATCTGGGTCATGGCGGCCACAGTGGCACTGGATGCCTTCCAGAGCATTCCATTCGCCTATCTGCGTTTCAGGAAGCGTCCCTACAGGTTTGCAGCCCTCAAGCTCCTGTTCATCCTCATGAGCATCGGACTGAACCTGCTGTATTTCGTGATCCTGCCGAAACTCGGACTGAATCCGTTCGGAATCTATGACAATGGCATCCAGGTCGGCTTTGTATTCTACATCAACCTGTTCTGCACAGGCATCATCACCTTCCTCTTCTACGGAGAATACAAGGATGCCCGATCGGGCTTCGACTGGAGCCTGATGAAGAGGATGCTGGGCTACAGCTGGCCGATCCTCATCCTGGGAATCGCCGGTGTTCTCAACCAGTCGGCATCACAGATCATCTACCCTCTTGTCAGGGACGGCGAGGAAGGGGTGCGGGAACTGGGCATCTATGGAGCCTGCATCAAGATCGCAATGATAATGGCGATGATCACACAGGCTTTCAGGTATGCCTACGAACCGATTGTCTTCGCCGGAGCCAAGGACAGGGACAGCAAGGAGATGTACGGGAAGGCGATGAAGTTCTTCATCATATTCACTCTCCTGGCCTTCCTTTGCGTCATAGGCTTCCTGGATGTGCTCAAATACATCATCGGAGAGAGTTATCGGGAGGGGCTCAGGGTAGTCCCTATCGTAATGGCGGCCGAAATCATGATGGGCATCTACTTCAACCTTTCGTTCTGGTACAAACTGATCGACCAGACCCTTTGGGGAGCCTTGTTCTCCGGAGCAGGATGCCTGGCACTGTTCGCCGTCAACTTCATATTCATTCCAAAGATCGGGTACATGGCCTGCGCCTGGGCAGGTGTCGCCGGCTACGGCATCGCCATGCTCCTGTCCTACTTTGTCGGGCAGAAGAAGTATCCGATAGCCTACCCGCTGAAAGACATTGCCATCTATGTCATCGCCGCTGCAGTGATCTACTGCGGGATGCTGCTCACCTCGAAGTATCTCGGGACCATCCCGCAGCTTGCAGTCAACTGCGTGCTCATCGCCCTTTTCTGCGCGCTGATCGTAAAAAGGGACCTGCCGCTTTCCGACCTCCCGGTCATCGGGAAGTATTTCAGGAAATCCTGCTGAGGACAGCCCTCCGGTAGAATGCCGTCTGATAGAGGGAACGTACGATCAGATGGGTGTAATAGGCGGCGAATAGAAGATGCACCGGCACGTTTCCCTCATGGCTGAGGAACTGCCTTCCGACAAACCAGACCGCAAAGAACGAGACAGCGCACCAGATGTTGGAATCCCTCATCTGTCGTGTTGCCGTCGCTCCGATGTAGATCCCGTCCCATGTGAAGGCCGGGCAGCCGACAATCGGGATCAGGACAAGCCATGGCAGGAAAGCGGACGAGGCATCAAGCACGGCCGAATCCTCAGTCATCAGACGGAACATCGGCATTCCCCACAATGAATATATTCCTACGAAAAGCAGCCCTATCCCCATGCTCCACGCAAAGGTGAGCCGGACCGTCCGCCTCAGTCCGGATGAATCCCGGCTGCCCACGAAACGGCCTGTAAGCGCCTCTCCGGCAAAAGCGAAACCATCCGAGAAATAGGAGAAGATCATCAGAAGCTTCATCATTATCGAGCAGGAAGCCAGCAGGACATCGCCGAAGCGGGCGGAAATCGCCGAAAAGCCCAGATAGACTGAAATAAGGCAAAGGGAGCGGATGAAGAGATCCTTGTTGACAGAGAAGAACTCATGCATCTTCCCACCGGAGAAAGTGCCCTTCAGGGAGGCGCGGGACAGTCTGCCAGAAAAAGTCCCCGAATATTTGAAAAGCATTATCACAGAGGCCACCAGCAGGCCGAGATACTGGGCTGCCACGGTACCGGTGGCGACTCCCTCGAAGCCCATCCCCCTGATGCCCAGGGCCGGAATCCCTACGGAGAGGGCAATGCTGGCCACGATGTTGACCACATTGACGACAGTGTCGGTCACCATCGAGCTGAAAGTGTCCTGCATTCCGATGAACCAGCCCCTGACGACCATCAGGGACATAGTGGCAGGAGAGCACAGAATTCTGATCGTGAAGTATCTGACCGCCAGATTCCGGACCTCTTCGGAGCAATCCACGAAACAGAAGAAAAGGTGGCAGAAGGGACGCTGGAGGGCAATCATGGCAAGGGAGATCGCCAGGGCTGTCGCAAGACCCCTCAGCAGAGTCCTGACGCAGTCTGTCCAGTCCTCCCTCCCGAAGGCCTGGGAAGTCAGTCCGCCGGTCCCCGCCCTCAGGAATCCGAAGTTCCAGTAGAGAACGTCGAACATCATGGACCCGATGGACACTCCCCCGATAAGGGCGGCCGCCGAAGAATCCAGATGCCCGGCCACAGCAATGTCCACCATTCCGACCAGCGGGACTGTCAGATTGGCGAATATGCTGGGAAGTGCCAGCCGGAGTATTTCACGGTTCAGGGAGCCCACGGGAGAAATCAGATGGCACCGCCGGGATTGGTCGGATACTTTCTTCCGAGTTCCTCAAGGTCGCTGTCCTTGTCGATGTTCTTCTGCATCCTGGCTATCGTCCTGACAAAACTCTCAAGTTCCTCCCGGGGAATGCCGTTGATAATTTTCTGGACCGCTTCGTAGGAAATGGCGGTCACGGCATCCTTGACTGTTTTGGAATATTCAGTCACCTTGATCAGATTCTGCCGCTTGTCCTTCGGATTGTTTACCCTCTTGACAAGATTGCGCGCCTCCAGTCCATCTATCAGCTTGACAATCGAATTCTTGTCACGCATCGTGATGTCGGCGATCTGCTGCTGGGTCAGGATACCCTCATCCCAGAGCGTGTCCATCACCAGAAACTGTTCAGGTGTCAGATTGTAGCCCTTCTCCAGAAAAACATCCGCCAGGCATTGCCTCATGCTGCTGTGGAAGATGTTGATGAACAAGATGAGTTGTTTTTCGAGTAACATTGATTTCTACGCATTTCACTACTGCAAAAGCAAATATAAGTAATTTGAAAGAAATAATCCGCATCGGACTGCATAATCATTTTTCTTCCAAAGAAGGGACGTGGATTGAAACATCGGACAGAGGAAACGCTCCGGGTGCCGCACGGAAGGCACTCCCCTCATGGGAGCGCCCCGGCGACCCTCAGCGGCGACCCTTAGCGGCAACCGTTAGCGGCAACCCTCAGCGGCGACCCTTAGCGGCAACGCTTAGCGGCAGAGAGGACGGATGACGAAGTTGAAGTCGCGTTCCTCCGGACGGATCAGGTAGGCTTCAAGTGGCCAGGAGCCCCAGGAATTGATACCGCCGACACCCATCTGCATCAGATCGAAATTGACGTAGGTCACGCCATTGGAACGGTCCTGTTCATGGGCGGCAGCCTTGAGATTCAAGGAATGCGACTGCTTGCCACGGATGTAGTCGTTGGCAGCCTTGCCAGGTTTGTCACCGTCCTTGATGCAATCGAGCTGGGCGATGGAGAAAGGCAGGGCTGAAGCCGAGAACTTCACATCCGAAGAAATCTCCAAGCCGGTGCCACCGGTGTCCATGATGCGGAAGAACTTCATGCCGGTCTTCGTGCCGGACTCCTGAGGGCGTACATAGCCGTAATGGTACTGCTCATTGACAGTCTGCCTGTACCGGCCGACGAGAGCGGCGGAATTTCTGTCTGAATAGTTCTCCCACGGACCCTTGCCATAGAAATCGAGCTCGGACCAGCGGCCCGGCATCGCGAACTTCATGCCGTACCTGAACATCACAGGGGCCTCCTTAAGCTTGCCGGCATCCCTCATCGACTCGCATCCCCTGACAGAACCGTCAGGATAGATCAGGTAGGACATGCGGACAGTCGCAACATCACCGGCGACAGGCAGATACTCCACATCCACCTTTGCGGCGGCGGTACCCTCTTCGGAAACCATATTCACGGTCATCGACTTCAGTTCGAGGTCGACATATCTCCAGAGAGCCAGCTTCTCATCCAGTCTGGCGCCCAGGTCATTCTCGACAGGAGCCCTGCCGAACTCCGGAAGAAGAGGTTCGCAGAGCATCTCCTCACCATTGACCTTGTAGCTGCAGAGGGCACCCGATTTCCTTGAGAAGGCAGCCTCCCAGGCAGTGACCCTGGAGCGGGCAGCCTCGGGAGCCGCAAAGATGCCACTGAATATGTGGGAGTCCTCCGTCACTGAATATTCAAGCGCATTTCCTGCCACTGAAGCCGACCCCGGCACGAAAGCAGGGGCAGACGACTCCCTGACAGCGATCTGGTCATAGGAGACTTCGGTGCCGGCAGGAAGCAGTCCGTCCGCTTCCTTCAGGACATAGCTGAGATTGATGTACACATCGCCACCTGTCTGCGGAATCTTGCCGAGGCCCAGATCCACCGTCTCGGTCCCCTGAGGAGCGACATCCAGATTCTCCACGACACCTGTCCTTGCAGCCTCGCCATCGACAACGAGAGTCCAGAGCAGTCTGTACTGACTGAGGTCCTTGAAGAAGAACTCGTTATGGACATTGACCTTGCCATGTTCAGCATCTGCTGCAGTGGTGAGGATGTCCCTGTACTGATACCGGACTTCATAGGCATGAGGGTGATAGGAACGGTCCGCCGCGATGACACCGTTGCAGTTGAAAGACCCGTCAGAAGGGTCGTAGCCGTTGAAATCGCCGCCATAGGCAAAGATCATGTCGGTTCCTCCCTCGTGGGAAGGCCAACGGATAGCCTGGTCCATGAAATCCCAGATGAAACCGCCCTGATAGCAAGGATATTTCCTGACAAGATCCCAATACTCCTTGAAGTTGCCCATGGAGTTGCCCATGGCGTGGGCATATTCACACTGGATGAGAGGCATGGTCGGATTGCTCGTGCAGTAGTTCACGCACCAGTGCGGTTCAGCATACATCGGGACGGCGATGTCAGTGTTCACGCCGTGTTCACCTCTCTCGTACTGGACTGGCCTGGTAGGATCATATTCCTTTATCCACTTGTAGCAATCCATGAAGTTTGCGCCGTTGCCGGCCTCGTTGCCCATGCTCCAGATGATGATCGAAGGGTGGTTGATGTCCCTCTTCACCATCCTGGAATCCCTCTCGAGATGGGCAATGCGGAAATCTTCCCTGGCTGCGAGGGTCTCAGGGCCGTAGCCGATTCCGTGAGACTCGATGTTGCCCTCTGCGCACACATAGAGGCCATAGATGTCGCACAGCTCCAGCCAGACCGGATCATCAGGATAGTGGCACGTACGTACGGCATTGACATTCAGGCTCTTCATCGCCTTGATGTCTTCGATCATCTCGGAGACAGTCACAGCATAGCCGTGATCCTCACTCAATTCGTGACGGTCGACGCCTTTCACAAGCACAGGCTGTCCGTTGACAAGAAGCTGGGCATTCACGATCTCGACAGTCCTGAAGCCGAAGCGTACCGATGCGCTTTCGGAAAGACCTCCCTTGGTGAAGGCCTTGGCCTTGAGTGTGTAGAGCACAGGGGTCTCGGCGCTCCAGAGCGCAGGATCGGCGACAGTTCCGGAGAGGGTGCAGGTGCCATCCTTGAGCGGTTTGCCGGAAAGGGAGGCGACAGTGTTGCCTTCGCTGTCCGCTATTTCGAAAGCCAGAGACCTGACCCCGGAAGTAACCTCGGCGCTGACGGTGAAATTACCGTCCATTCCGGCTGCGATTCTGACATTCTCAAGACGGTCCTTCTCTCTTGTAAACAGCGTGACTCCCCTGGCGATTCCGCTGAATCTCCAGAAATCCTGGTCCTCAAGATAGGTTCCGTCACACCAGCGGTGGACCTCCATCGCGATGAGATTCTCTCCCGGCTTGACGAAACGGGTGATGTCGAAAGTCGCCTCCAGCTTGCTGTCCTCGCTGTAGCCGACCTTCCTGCCGTTGACCCAGACCTGGACGTTGGAAGTGGCCGAACCGATCCTGAGACGGATCTGCTTGCCAGCCCAGGAAGGATCCAGATTGAATGTACGGCGGTACTGGCCCACATGATTGTGTTCAACGGGCACAACCGGAGGGTTGGTCCCGGAAAGGCCTCTCCAGGCATAGCCGACGTTCACATAGACAGGGTCGCCGTAGCCGTTGAGCTCCCACATCCCCGGCACCGGTATCGTGCCCCAAGAGGAATCGTCGAAGGCGACGGCCTCGAAACCTTCTGTCCTGCCGTCCAGAGACTCACTCCAGGCAAACTTCCACATTCCATCCAGAGAAACTGTCTCCTGCTGGTCTGTGACGAAGGTCGCTGACATCGGCAGGCGGTTCTCCTGGACGATTTCCGGGGCCTGCCATGGTTTCTGGCCATTGTCGGTTTTGGACATGGCGAACGGCATTGTCATCACCAATGCCAGAGCAATCATGAAAAACTTCTTCATATTCATAATTTTTATGTAATCTTCAAATATTCAGCTGCTTCATCTTGTGCATTTCCTTTCGAGCAATGCGACTGCCCCATCCATCGTGGAGACCAGCATCCGGTAGCCGCCCGGAATCTCCCAGACTTCCATCGGGTTGACCAGGGCATCCGCCACCTTGAAGGCCCAGAGAGGTTTCCCGTCAGAAGCGCGGAAACCTGCCAGATTGCCTTTGTCTGTCGGCATGATCACTTCATCCCCGATGGCAGCGATCGAAGTCGGGGAAATGTCATAGCCGGTCCCGGTCTCTGACTTCCACAGGGTTTCCAGGGAATATGGATCGAAGGCAGAGATGGTGTGCCACATCGACTTGCAGTACACTGCCGAACCATCGGGAGCCATACCCACAGACTCCCTTGCGACCGAATTCCACACCTTCAGTTCATCACCCGTGCGCGCATCCAGCGCATAGAGACATCTGTCAGGCACGGCAATGAATATCTTCCCGTCCGACTTCACCGGCCAGACCGCCGCAGGAGAATACATCCTCGAAGGGCGGGAGCATTTCCAGACCCATTGGAGGGACCCGTCTACAGGGTTCAATGAATATAATCTCCCGGCCCAGGTTCCGAAAACCACCTGAGTGTCGTCCACTAAAGCCCGGCATTCGATGAAGCCCTCCACACCGTCATATTCCCAGACAGGCTTGCCGGAAGCAAGATCGAGGGCGCGGAAGCATCCGTCAGACGCGCCCACATAGACTTTCCGCCCGCGGATCACCGGACTGCCCAGGACGGACTTCCTCGCCGCCGACTTCCAGATCTGCGAGCCGTTGCGAGCATTGATGGCATAGACATTTCCGTCCGTGCAGCCGAAGACAAGATATTTCCCCGAGAGGGCCGGCGTCGAGAAGATCTTGCCGGGGAAAGAAGCCGACCAGAGGACCGACCCGTCCCTGAGAGAGATGCAGCGCACCTGGCCCGAAGCAGTGGTGTACCATGCCCTGTCCCCCTTCCGGGCGAAACCGGCGACAATGTTGCTCTTGTCCCGGAACTTCCAGATCTCCCGGACATCACCCGTCTCATTGACATCATATTTCATCCATGGATAGTCCGTCGGAAGTCCGTGACTGTCGTATTCCACCCTGTCTTCCACCGGACGCAATGTCAGCCTGCACCACGGTTCGTACACAACTCCGGTCGAACCGACCACCTTGCATTCCGAGACGCTGAGCCGGTCATCCTCGATCTCGATGATATTGTAGCCCGGATTGCCGCCCGCCGACAGGGTGGAACGGCCGAGAATCCCGGGCAGTCCGGAATAGTCCAGAAGGGTGTTTGAGTGCCAGTGACCTCCGATGGCGAGGACCGCACCGATGCGCTTGAGTTCCCTGGTCACATCGAAATAGTTCAGCACGGAAGTGTCCTGAGGATAGTGATTCATGAATATGGTCTTTTCGCCCGGTTCCAGGTTACGGAGCCACTCCATGCTTTCCTGCGGCACGAGAGCCGGGGCCATCCTCATGTCCGGACCGCAGCTGCAGCCGACAAAGCGCCAGCCCTTGCAGAGAAACTCGAAGGTTTCGTAGCCGAAGACTTTCCTGAAAGTGTTGCAGCCGCTCTCGGACCACTTCGCATCGTGATTTCCCGGGACGACATAGTAGGGACGGTCCAGGGAATCCAGCATATTCTTAACCGCAGAAATCTCCTCGTCCGTCCCGAAGTCGGTCAAGTCTCCGGCCACCATCACGAAATCAAGGTTCTCCCTTGTGTTGATGTCGCGGATGCACCGCCTCAGGTCAACGGCCGAACGGGATCCTTCCGAATAGTGAAGATCAGCCATCAGCGCAAACCGCACGGTCCCATCCTGCGCCGACAGGGTCGGGTGCGATGTGTTGATGTCGCGGATGCACTGTCTCAGCTCAACGACCGAGCGGGATCCATCCGAAGAGTGGAGATCAGCCATCAGCGCGAACCGCCCGCTCCCATCCTCCGCCGACAGGGTCGGGAGCGAGAGGGAAAGAGCCGACAGCACGATGGCTATCAATGAAATAACATGCTTAACAGCAGACATGGATCAATCGAATCTTTTATGGTTGCCTTGTTTGGTTATATGCCCGCTTGGCAGGGTTATGTGCTCGCCCTGCGTGGTCATGTGCCCGGTTGGCAGGGTTATGTGCTCGCCCTGCTGGTTGAGGGCGTGCCCGGTCGGGGAGGTGCGTGCCCGGCTGGAGTGGTGCGTGCCCGGCAGAGAGGTTGTTTCTTGCCTGACAAGAGGGATTTGCAGGATTTGACCGACTTGTCGGACTTGTCAGACTTGTCAGACATCCAGGACATCCAGGACATCCAGGACCGCTTGACTCCCTGTCAAGCAATACAGCATAACACCCTGTCAAACCAGAGGCGCTCCTCCAATCTATCAAAGATAATAGGACAAAACGAATTTGGCGTTCCAAATCTTACACATCAAAGTTCAATCAGCTCAGCCAGAGCCCCCTTCGGCACAGCGACCCAACCTATAGGTGCCTCAGAGCCATCCCCGCGTGGCAAACCGGCACCGAACCGATGCCTAACCGGTCTATGAACAGTGCTCTGGGCCCCCTTCGGCACGGTGACCTTGCCCACAGGAACTCCAGAGGCATCCCGTCGTGGCGAAGGGGTCATCTATCGGCTCTTCGGCACGGCTCCCCTGCCCACAAGTGCTCCAGAGCCATCCCCGCGTGGCAAACCGGCACCGAACCGATGCCTAACCGGTCTATAAACGGTGCTATGGGCACCCTTCGGCACGGCGACCCTGCCCACAGGTACTCCAGAGGCATCCCGTCGTGGCGAAGGGGTCATCTATCGGCTCTTCGGCACAGCCACCCTGCCCACAGGTATCTCAGTGGCATCCCCGCGTGGCGAAGGGGGTCTTCTGGCCGTTCTTCGGCACGGCACCCCTGTCCACAGGTATCTCAGTGGCATCCCCGCGTGGCGAAGATGCCTGACCCAGGACTGAAATTAGGGACTGACATCAGGGACTGACATCATAAACCGACCATGACCGACCGGGGAGTGACCGGGGACCGACCATGATCGTCCGGGACTGACCCCATGGACTGACCCTATGGACTGACCATGACAGAGAAGGCCGGGGAGCACTGCCGCTCAGAGCACTGCCGCTCATGGCATTGCCGACATGTCAATACAGACTGAAAGGAAGGTGACCGACACAAAATCAGTCACCTTCCTTTATATTTCAAACGTCAGTTCTGCTCAGGATTCATTGCAAGCAGGCGACAGTTCTGCTCCTGCTCTAGATCAATTGCAAGCAAACGTCAGTTCTGCTCAGGCTTCATTGCAGGCAAAAGCCAACTCCCGCTCAGGATCGATTGCAAGCAAACTTCAGTCTTGCTCAGGCTCCTAGTAGTTGTTCAGAGGGCGTCCTGCAGTGAGGTTGTGGACCTTGCGCTTGACGTTCTCCAGAACTGCCTTGTACTCTTCGGCACCTTCCTCGGTGACACCGTTGACAACATCGGCGTACTTTGCGACGGCTGAGAGGACGGTGTCAATCAGCTCGACGATGTCGTTGATGTCCTTCTCGACGAAGCCGCGGGATGTGACGGCCGGGGTGCCGATGCGCAGTCCGGAAGTCTTGAAGGCGGAACGGGTGTCGAACGGAACCATGTTCTTGTTGACGGTGATCTCAGCCTTTTCAAGCTCCTTCTCGGCCATCCTTCCGGTCACCTCCGGGAACTTCGTCCTCAGGTCGATGAGGATCAGGTGGTTGTCGGTACCGCCGGAGACGACCTTGTAGCCCTTCGCGATGAAGGCCTCGGCCATCGTCCTGGCATTGGCGAGGACCTGCTTCTGGTAGGTCACGAATTCCGGCTGCATGGCCTCGTAGAAAGAAACCGCCTTTGCGGCGATGACATGCTCGAGCGGACCGCCCTGTACGCCGGGGAATACGCTTGAGTTGAGGATCGCGCTCATCTTCTTGATCTCGCCCTTCGGAGTGGTCAGGCCCCAAGGGTTGTCGAAATCCTTGCCCATGAGGATGATGCCGCCACGAGGGCCGCGGAGGGTCTTGTGGGTGGTGGAAGTGACGATGTGGGCATATTTGACAGGGTTCTTCAGGAGACCTGCGGCGATTATGCCGGCGGTGTGCGCCATGTCGATCCAGAGGAGAGCGCCGACTTCATCGGCGAGCTTGCGCATTCTCTCATAGTCCCATTCGCGTGAATATGCCGAAGCGCCTCCGATGATGAGTTTCGGCCTGCACTCGCGCGCAATCTGCTCCATCTTGTCGTAGTCAATCAGTCCGGTCTGCTCGTCCAGGCCATAGGAAACGGCATGGTAGAGGATTCCGGAAGCGTTGACCGGTGAACCGTGGGTGAGGTGACCTCCCTGTGAGAGATCCATGCCCATGAAGGTGTCTCCCGGTTTGAGGCAGGCCATGATCACGGCCATGTTCGCCTGCGCGCCTGAATGAGGCTGGACGTTGGCATATTCGGCATCATAGATCTTGCAAAGCCTGTCGATGGCGACCTGTTCGATCTGGTCGACCACGTGGCAACCTCCGTAGTACCTTTTGCCAGGATAGCCTTCAGCATATTTATTGGTGAGGATAGACCCCATGGCTTCGAGCACATTGTCACTAACATAGTTCTCTGAAGCAATAAGTTCCAATCCGGAATACTGTCTGTCCTTCTCGTTTCTTATCAAATCGAAAATCTGGAGATCCTGTTTCATTGTGTGAACTCGTTTCGTTAAGTTTCGTCAGGCCCTTCCACAGGGCTCAGTAACGGGTCTGCAAATATAAGATAATTGACCTTATTTGCCAAAAGGCACAGTCATATTTTCCCCTTTCTCCTCTGCTTATCTGCTGCGTCCCACAAGGCGTGTGGCAAAGCTGTCGAGAAGTCTGAAACCTTCCCCTGAAGCGACTTTGGAAGCGAAGGACAAAGCCTTGTCAGTCAGCCTGCTGATTTCCGCTCTGGCATCCGATCCCACATCCAGCCTGTCGTAGATTGCCATCACCCTGGCAATCTTGGAACTGCGCTCTTCCCCGTCCGAAGGCACGACAGCCATGGCCCGGGAGAGTTCCGCGGCGGTTTGCGCGTCTGCCTTCTCGTATGCCCTGACGGTCAGCCAGCTCTTTTTCGAATTGACGATGTCGCCTCCTATCGGTTTGCCGAACACTTTCTCGTCGCCATAGGCATCCAGCCAGTCATCGGCGATCTGGAATGCAAGACCCAGGTTGTAACCGTAGTCGTAGAGGTTGGAGCAGTCTTCTTCACCGGCTCCCGCAATCCTGGCTCCCATCTCGGCGGAGCAGGCAAGCAGGACTCCGGTCTTGAGGCCTATCATCCTGATGTATTCATCCATCGGGACAGTCTCCATGGACTCGAATTCCATGTCATACTGCTGTCCTTCGCAGACCTGCGACGCCGTCCTGGAGAACAGGGCAAGCACATCGGTCAGGACTCCGGCGGGAGCGGAGGCAAGCCTGGAATAGCTGTCGATGCACATCACGTCTCCCGAAAGGATTGCCGTGTCCTCGTTCCATTTCTTCCAGACAGTGTCCACACCGCGGCGCATCGGGGACTTGTCCATGATGTCGTCGTGGATCAGCGTGAAGCTGTGGAAAACCTCAAGGGCGGAAGCGGGACCGAGAATCTGCGGAGTGAAGTCGTCTTTGTATAATGAATATGCAGTCAGGCACAGCCACGGACGAAGCCGTTTTCCTCCTATCGCAATCATGTACCTGAGCGGGTCGTAGAGTCCTGCAGGCTCTGTAGTGAACGTGATTCCGCTGAACAGATCCTTGACAGCGGACATGATCTTCTCTTCTGAATTCATTCTCTTGGTTTGTTTCGGTAAAGTTAAGCATTTTTCAAGGCATTTGCTATCTTTGCGGTGATATTGGTGGAAATGAAGGACAGAAAACTTCTGAACATAGAATTGTGCCGCATAAGCGCGGGGGAATATTCAGCCCTGCCCGAGAGCGGTGTGGTGCTGGTCCTGGACAATGTCCGCAGCGCGCACAACGTGGGCTCGGCCTTCAGGACCTGCGATTCCTTCAAGGCGGACGCGATCTGGCTTTGCGGAATATGCGCGACTCCCCCTTCGGCCGAAATCCACAAGACAGGCCTCGGAGCGGAGGACAGCGTGCCATGGGAATATTCCGAAAGCACTCTCGCCGCGGTGGCGGAACTCCGTGCCCGCGGGTACAGGATCGTCAGCATCGAGCAGACAGTCAATTCGGTGAGTCTCGAGTCCTTCGATCCTGTGGCTGAAGGCGGGAAATATGCCCTGATCTTCGGCAATGAGGTCGACGGAGTCAGCCAGGAGGTCGTGGATGCCTCGGACATGACTCTCGAGATTCCCCAGTTCGGCACCAAGCATTCTCTCAATGTCTCGGTGGCAGTGGGCGTGGTCCTCTGGCACTTCACCAATTCCAGACTCCGCTCATCAGCCGAGGTGACGGACTGCAAACACGGTAATGTCAGATGAAAGGTACTGCAACAGTTGTCAAGAATGCGGGAAGCCACTTCCTCCTTTCCGAACTTCCAACATGGGAGCCGTTCCCGGCTGTCCTCAAGGGCAAGGTCAGGATGAGCGGCAATTCCTCCACGAATCCTGTAGCAGTCGGTGACGTGGTCACCTACGAGTGCACTGTGGATCCCGACGCCTCGCATCCGGCCTCGATCGTGAGCATCCACGACAGGAAGAACCATCTGATACGCCGCTCCACGAACCTTTCCAGGCAATCCCATGTGATTGCCGCCAACATCGACAGGGCCTTCCTGGTCGTGACCCTGTACTTTCCTGAGATAAAACTGCCTTTCCTGGACCGCCTTCTGGTGACCTGTGAGGTCTATGGCATCCCGGCGACAATCGTCCTGAACAAGGTCGACATATTCAAGGAAGAGTTTCCTGACGAGATGGAGAATTTCCGCAGAATCTATGAGAATGCAGGCTATGAGGTGATCATGACTTCCGCCAGGACCGGAGAAGGACTCGATAGGTTGCGGGAAGCCGTGACAGGTTCAGGCAGTGGGCAGGTCTGCCTCTTCTCCGGAGAGTCCGGGGTCGGAAAGTCTTCCCTTGTCAAAGCCCTGGATCCGAGTCTGGACCCGAAGGTCGGTGACATCTCCATGGCCCATCTGCAAGGCAAGCACACCACGAGCCTCTATGAAATGTATCCTCTCTCCTGCGGCAGTTTCATGATCGACACTCCGGGCCTGCGCGGTTTCGGCCTCGTATCCCTCAAAAAGGAGGAGGTCGCCCTGTACTTCCCAGAGATGCTCAGGGTCTCCGCCGGCTGCCGTTTCTCTCCGTGCACTCACACCCATGAACCGGGATGCGCCGTGAAGGAAGCTGTCGATCAGGGCACGATCACCGCCGAGAGATATTCATCCTATCTCGGAATGCTCGAGGAAGACAAGAAATTCAGGTAGACGT
>SFMU01000001.1 GCA_004552965.1 Bacteroidales bacterium | reverse complement strand
AAGAATAAAAAAGAATACAATTACTCCTTCAGGGATTTCAAATTGGTAAAGAAGTAATTTCAAGGCAACAACCGGTGATACTGTTAAGACGGGAGTCAAAAATTAAAAAGAAAGGCAACGGAAAGAATAGAGGATTTAAAAGAGGCAGATTTATATGTTTTTGATAAAGTATGGATAGGAGCCGATAAAATGATTTGTCATATTCAAGGAATATTCCTATCTTTGCAGCCGCTTAAGAAAAGGAGGTGGTAAAAAGCAATGATCATAGTTCCTATCAAAGAAGGCGAGAACATCGAAAGAGCCCTCAAGAAGTTCAAAAGGAAGTTCGAGAAGACCGGAGCAATCCGTGAGCTTCGCGCACGCAAGAATTTCGAGAAGCCTTCAGTCAAGAGAAGAGCTGCAAAGATGAAGGCAATCTATGTCCAGCATCTCCAGCTTCAGGACGAGCAGTAATCGCTTCCACCTGCAGAACTTGAGCGAACCGCAGCACGGTTCGCTTTTTTCGTATTGTGGCTTCCAAGGCAGCCCGTGGGTACTTGGAAGATGCAAAGAGATTAAATTTCCTATATTTGCAGTCAAAAGGCACCATGACGAAAAGCGGTAACAGTAACAGCGGCACCGGCAGCAGAGGTCGCAGAAGCGCAGGGAGGAGGATTCTTACCATCCTGCTTTCTTCCGCAGCCGTCCTGTGCATGGCTCTGCTCGCCTGCATCCAGATTGTGCTGAGTGAATCTTTCCTTACACGGACAGCCAGGGAAATAGCCTCTGAATATGTCGACGGCCAGGTCGGATTCTCGGACATCAATGCTTCCGTGTTCCGCAGTTTTCCCAATCTGAGCGTTCAGATCGACAGTTTCTCAATCACCTACCCCCACGACAGATTCGCCTCTTTCGACTCAACCGCAACAGTCTCAGGCTTTCCGGCATCTGCCGGACGTTCCCCCGAGGGAGACACCCTCGCAAGTTTCGACCGGTTCACTTTGTCGCTGAACTACCTTTCACTTCTGACAGGAAGAGTCCGGCTGAAGAAAGCGGAGCTCTCCGGACCTCGGATTTTTCTGCGAAGCTACGGCGAGGACACAGCGAACTGGAACATCCTCCGCACGGAGGAGAAGGAAGATGATGCCGACACGACCCTGTCCATCCCTCCGGTCTCGGTCGGAAGGGTCATCCTCAGAGGCGACCCTCTGGTCACATATTCAGACATGTCCGACTCGGTTTCGGGGACATTCCGGATGAAGGAGATGAGACTTGGAGGTCGGTATATTCCAAGACACGGCATCCCTGAAAAGATTTTCTGCACCGTGGACTCTGTCCTTGCCGAAGGCGCGCTCGCGTCGGACACCCTGGCCTTCGGGCTTGACCGACTCGAACTGAAAAGCCTGGGCGACAGCTGCCGCCTCTCGCTCGACTCGGAAGTCTCCATGGCGCTGGGTGAATATGGAAACCTTTCGCTTCCGGTCAGTCTGGAGGCTGGAATGGTGCCGGTTTTCCGGCGCGGGATCCATAGGGCAAGCGACATAAAGGCCAAAGTCGCGAGCATCGACATCGAGGGAGAAGCCCTTGTTGACCTGTCCGGGGAGCAGCCCTGCATCAAGGCAGAGCTTTCAATCGGGCGGGAGAAAATCTCCGATTTGCTGGAATCCCTATCGTCTCTGTCCGGACTTCTGCCGGGCATAGGGACCATCCGCACCGACGCAGAAATCAGCGCACAATGCAGCCTGGACGGGTTCTATGACAGCACGAAGGGCATTCTTCCAAAGATAAGCGCAAGCGTTACCGTGCCTGAATCCCACCTCAGATGGAAAGGATTCACTGAGGGCTGCCGTTTCAATCTGGATGCCCGGGCGAGTACCGAAGAAGGCGGCCTCAAAGCAGAAATCAAGGATTTCAACCTGCTTGCAGAGGGCTTCAGGATGAATCTCTCCGGAGGTTCCGGGAATATTCTGGATCCCGACCCGCTGCTGACAATCGAAGGCAGGGTCCACGCCGTCCTGGATTCACTTGCGAAACATCTTCCCGACAGCCTGGAGATTACCGCTTCAGGCAATCTGGACGGGATAGTCGGCGGAGGCTTCAGGTTCTCGGAGCTCGACCCATTCAACTTTGGCGACCTGGGGCTGGAGTGCAGTTTCATGAGCGACGGCATCGACATCTCCGACAGAAGAGACTCCATCACAGCCCATCTCGGAAGGACGGTGGCCACAATAGGCAAGGGTTCAGACTCGAGGACGACCATCTCTGCGCGGGTGGACAGCCTGTTTGCCGAATATGGGACTTCGACCTTCATCCGGGGAACGGGGTTGCACCTCTTCGCCCACAACACAAAGGAGACTGTCGACGGAGATGAAGACAACCATCCGCTGCACGGACATCTTGAAATCGGTTCTGCAGGGATGATGGACATGGACCTGAATTTTGTCGGAGTCAAGGGTTCCGAGAATATCTTCAGTATCAGCAGGACAACCAGGGACGGGAAGAACGTGCCGAATATGAACCTCACCGGCAGCAACGAAAAGATCATCATCAGGTCCGGCGTCAACAGGATTTCTGCCGACGCTCTGTCATTCGCCGTGAACGCCCAGCCTGCAAGGACAAGGACCAGAGCCAGACACAGGAACCAGCATGCAAGTGAGGAGAACGCGGAAGGACAGGAATATGCCAGGCAGGAAATAAACATCCAGCTTGGTGAGAGTCTGATGCAATACTACCGGAACTGGAATCTGGAGGGATCGCTGGATCTGGGAGGATGCTCGATCATCACACCGCACTTCCCTCTCGAGAACAGGATAACTCATCTGGAAGGCAGATTCGACAACGACAGGATCGACCTGACCGGCCTGAGAATCGGGTCCGGATCCTCTGACATCAGCGCCACCGGTTCTGTCAGCGGATTCAGAAGGATGCTGTCCGGAAGGAGGGGAAAGCTGGACATCAGCCTGGATCTCGATTCCGATTTCATAGACCTCAACGAGATATTCACAGCCCTCGCGTCCGGAGAGAACTTCCGCGATTCGGAAAAGTCCGGTCTTTACACCGGAGGTTCGGACAGCGACTACCTCACTTCGATCCAGGAGCAGGCGGCAAAGGATTCCGTGGCGCAAAACAGTGCCCTGATCATTCCTGCGAATCTGGAAGCTCGGTTGTCTGTCAATGCCAACACTTTGAAATATTCAGAAATGGAGACGTCGTGGTTCTCGTCGGACATCATCCTGAAGGACAGATGCCTTCAGCTTACGAACGCCCTTGCGATGACCAACATGGGGGATGTCTTCCTGGAAGGTTTCTACTCCGGCAGAACAAAGGATGACCTGAAGGCAGGCTTCGACTTCACGCTGTCCAATGTTACAGCCGAAAAGGTCATCAGCCTCTTCCCGGCCGTGGACAGCATAATGCCGATGCTCCAGGCTTTCAACGGGCTGCTGGACTGTGAAATTGCCGCAACAGCCTCGATTGACACCTCGATGAGCATCATCATGCCGAGCATCAGCGGAATCGTCAAGATCGACGGCAAGAATCTTTCCCTGGCAGACAGCGAGAGCCTCAACAAGTTGCGCAAGACTCTGATGTTCAAGGATAAAGATTCCAGTTCCATCGACAACATGTCGATAAGGGGCATAGTCAGGGAGAACAAGCTTGACATCTTCCCGTTCATCATGAAGGTGGACAGGTACACGATGGCCATCGACGGTACGCAACAATTCGATCAGAGTTTCAGGTACCATCTCTCAGCAATCCGGTCTCCCATCCCGATGCGTTTCGGAGTGAACCTCAGCGGCTGCTTCGATGACTGGAGATGGAAAATCGGAAAGGCAAGGTACAAAAGCACGAAGATTCCGCTGTTCGAAGACGAAGTGGATGACTTGAGACATAACCTGATGGCTGCAATCCACTCCATCTTCGACAATGGCGTGGACGACGCGTTGCGCAGGAACGAGGCTTCGCAGGAGGCCATCGAGAACAGAAAGGCCGAAATCGAATATGTCGCTGGCGAAACCGGCGAAATGGAAGGTGCCGAGAAAACCCTGTGGGAGACGCTTCGGATAAACCTTCCCGGTGTGGACAAACAGTAAGTCCAAGCAGTTTGTAAATTAGGAATTTGTAAGTATCTTTGCAGTTCCTTTCGGACTTGAATCTGCGGCAGCTTCCCAAGGCCAAAGTTTCCTGAAGAGCACCGGTCATCATCCCGGTCTCCTGCCGGAAGGTCTCGCGGGCGTGTTGAAATTGGTAGACAAGCCAGACTTAGGATCTGGTGCTTCGGCGTATGGGTTCGAGTCCCTTCGCCCGCACAAGGGGACAACTTCTTCGGAGGTCGTCCCCTTTTTTCGTTCTGTGAAGTTTGCAAAACCGGAGTCATCCCGCGGCCTTCCGGCTCCGGCTCGTGACATTCACCGAGCAAGCTCACCCTGCCCAAAGGCCACGGAGCGTTCAGCCGAAGGTGGCGGGATAATCTGGTCGGAAGTCAATCCCCGTATATTTCCTCAATCTGATGATAGTTGTACATATCGTAGTGGAAAGTACCGATCTCTATCTCGCGGAGCGCGCTGGAGAAGACATTGACCATCCCGATACCGCCCTTTACATTTGACGGATACTCATGAGTGGAATCGAAGAGCACCAGAGAGCTGAGCGCGCTGTTTTCAAAAGACTGAGCCAAATATCTGGAATATACCGCACGGGAAACACGGGACAGACGGACCTCGGCTGAAAGCCTCATCGTATATTCAAGACACTTCATCACATAGTGACCGTTCTCGTCGACATACCCGGTCGACGACATAGTATGCCTGGGCAGGATCGACCACACATCATAGTTCCGAAGGGACAAGGTGTAACTGCCCCCGGTGAAGGAATTGTCCGTAAACGCCCAATACTTGTAATTGTCAAAACTATTGCTGGACGAAGAATTCAGGACATCGAACGAAGACGGGAAGCTGGCC
Source organism: Bacteroidales bacterium (assembly GCA_004552965.1). GTDB lineage: Bacteria > Bacteroidota > Bacteroidia > Bacteroidales > UBA932 > Cryptobacteroides. The sequence goes on along the minus strand of SFMU01000001.1, from coordinate 118,069 downwards.
GACAGGAGAGGCTCTCCTGACACATCCAGCTCGAGCCGGTCAAGGGCATTCTCAACAACGTCTCCATTGTCATCCTGAATGCAGATCTTCTTGTTGAAGACATCTACAGTGTAGTAGTCGGTTCCCTCGCCCGAATCCATGACCTCGACATTGTACTCCAGATACCGGGATTCGGCAGATGTCACAGGGTCGACCTCCTTGCCCGCAGAGTAGCCGGTCCTGCCAAACGAAGGACCGGGCGGAACTTCAACCTCGGCCTCGGCCCGGAATTCTTCATTCCGGGCGACAATCCGCACTCTGTCCCCCGGCGAGAAAGTCGCCCGAAGGTCATACAGCGCCGGATACTTCAGATAATCCGACGTCTTGTCGTAATAAGGTCTGCAATCGGATGTCTCATCCCTGAGGTCCCCGTTCACATAGATGCTGACAGTCAGATCGCCGGCATATTCAATGGAATCGTATCCGCTATAGTAGAGCATTACCGCGTGCAGGGTGTCGGTTGTGTACAGGTCGGCATCCATTCCAAGCAACTTTACGGGACCGGAAGTGCCCGGATAAAGATCATCCACGCAGGAAGTGAGGATGAGCAGCAGAGCAGCCAATGATGAATATAACTTTCTCATATCAGAATTTTCTTGTATAGGTAACCGATGGCATGAACATGAACAATGAGCGTCTGGTGATGACGATAGCCCCGTCAGGAAGGTCCGGATTCTCAAACTGCGCATCATTCATCGAAGACGTCAGAAGGGTCGGGTTGCGTGCCCCATAGATGTTGTAGACACCTATGTTCCAAATCCTTTCGCCCACGCGCTTCTGCTTTCTGAAGTTCACCCCCACATCGAGATGATGAACCGGAGGAAGCCTGTAGTTGTTCCTCTCCGTGACACAGAATTCCCTTTGAAGATACCCTTCCGGACCGACGGAAACAACATGCCGGGTAGGTACTGTAAACCAGGCCCCGGATGCGAATGTCCATGTTGCAGTCGCATCGATCCTGTCATTGAAGGAATAGTTCACTGTCGATGTCAGCTTATGCCTTCGGTCATAGACATACGGGAATCTCCTGCCTCCATTGACAGAGCCGTCCGGGAACACTCTGTCACTCTTTGAAATTGTGTATGCCAGCATCCCGGTCGCCTTTCCGGTTGTCTTCTCGGCCATCAGTTCCAGACCGAACGACCGCCCCTTCCCCATTGCCACGTTCTGCTCCCAGTTGATTGACGAAAAGAGTGAAGCATTGACTTCCAGATACTCCAGGACATTGTTCATCGTCTTCCAGTACCCTTCCGAAGAGAACTCCCACCCGTCAAGACCGGTGTAATACAGTCCGACACTGGCCTGGTCGGACACGGTAGGTCTGATGTTTTTTGTAGACGGCACCCACATGTCCGTAGGAAGAGAGGTGTTGCCCGAAGTGAGCATATGTACGAACTGGGTCATCCTTGTGAGGGAGGCCTTTGCAAAGAGATCCTCCCGGAGGTCTGCCTTGAGTGACAGTCTCGGTTCCGGCGAGACGTAGGTCCTGCCTTCAGTGATGAAGGTGCTCAACCTTATCCCTGGACAGAAAGTGAGCCATCCTGCCAGCAGCATATTGTCCTCCACATAGAGGGAAGCCTCAATGCCATAGTGGACCTTCCCCTTCTGCATGTCAGTCCTCTCGTCCGAGGACACCCCTGCAGAAGTTGTCTTCTCGACGCTGCTGGAGGACTCCGGGCGGAACTTGTGTCCTATTGCTTCAGCTCCGAACCTGATCAGATGGGCCGGAGACGGGGTGTAGTCAAAATCCATCTGCGCGCGCAGGTCCATTATCCCGGAAGACATGCTGAAAGAAGTCTCACAGGATGACACCTCTCCGTCATCGTCGACATTAACGCTGCTACCGTTTGACAGGCTCATGCTGTACCTGTTGGCTGCAACGGTAAGATTGGAGAACAGCCGTGGGGAATAGACATGGTTCCACCTCAGAGTACCGAGGGTGTTGCCCCAGCGAAGTCCAAGTTTCTGCCGCTTCATGCAGTACATGTCGTAAGGAGCATAGTTGTCGTCGTAGTAATGCCTGTACTCTTCCTCGGTCTGGGCGAAACGGAAGTTGTCATAGCCATTGAATATGCCGGCATAGAGGCGGTCCCTGTCACTTATCACGTAAGTCAGCTTCGCATTCAGGTCATAGAACCAGTAGTTGGCAGGCACACCGAAAGCCTTCATCACCGGCGAGAAAACCCCCGTCTGCATAAGTCTCCCGGAGAGGGCGAATGACACCTTGTCCTTCTTCAGAGGGCCTTCTATGGACAGTTTGTCGGCCAGAAGACCGATGCTCAGCGATGCATGAGTCTCCTTGAGGTTTCCGTCCTTCGAGCGTACATCCACGACGCTGCTTGTCCTTCCTCCGTACCTCGCCGGGAAAGCCGACTTGTAGACAGTCGTCTTCTTGACCATGTCCGGGGAGAACATCGAAGTAAGTCCGAGAAGATGGTTGGTATTGTAGAGCGCAGACCCGTCGAGAAGAATCAGGTTCTCATCAAGGCCTCCTCCCCTGACATTGATTCCGGAGAATCCGTCATTGGCATTCTGTACTCCCGGAAGCAACTGTATAGTCTTGAGGATGTCCGGTTCTCCGAACACTGCAGGAGTGCTTTCGATCAAAGATGCCGACAGGACCGTGCTTCCGGGTCTTGTGGACAGAATGCCGGCATCCCTTCTCGAGGTGATTCCGGATTCCGAGATTCTCGCATCAGGAGTCAGGGCAAAACTGAGGTTCAGGTCCTTCTCCATGGTGAGAGGCCTTCTGATTGGCGAATATCCCAGATATGATACCTCCAGCAGGTATTCACCTTCTTCGATCGTGATAGTGTAGAAACCATATTCATTTGTGACCGCTCCGACAGGTGCGCCTCCGGGCCTGGTGACTATCACAGACGCGCCTATCAGGATCTCTCCGGATCCGGCGTCAGTGACCAGGCCGCAGACTGTGGACTTTGCAGCCTTTCCCGATCGGTCAACGCTGAGAATCACATTGCCACGGTGGATCTTGTACCTTATTCCGGTACCCTTGAAGGAGCTGGCAAGAGCTCCGGAAAGGTCGTCCCCATATTCATTGGACAAGACCGTCCGCGACTCCGGCGAAAGAGAGGAAGCATACACGAAACTGACTCCGAAGTCCTTCTCTATCCGGTCCATCCTTGCCTTGAGCGACTCCTGCGAGAATGCAGGGGCTGAAAAAAGGATGAGCAAAAGTATCAGTATTCTTTTCATTCCTTCGTTTTCTGTTTTGTCGAGACACAGTGATAGATTGCACGTACCTTCCTGTAGACGAATTCATCGTCGGAACGGTCGTAGAGGTAGATTGTGCCGGTGAGTTCCAGGTCCCAGTTGTCCAAAACCTCAAAACTCACGTCCTTGATTGAATTGTAGTCGTACTGGCCGTCCGCATTGACGAATTTCCCGACCGGAGCGGTAATCGTCCCCTCATCATCCACATCATAAGCGAACTGGACCGATTCCATCCTTACCGTCTGCGGGATATCCGGTTTCTTGCCGAACGCGCCCGTAGGGAAGTAAAGCCGGATGCTTGCCGTGCGGTCCTTTTCAGTTTTCGGTGCAACCAATGAAAGCAGTTCATCAAAGGGCGAGGAATAGCCCAGCCATCCCGTTCTTTCCATCTCCGACCTCAAGTCATTGCTTCTGATTCCATCCCCGTCAAGATCGATCTTGCCGTCCAGCGTCTCGAGGCTTGTTGTCCGGTACTCACCGCAGAAGCGGTCAACCGTCTCGATAGCCTTTCTTGTCATGCCTGTATCCTTCCCGGAGCAGGAAAGCAGCGCCGGAAGGAACATAAATAAGATAAATATCTTCTTCATTGTCTTTTGATTTTCACACCGAGGGCAGACTCGATGGCGTAGATTATGTCGTCCAGGGAATCCGTCGGGAATTTGCCGGAAAAAGTCTGGCCCAGTCCTGTCTCATCAGCAGTCGACAGGCCGACCCCGTAGAATGACGAAAGCTCCCTGAGAGCTTCACCGAGCGAAGTCTGCCGATAGACAAACTCTCCCGTTGCCCAGGCCGCCGGATTAGGGAGCGCATCCTCGACAAGGGTTGGAACATTCATTTCCATGGGGAGTGTGGCGCTCATCCCTTTTGTAAGAATCACGCCCTCTTCAGAACCGGCAGCAGAGAAGAGCACCTTTCCTTCAGTGACATCGACCGATGTCCCGTCAAGCCCACTGCTGACAAGGAACCTTGTTCCCAGGACTTTGACAGCGCCCTCCCCGGCCGCCACGGTGAAAGGATGGGATTCGTCCCTTGTGACCTCGAAATAGGCATCTCCGTCAAGCTCGACGTGGCGGGGATCCACCCTCAACTGAACTTTGGCCACACTGCCGGGAGAAAGAGTCATCACGGTTCCGTCAGACAAGGTGACAACTGCCTTAGATGCATCCGCACGGTACTCTTCCCACGCATAGTGCTCCCTCACGCCAATGAATATGAAAAGGAGCAGCGAAGCCGCAATTCCTGCCGCAGGAAGCAGGTATCTTCTCCAGAATGGTGATCTGAAACCACTCCCGGCCATTCCGGCCCTTTCATAAACGCTTGCAAGAGCATCTTCGGCAGTCTTCAGTCCGTCCCGATAATGCTTGAGAACGAATTTCAATCTTCTGTCTTCCATTTCGTATTGCTGGTTGATTCACCGGTAAGACGGAAGATGCGGCAGAAAGTACCACGCACTAGAAGAAAAAAGTCAGGATTTTTGTAAATTTCTTCCGGTCGAAAGCCGCAAGAGCCCGTGAAATCTGGTTCTTCACGGTCCTGACAGAGATGGCCAGTTCCTTCGCAATCTCTTCGTGGGACATCCCGTCACGCCGGCTCATGATGAAGATCTGCCTCCGCCTGAGGGGCAGCCTTTCCAGAGCCTCCCATATTCTTGACTCCTCACAGCTTGCCCCGAAGGCCTCTTCATCCGAAATCAGCCCCTCTTCATCTTCAGGAAGGATGCGGACGGACTTGTTCTTCCTCAGGTAGTCGATTGCCTGATTCCTGACTGATGCATGAATGTACGAAGTTATTCTGCCGCCCTCAGGGAATCCTCTCTGAAGCAGCCTGACAAAGCACTCTTCGACAATGTCCTCGGCGACATCAGCATCCCTGACATAATGCATAGCATACATGCAGAGCGGCCTGAACAGCTTTCTGAAGCTATCCTCGAATGCCTTGATGTCAATCTGCCCTGTCTGAACCATGCTTCGCAAAGTTAGTATATTCCGCATTGCAAAGCAACATCCCCGAAGACGGCATATTTCTTGAATATATTGACACTGTTCCGGAATTCACCATAGAATTTCCCGGAATAAACTACTGAATTGAAGCAAATAAGTGCAAATAAGTGTATATTTGCATAAGAAACGATAAACAATTAAAACACATTACTATGGCTAAATGGATCTGCCCGGTTTGCGGCTATGTTCACGAAGGTGACACCGCTCCTGAGTTCTGCCCTCAGTGCAAAGTTCCGGGATCGAAATTCAAGAAGATGGAAGAGACTGCAGGTCTGCAGTTCGTTACCGAGCATGTAATCGGAATCGCCAACGAAATCCCTCAGACCGAGGAAGGCGCTTTCGTACTTCAGGGTCTCAAGGACCACTTCATGGGCGAATGCACCGAGGTCGGAATGTACATCGCAATGAGCCGTCAGGCCGACCGCGAAGGCTATCCTGAGATTGCAGAAGCTTTCAAGCGCTATGCTCTCGAAGAGGCCGATCACGCCGCCCGCTTCGCCGAGATGCTCGGAGAAGTAGTCTGGGACACCAAGACGAATGTCGAGAAGAGAATGCTTGCAGAGGAAGGCGCATGCGCCGGCAAGATGGACATCGCAAAGATGGCAAAGAAGCTCAACCTCGATGCAATCCACGATTCTGTCCACGAGATGGCAAAGGACGAGGCCCGTCACGGTGCCGGATTCCAGGGTCTGTTCAACCGCTACTTCAAGAAATAGCGGAAGAAGCCCCGTCTTCAACCGCCGCTTCATGACGTTTGAAGACCGATGAGAAACATGCAGGGTGGCTGAAAGTCGCAGGACTTTCGTCACTCTGCTTTTTTTGTGTATTGAAAAATGCTCAGATAAAACGGATCAGCAAGTCTGCCGTTAGGGAAGAGTGTATGAATTGGAGCAGAAAATGCCTATTTTTGGAGTATCTTCGCGGCTGCCATGTACGAACCGAAGCATTGACTTCGCGGCTGCCATGCAGGCACGGACCCGAAGCATCAATCAAGCAACTGCCATGAAATTGAACTCAATTCTGATTCTGCCCGGCATATTCATGATAGCCATCATGGGCATATTCCCTGCTGCAGCACAGCCGGTAAAGGTCGAATACCGCGAAGAGACTGAACTTGTCGCCGTCGTCGCACGCCTCGCCGGAGTCAGCGGCTACACATGGGAAGAGGAAGAGACTGGTGTCTATGATTATTTCATCGACGTGGACAGCACCTTCGCCCCCTTCAGAAACCACAAGCTGATTCCCTTCGTCAGGGAAAAACTCTACGGGGAAGGCTTCAACTGGCATTTCCCCATGCACATTGCAATGAGAATAGCCATCGGGGAAGACGGGAAGATCACCTATGACAACTCACTGGAAAAAGAGTTCGACGGCTATTACGACCGGATCACCAGGAGGAATGAAAAGAAGTTCCTGATGATAAAGGATGTGATAGGGGTGTTGGAGGACAGGGAGAACAATCCGGAGAAGTATCCGGCAGTCGCCGACCTGATGTCTGAATATTCAAGGGTGGTCAACTCTTTCGGGAAACAGGAATAGCTTGCCGGCATATTCCATTAAAATATCCATGTCCCTTATGCGGGACAATGAGCGCAGATAAATATCATACGACGAATATGAAAACTTACAGTTTTGATGCGGCAAAGACCGCAGAGGACCTTGTCGAATGGGTCAGAGAATATTTCAGGGAAACCCCTGAAGGCACCAAGGCGGTTCTTGGAATGAGTGGCGGAAAAGACTCGACAGTCTGCGCCGCCGTACTTTGCAAGGCACTCGGCCCGGAAAGGGTGATAGGTGTGTCGATGCCTCAGGGCAGCCAGGGAGCGAACGACGCCGACCTGATCTGCAGGCATCTGGGAATGAAGATGTACACGGTAAACATACAGAAAGCCTTTGACGGTCTCCTTGAAGGAATTGCCGCCTCCGGCGAGGACCTTTCCAATGCCAGCATCCAGAACATTCCTCCGCGGCTGAGAATGACCACCCTCTACGCAATCGGTCAGAAGGAAAACGCCCGTGTGGTCAACACCTGCAACCTGTCGGAGGACTACATAGGCTACGCCACCAAATTCGGAGACGGGGCCGGAGACTTCTCGCTGCTGGCCAACCTTACCGTGACTGAGGTGCTCGCAATCGGGGACTACCTCGGAATCCCTCATGAATGGGTGCACAAGACTCCTGACGACGGCCTTCCTCACAGCTGTCCCGACGAAGAGAAGATCGGTTTCACCTATGCCGAACTGGACATCTACATCAGGACCGGCAAGGCTCCGGAGGGCTTCGTCCACAACAATCCGGAAGAGGGCCTGAAGGTCGACAAGATCGACAGGATGCACAAGGCGAATCTTCACAAGCTCCTGCCTATGCCGTCCTTCGGCAAGGAGGAGCACAATCCTGAAATCTGAGATGCCCGTTGACACCTTCCACAACAGGAACTTTGTCAGGAAAGCACTGACAGACATCGGCAGGCCGGGGACTGAAACCCTCCTCGAAATGCTGGACAACAGCAATTTCCACAAAGCGGACCTGGGCAGGGCGGATTCCGGAGAGGGCAGCCTTGTCAACCATTGCCTTTGGGTGAGCCGCATCAGCGCGGACGCCCTTGAATATGCCCGGACGAGGAATTCCTCCATCCCGGACAGCCTGGGAGAGAGCCTCCTTGTCGTCTGCCTCCTGCACCGCCTGGGAGATGTTCATTTCAGAACCGTGAATATCCCGGGGTCCGGCCCGTCCAAGGCCATCACGGCACTGGAGAGAAGCGGGTTCCCTCTGACCGATGCCGAGAAAGAGGTGATCCTTCAGGACGGAAGGACTCCCGAAGATGCCTCGATCGATTCGCGGGAAGAGGCTCAGGTGCTATCCGCCATATTCAATGCATCGAGAAAGAATGCTCTGGACTATGCCCTGGGCATTCCTGTCACAGAAGAAAGCCTGGACCCGGAGACCATGGTCCCTTCCTACGAGCTTTCAAGGGTGTTCATGAACGAAAACGACCACCGGCTCTGGGCTGATTTCAGCCTTCCGGATTTCGTTTCCCACGACAATCCCGAACTGGAGGACTTTCTCGAGATCCTCACGACCTGCCACGTTCCGCTCTCCATCTCCGAAGAGCGGGAAAGTCCGGACTGCCTCGTGGCCTGTGATGAAAACGGAGCCATGGCCTTCCTCACCGACTACTCCGAAGAAGAGGACGGGACTCATTTCTTTTCCTCAGACCGGGTCTGTTTCGGCTACTGTGACCTTGTCTTTTACCTGTCCAGATACCCGCACTACAGGCCGTCCTATGTTCTTGCGCAGAGGACTGACGGGCGCTGGGGCGCCTTTTCCATCAAGGCCAGCAACAAGAAACGCATCCCTCTGGTGGACACGGTTCCGATGGTCAAATACGAATTCAGGAACAGGGATGCTGCCCTGAGGGCACTAAAAACAAAGGCCCGTTACCCTGTCAGAGTAACGAACCATTTGTTCTACAAAGAGATCCGCATCAGCGACTGCTTCCCTTCCCTGAATCAGCCCTTCTGAGCCCGATCCGGTCGGGAAGCAGCGCCCGGGACTATTTTGAAGTACCGACCATTATCACTTCCGAGTGATTGTTGGCGGAGAGCATCTTCGCAACGATCTTGCGGACATCCTTGGCCGTGATGCTTTCGAGGACCGACTCGAAATCACGGGTGATGTCGACCTTTGTCTCAAGATAGTTCGAGAAGGCCTGTGACCAGTAGGAGTTCTCGCGGAGATTCTCATTGTGTTCCTTGAGGTAGAACTCCTTGCCCTTTGCAAGTTCTTCCTCGGCAGGACCGTTCTCGGCGAAGTCTGCGACTATCTCGCGGACACGGGTGTTGAGATATTCATACCTCTGCGGATCTGACTGGTAGGCAATCTGCATGTATGCCTGCTGACGAGGTGCAGGAGAGCCCGAGAGGTCGCCGTAAGCACCGATTCCGTAGGTACCGCCTTCCTTCTCGCGGATTTCCTCGAGGAGCACAGTGCTGAGGGCGTTGAGACCGAGGCTGTAGGCAAGCTTGTTCTTGAGGCTGTACTTCATGTCGGCGTAATTGAAGAAGAAACTGGTTGCCATCGGCACTTCCATCTCACGCTCGAATACATTGCTGAGAGTACCGCTGCGGAAGCCGAACTTGCCAAGATCCGCCTTCTCCGGCGCACCGTGGGCAGGGAGTGAAGCGACATACTTCTCCAGAAGAGGGAGCAGTTCTTTCTCTGAAACCGCACCGGTGATGATGAAGGTGAAGTCGGCAGCATTGGCAAAGCGCTGGGATGCGATGTGCAAGGCCCTGTCGTAGTCGATATTCTCAAGATCCTCGATGGTCACATCCTCGGCACGGTTGCCGTTGAAGTAGATAGTCGAGACAAGGGTGTCCTGGATGGCTGACATAGGATCGTTCTGACGGTTCATCACTGAAGCCTTCTCACGGCCGAGCCATGAGTCGAAAGCATCCTGGTCCTTCCTCATCGAAGTGAAGGTGAGATAGTTGAGCTGGAACATTGTCTCAAGGTCCTTAGGGGTGGAAGATGCAAAGACATTCTCTGTAAATATTCCGACCTTTGCATTGACCTTGACCTTCTTGCCGGCGAGGACCTTCTTGAGCTCGGTCTGGCTGAAGTTGCCGACACCGCCCAGATTCATCACATCGGTGATGACCTTGAGGTCTGAATTGAGGTTGCCGCTGTAAAGAGAGGTACCTCCACGGCTGTTTGCAGTCATCAGGACCTCATCCGGATTGAAGTCGGTCTGACGGAAATATACCGTGGCACCGTTGGAGAGGTCATATCTTGTGTAACCCATCTCTGCAGGCTTGACCCTGACAATTTTGCCCGGCTGAGGAAGTTCGGACATCAGAGGTTCGTCGGAGACAGCATCCACATAAGGCTGGATGTCTTCTGCGCGGACTGCGGCAAGGGACGAGGCCATCTGCTCCTCGGTAGGGTAGATGACGCCTTCCTTCTCAGGAAGCAGCGAGAAGAGCACGAGGTTCTTGTTCTCGTCGACAAGGCTGGAGAAAATCTGATTGACCACCTCGACAGTGAGGGCAGAGGCAATCTGGTTGCCTACTGTCAAATCGAATTCGGCGCCTGCGATCGGTTCCTTGTCGATGAAGTGGCGGACATATTCCTTGCAGTAATCTGCGCTCTTCTTCTTGTCGCGGGAATTGTAGGCTGACTCCAGTTCGGTCAGGATGCGTGCCTTGGCTCGTTCGAATTCGCTCTCGGTGAAGCCGCAGCGGAGTGCACGGAGCATCTCGCGATAAACAGCGGTGACGGCCTCGGTCAGACCTGTCTCGGAGGAGACTATCTGTCCGCACAGGCCATATTCAGTCCTGGCAATGAGGAAATCGCCGTCGCTGATGCCAGCCGCGATGAACGGAGGTTCCGGTTTCTGGAGCATTTCCTGAATACGGTCGTTTATCATTATGGTTGCTGCCGAGATGGCGAACTCATAGACAAGATAGTTCATGTCTGTGCGCATCTCCACAGGATAAGGTTCGTGTTTGCAGTAGAGATAGCTGAGCGCATAGGACTGTTCCTTGTCGGTAGCGAGACATATTATCGGCTCCTCGTTGTCAGGTACCCCGAAGTAGACTCTTTCTGCAGGGTCCACAGGGGTTGCGATGGTCCCGAAAATGTCGCGGATCTTTCCCTCAACCTCATTCACATCGATGTCGCCGACCACGATGATTGCCTGGAGATCAGGACGGTACCACTTTTCGTAGTAGGAGCGAAGGAGGTCATATTCGAAATTGTCGACTACTTCCATCGTGCCGATAGGCATACGGTTGCCGTAGCGGTTGCCGTCAGGATAGATGACCGGAAGGCTCTTTTCCAGGATTCGGATCTGGGCATTGGCACGGGTTCTCCACTCCTCATGGATCACTCCGCGCTCGCTGTCGATGTCCTCGTCGGTAAGGAGAAGGCCATCGGCCCAGTCATGGAGAATCCACAGGCAGGAATCGATGGCGGACGGAACCTTTCCAACCGGTACATTGTCGATGTTGTAGACTGTCTCATCGATGCTGGTGTAGGCATTGAGGTTCTCACCGAACTTGACACCGATGCTCTCGCAGTACTTGATGAGGGAATTGCCCGGGAAATGCTCCGTTCCGTTGAAGCACATGTGCTCGAGGAAGTGGGCGAGGCCCCTCTGGTTCTCTTCTTCCAGGATGGAACCGACCTTTTGGGCGATGTAGAAGTTCGCCTGGCCTGCAGGCTCGCTGTTTTTCCTGATATAATAGGTAAGTCCGTTCTCGAGCTTGCCGATCTTCACCGCCGGATCGATCGGTATCGGCTGGCTCTGCTGAGCGAATGAAACCGTGCAGCCAAGCAAAGCTGCAAAGATTGAAATGAATATCTTCTTCATGTCAGTTATAGATGTTGAATGTTATTGCTGTTCGATTTTCAAATTAGACGCAGATTTCTTTCATTTGCTACATCCGATTGACAAATATCTTGCAAATAATGTAAATTTGTTGGGATTTAACGAAAAAAAGTGAGGAAATATCCGTACATATTCATAAAGATCCTGCTGGTCACAGCCGCTCTGGCTTTCTCATGCGGACATGCCTGCGCGCAGTTCATCCATGGGTTCGACAGCGACATACGCGCCTTGAGAGACAATGTGGCAGGGAACTTCAGCACTGAATATGATGACGTCCTCCAGCTCTCCCCCGCCGCACTCACCTATGCCCTGAAAGCCTTCGGCTGCGAAAGCCGGTCCGGGTGGGACAGAATGGCAGTCTCGCATGGGATTTCCGCCGCGGCAATGATCTCGACGCTTTCAGCCTGCAATTATGGCATAAGGCATGAGACCCCGGGAGGCGAGCCGCATTCATTTCCCTCCGGACACACGTCAATGGCATTCATGGCAGCCACCATGCTCCATTATGAATATGGCTGGAGAAGCCCATGGTGGAGTCTTACGGGCTATTCCCTCGCCAGCGCCACCGGCCTTCTGAGAATCCTCAACGACAGTCACTGGGCCTCGGATGTCATCGGAGGGGCCATTCTAGGGATATGTTCAACCCATCTGGGCTACTGGCTTGGAGACCTGATATTCAAAGACAAAGGCTTGAATCCGGAATGGTGCCGCTCCTCCTGGAGAGAATTCCGGGAAACCTCTCCCAGCCTCGAAATAGGATTCGAAAGAAGGTTCATTCCCGGACGGGAGGCAGCCAAGGACAGCGGTGAACTTCCTTTCAGGGGAAGCGGAGTCTACGTCTGCGGGACCGTGCCGCTGAACAGATGGCTCGGGCTAAGGGCGAAAGGGTCGGCCGGAGCACTGATGTTCAAGGACGGCGGTTCGTCCAATCTTTACTCGCTCCGTGCAGGAGCATCCGCCACGGGCCGTCTGACCGGTCCCCTGCTCTGGGAGACAGAAGCACTCGCCGGATATTCCTCATGCAAGAAAAGCGACGGACCGGATTTCTCGGCCGCCGCTTCACTGAATCTCCTTTGCGGAGAGTATTTCAAACTGAAGATGCAGATGGGATGGGAAGCATTCCGCTACCCCGCCGCCGGACGCAGATGGCTCAACAGTGCCACCGCCGGCTGCTCCGCATCCTTCTCTTTCTGATGCCTACCTGAGCTTTTCGACAGCGGCCTTGACCCTGCCCATAGCCTCGATGAGTTTCTCGTCGGAAGTCGCGTAGGAGAAGCGCAGACAATCGGGCGCGCCGAATGCGGCACCGCTGACGCTGGCCACAAGAGCTTCCTCCAGAAGATACATGGCAAGGTCGTCCGCACTTGAAATCACCTTGTCCCCGGCCTTCTTTCCGAAGAGGGCGGAAACTTCAGGGAATATGTAGAATGCTCCATCCGGGACGGTGACATTGAATCCCGGAATCTGCTTTGCCAGTCCCACAATCAGGTCACGCCTTCTCTCAAAGGCCTGGCGCATCTGCTCCACGCAGTCCTGCGGACCGTCATAAGCCGCCTCGGCGGCCTTCTGGGCTATGGATGAGCAGTTGCTGGTGTACTGGCCATGAAGTTTGGAGACAGCCTTGGCAATCGGGAGAGGCGCGGCGCAGTAGCCGATTCTCCATCCGGTCATAGCATAGGCTTTCGACACTCCGTTGATGACGACGACCCTGTCCTTGATTTCAGGGAATGAGGCAAGCGAGGTTGTCGGGCCGACATAGGTGATGTGCTCATAGATCTCGTCAGCGATGACGATGATGTCAGGGTACCTTGCCAGGACATCCACAAGGCCCTGGAGCTCTTCCTTGCTGTAAACGGATCCGGTCGGATTGCTTGGGGAACAGATCAGGACAGCCTTGGTCTTCGGGGTTATGGCCGCTTCGAGCTGCTGCGGAGTCACCTTGAACTTCTGCTCAGGGCCGGCATAGATGAGGACCGGAACGCCCTCGGCGATCTTGACCATCTCCATGTAGCTCACCCAGGCCGGGACCGGGATGAGGACTTCCTCTCCTTTGTTCACAACGGAAAGGATCACATCGCAGAGTTCCTGCTTCGCTCCGTTTCCGACAACGATCTGAGCCGGAGTGAAATCCAGGCCGTTCTCCCTCTTGAGCTTGCGGCATATCGCCTCACGGAGGGAAAGGTAGCCGGGAACCGGTGTGTAGAACGAGAAGTTGTCGTCAATGGCCTTCTTGGCCGCTTCCTTGATGTGGTCCGGGGTGTTGAAATCCGGTTCTCCCACGCTGAGGCTGATGACATCGAGCCCGGTAGCCTTGAGATCGGCTGCCTTCTGGGACATGGCAAAAGTCGCTGATGGCGACAGGGCCATCACTCTTTCTGAAATCTTATCCATTTGGGTACGCTAAGTTGTTTGAGACAAAGATATAAAAAATTATCTTTGCATAAAGAGTAGATGACACCACAGATGACCACAAATGACATTGAAATAATCCAGGTCAACATTTCCGGAGATGACAAGCCGGGGTTGACAACCTGCCTGACCGACATACTCGCACGATACGACGCAATGATTCTTGACATCGGCCAGGCCAATATCCACAAATCACTGACCCTCGCAATCCTTTTCCGCACGGAGAAGAAGAACAGCGGATTCATCATGAAAGAACTGCTGTTCAAGGCCTCGGAAATGGGAGAGATGATCCGCTTCAGCCCGGTCAGCATCGAAGACTATGATGCCTGGGTAGCAAGGCAGGGCAAGAACCGCTACATCCTGACCCTGCTCGGAAGGAATGTTTCCGCAAGGGACATTGCAGATGTCTCCGGAGTCGTCACCCGCTATGGGCTCAACATCGATGCCATCAGGAGGCTTACCGGCCGCATCCCTCTGGACAATGACAATTCCAATGCAAGATCATGCATCGAACTGTCCATCAGGGGAATTATGGACGAGGAAAAGAAACGTGAATTCCAGCATGCCCTCCTCGGTGCCTGCTCCTCCGAGATCGACCTCTCCTTCCAGAAGGATGACATTTTCAGACGCAGCCGCAGGCTGGTCTGCTTCGACATGGATTCGACCCTGATCAACACCGAGTGCATCGACGAACTGGCGGAGAAGGCAGGAGTCGGAGAGCAGGTCAAAGCGATCACCGAGAGCGCGATGCGCGGAGAAATCGATTTCACCGAGAGTTTCAGGCGGAGGGTTGCCCTCCTGAAAGGGCTGGACGAATCCGTGATGGAAGAAATCGCCCGCAACCTTCCTTTCAACGAAGGTCTGGAAAGGATGATGATGATTCTCAAGAGAGTTGGCTACAAGACCGCCATCCTCTCCGGAGGCTTCACTTATTTCGGGAAATTCCTCCAGCAGCGCTTCGGTTTCGACTACGTCTATGCCAACGAACTTGAGATTGTGGACGGCAAACTTACCGGCAACTTCATCGGCGAAGTCGTTGACGGAAGGCGCAAGGCGGAGCTTCTGAGGCTTCTGTGCCAGTTCGAAGGAATCAGTCTGGAGCAGTCGGTCGCCGTCGGGGACGGAGCAAACGACCTGCCGATGCTGAGCCTTGCCGGCCTGGGAATCGCCTACCATGCAAAACCGAAAGTGAAGGCGAACGCAAAGCAGTCCATCTCCACTATCGGCCTTGACGGCATTCTGTATTTCCTCGGATTGAAAGATTCCTACATCGACCCGAACGGCAGGTAGCCGCATCACAAAGGCACCCTATTCCTCCAGATCGGAGAGAATCTCATCGCATCTGTGTACAACCCTGCGGTGCAGGGAGTATCCTATCAATCCTCCGACCGTACCTCCGAACAGCAGGGAGGCCACCAGAATCAGTGTGATCTGCAGATTCTCGCTCCTGAGGTACAGTTCGACCAGCATCCACCCGAACCACACCACAAGCATCGGGATCGAAAATTTGAACCAGGACTGGTAGCGGGCCTTGAAAGCCTTTACGCTTTCCATGAATTCCCTGATGCTCTGCGAACCCGGAGCCGGATCCTTCAGGTCATGGTGATACCTCCAGGTGAAGTAAATGCACACCAGCATCATCAGGTCCGTCGCGCCCACAAACCACCAGGACATGGAGAGAGGTTCCGAATGGAAACAGTAAGGGGCGACCGCAATCACGAAAAGACCGCTCAGATAAGACGCCCAGCTTACGGAATGGATGTCCTTTACCTTCGCCCTGAAGGTGTTGACCATAAGCCTGTCGTTGATGATTTCCTGCTTCTCGATCCGGCTCTTGAGAATTGCATATTCCGAGCGGAGTTGCTCGAGTTCCTTGTTATCCAATGAGTTGTTATCCATGATTCTTGCTGATTACTGAAGTTTCTTGAGTTGTTCCTTGATTCTGACAAGCTTGACGGACACATTCTTCGGGCTGATTCCGACAATCGCACCGATCTCGTCATAGCTGAGCGCTTCAAGCCACAGCAGGATGATACTCCTGTCCACGAGACCGAGCTTGCCGATCCGGTCGTAGAGCTGGCGGATCTGCTGCGCATCCGCATCGGTATCCTCGTACGGGTTGATATCGACACTCAGCGGCACCCGCTCTCCGGCACGTTTCTTTTTTCTGTCGGCATCAAGGCAGGCATTCAGCGCAACACGGTAGATCCACGTCTTGGCGCTGCTGTCCCCCTTGAAAGAGGCAAAACCTTTCCAGAGTTTGATCAGAATATCCTGGAACAGGTCATTGACCTCATCATTGTCCTTAGAAAACATGTAGCAGACCGTGTAGATGGTTGCTTTGTATTCATGGACGAATCTTGTGAATTCCAATTCCTGTGTGTTCATCGTTGCTTTAGAATCGTTTCATCCTTTAGACGAAGGGAAGGCAAGAAAACTACACCCTATCTGCAAAAAAACATCAATCAATATGAAAAGCAATCTGAAGCGGTCGGTATTGTCAGATTACTGAATTTCATCAAGAAGGCGAAGAATTGCCTCCAGATAGTAGTAATCGGCATAGGTAAGAGGCACATCGACCTCGGAAGCGGCATGGTAGCCAGCGGATTGTAGCGTGTCACAAGGCATGCGCGGAATGCTCGGGATTGAATATTTTTCATAATGGTGTGATTGGTTATCTCCCGCAAGATACACAAACATATTCAAAGAATGGCTATCTTTGTCTCCTATGGACAAGAGAGATTTGGAGATAATGGCTCCGGCGGGGAACTTCGAGTGTCTCCACGCCGCAATCCAGGGAGGAGCCGACTCAGTGTATTTCGGAGTGGGGAATCTGAACATGAGATCCCATTCCGCCAACAATTTCACGCCCGACGACCTTCCCGATATAGTAAGAATATGCAGGGAGAACTCCGTCAAGACCTACCTTACCCTCAACATCGTCCTCTATCAGGAAGATCTTCCGGCAATGAGGGAAGCCCTGGACGCCGCACTCCGGGCAGGGGTAGATGCTGTGATAGCCTCCGACATGGCCGCCATCACATATTCGAGAAGCATAGGCCTTGAGGTCCATGCCTCCACCCAGCTCAATGTCTCCAATGCCGAAGCCCTGAGATTCTATGCCGGGTTCGCCGATGTGATAGTCCTTGCCAGGGAGCTCAACCTCAGGCAGGTCAAGGAAATCCACGAGACCATCGTACGCGAAGGGATCAGAGGGCCGAAAGGGGAACTCGTCCGGATCGAGATGTTCGCCCACGGAGCGCTCTGCATGGCGGTTTCCGGCAAGTGCTACCTGAGTCTCCAGACCTATGGGGCCTCGGCCAACAGGGGCGCCTGCTACCAGCTATGCCGGAGAGGCTACGAGGTCACCGACCTGGAAACAGGAAACAAGCTCAACATCGACAACAAGTACATAATGTCTCCCAAAGACCTCTGCACCATTGAGTTCATGGACAGAATCGTGGACGCGGGAGTCAAGGTCTTCAAGATAGAAGGCAGGGCCAGGAGCGCTGAATATGTCAGGAAAACCACAGCCTGCTACAGAAAGGCGGCGGATGCCGTCTGCGACGGGACCTACAGTCCTGAGCTGGCATCAAGGCTCAAGGATGAACTCTCCGAAGTCTTCAACAGGGGCTTCTGGGATGGCTACTATCAGGGTGCAAGGCTGGGTGAATGGAGTGAAGTGTACGGCAGCCATGCCACCAGGAAGAAGATCTATTGCGGGAAGGTGACCAACTGGTTCGACCGCATCGGAGTGGCCGAGATCCTGGTCGAATCCGAGCCGCTCCATCCAGGGGACGATGTCCTCATCATCGGAGAGACCACAGGGGTGCTGGAGATGACGGTCAGCGAAGTCAGGGTCGACCTGAAGAATGTCTCCGAAGCGGCCAAGGGCGCTCTCTGTTCCATACCGGTTGCCTTCCCCGAGGGAGAACGGAGACCGGGCGGGAAGAAGATCCGCCGCGGAGACCGGCTTTACATCTGGCGTTCCACAGAGCAGGTTCCTTCGGGATCCTGACCGGCAGCATCGGCAGGCGGCATCAACCGGCAGCATCGACAGGCGGCATCGTCAGGCGGCATCGTCAGGCGGCATCAAACGGCAGCATCGGCCACGGCATGGCCGGAGGCAAGACTCTCACCAGCTCCTATCCGACAATCCCTATGATGTCTCGGAGCGATTCTATTCCGAGTTTCTCCATTTCCACCGGAAGAGCCTCGACAATCTCCTTGCATGCAAAAGGATTCCTCAGGTTCTCGGCACCCACCTGGACTGCCGAAGCCCCTGCCATCATCATCTCTATGACATCGGCGGCGCTTGCAACACCTCCGCAACCGATGACAGGGATCGAGCACGCATGGCTGACCTGATAGACCATCCTGAGGGCGACCGGGAATATGGCCCTGCCTGAAAAACCTCCCATCCTGTTGGCGATCACCGGACGGCGGCGCCTTATGTCTATTCTCATCCCGAGCATGGTGTTTATCAGGGTGAGGCCGTCAGCTCCGGCCTCCTCGCAGGCCTTTGCGATGGAGACTATGTCCGTCACATTGGGGCTGAGCTTGATGTAGACCGGCTTTGTGGTAACGGCCTTGACGGCACGGGTGACTGCGGCTGCAGCCTCCGGGTCCGTTCCGAATGCCATCCCTCCGTTATGGACATTGGGGCAGGAGACATTGACCTCGATGATGCCGACCTGATCCACGGAGTCCACGAGGGAACAGCAGTGGGCATATTCATCGACGGAAAAACCGCTGATGTTGGCTATGACCTTCTTGTGGAAAACCTTCGAAAGGGCCGGAAGCTCTTCGGAGATGACTGCGTCGATTCCGGGATTCTGGAGTCCGACTGAATTGATGAGGCCTCCGCAGCACTCGGCGATTCTTGGAGTGGGATTTCCGAAGCGAGGTTCAGAGGTGGTTCCTTTTATGGAGATGGAACCGAGGATGTCCAGATCATATATCTCTGCCATCTCAAGGCCGAACCCGAAGGTTCCGCTGGCCGGAATGAC
This sequence comes from Bacteroidales bacterium, assembly GCA_004552965.1. Classification (GTDB taxonomy): domain Bacteria; phylum Bacteroidota; class Bacteroidia; order Bacteroidales; family UBA932; genus Cryptobacteroides. The sequence goes on along the minus strand of SFMU01000001.1, from coordinate 98,987 downwards.
CGGATTGGAAAGCTCGAGGCTTCCAAGGAAAGTTCGTGTGTCTACCATATTATCTCCTCCCTCTTGAAAACAGGACCCTCTTTGCAGATTCTCTTCGCACCGCCTGTGGTCCGGCAGGTGCAGCCCATGCATATTCCGAAACCGCAGCCCATCCTCTCCTCGAGGCTCAGCTGCGCAGGAGCAGCCGTTGCAGCGCAGAGAGCCTTCATCATAGGCATAGGGCCACAGGAAAAGATGTAGTCATGGGCGGGTGCCTTTTCCCTGATGGCATCGGTAACGAAGCCTTTCACTCCCCTGGAACCGTCTTCAGTGGCGACAATGAAGTTTGCACCGGCCTCGGCGAATTCACTTTCAAGGAATATCTCGGAGGCAGTACGGAAACCGGCCACGACTGTGACCTCCACCCCTCTGGAGACCAGTTCCCCGGTCAGTCTGAAGAGCGGTGCCAGACCAATCCCTCCGCCGACCAGAAGAGCTTTCCGGCAAGGGACATCAGTGTCGAATCCGTTGCCCAGGCCGACAAGGGTGTCGACAACCGTTCCTTCGGGCAGTTGGGCCATTGCTGCAGTACCATCCCCCACGACCTTGTAGGCAAGGGTCAGGACTCCGTCCTTCCAGTCACAGACAGAAATCGGTCTGCGGAGGAAGAACCCATCCAGTTCGAGGTTGACGAACTGGCCCGGCCGGCATTCCGCCGTGCATCCGCCAAGCTTCATCCCGAAGATTCCGCAGGCCAGCTGCCTGTTGCTCAGGACTGTCAGTTTCAGACGTTCCATATCATATTCAGTCTTTGGTTTTCTTTTTCCCGGGAGCATGGGCGAAATGCCTCGGCCCCTCGACGGAGCGCCAGTAGTCGGAGTCGAATGATTCCGGGCTGCGGAAGGCTCCCTCGTGGTCAATCACGAAACTCAGGTAGGTGATCTTGTAGCCCTGTTCCATGAACATCCTTTCGTAGAAGGTCCGGACCTCGAAAAGGGCATCGACGGCCGATTGGCCGCAGACGGACTTCAGGCGGCTCTCCGGCACCGACTGGCGCCCCTCCCCATAGAGGTCGTCCGTGCAGGCGAGAAGGGTCAGGCCGTTCTCGGCAATGACGGCTTTGGTATATTCATGCAGGAAGCGGCTGTCTGTCTTGAGGTGGATGATTCCTCCCGGCTTGAGGAAGCGGCGGTAGCGTTCCAGAAACACAGGGCTGCTCAGACGGCAGTTCTCGCTCTTGAGCTGGGGGTCGGAGAAAGTGAGCCAGATCTGGGAAACCTCGCCCGGAGCGAAGAAGGCATCGATGAATTCAATCCTGGTCCTCAGGAAGGCGACATTCGGCAGCCGCTCCTCAGTGGCTGTCTTGGCGCCCTTCCACAGGCGCGCGCCCTTGATGTCGACTCCGATGTAGTTGGCCGACGGGGAACGGCGCGAGAGGTCGATCGTGTACTCTCCCTTGCCGCATCCAAGTTCCAGGACAATCGGAGCCGGCGAGGCGAACATCTTCGCATTCCATTGCCCCTTTATCGGATGATCCCTGAGGACCAGCCCCCCGGAAGGATCGGCAGATTTGTCGAGGACTGATGCGGCATCCGGCTGCAGAAGGCAGGCGAAAGTCTCATTCTCGGCGAATTTTCTCAGTTTGTCGTGTCCCATGCTATCTGTAGGTTAATATAATTCCAAGTCCGCGGATGCTTTCAGGATTGTTTCTGACCTGAATGCGCAGCCGCCACCTGCCATATTCGCTGACCTTCACAGAGTCGATGTAACTGAATATGTAGTCCCTGGCGGAATAGGTCGAATCGGCCGGCTCGGAGAGCGAAAGCACGACATGATCCAGGAAAGAAGAATCTGCCGGCGAGATCCACCTTATTCCAAGATCCAGGCTGTCAGAGGGATAGGCTGCGAAAGGCTTCCTCTCCATCCTCGTGTACAAGCCCAGGGAGCAGTCCCCGGAGATGTCCAGGTCAAATGAATATGTATCCCCGTATTCAGCCTTCTCCCTCGTGATGAAAGGTTCCACGGAAGGAGGTCCGGCGCAGCAGGAAAGCAGCGTCAGCACCGGCAGAAACATCAATTTGACCTTTTTCAGCACGGTGTTCTGTTACTGATTGGTTTCAGACTTCGGCTTTCTCGGATTGCGGCGTCTGTCCCTTCTGTCCCTTCCGGCGCTCCCCTCCTGTCCGTTCCTCGTTTCACTGCCGGTCCTGGCCGCAGACCTGTCTTCCGATGAGGACTTAGGCGCGTCTTCCCTGTTATTGGCTTCCCCCTGACGAGGCCTGGCATCCTTGCCCGGGCGTCTGCGGCCACGGCCACGTCCTGAGGATTTCTTCGGCTTGTCGAAACGGGTGATGCTGTCGTCACCGACAGCTGATATGAACTGAGGGCCCTGTGGCGCCACCTCTACTTTGAGAGACTCAGGTTTCTCTCCGTTGCGGTTCATCATGATCACTTCACGGACTTCTTCGGCCGTGAGCGGATAAAGATTGGCAAGGGAACCCTTCTCGTAGGAGAAATACATGATTTCCTGAAGGATGTCCGTCTTCATCAGGTAGGCAGGTCCATCCTCGAATTCAAGCGGTTCCGACACCTTCGGGATACGGGACATCGCATCGGCGTAGTTGGCCACTTCGTAGTTCAGGCAGCATTTGAGCTTGCCGCACTGGCCTTGAAGTTTCTGCTGATTCAGGGAAAGATCCTGGATTCTCGCCGCAGAAGTGGAGATCGACTGGAAGTTGGTGATGAACCTTGCGCAGCAGAGCTCCCTTCCGCAGATTCCGATCCCTCCGATCAGGCCGGCTTCCTGCCGCGCGCCGATCTGCTTCATCTCTATCCTGATTCGGAACTCTTCAGCATAGACCTTGATGAGCTGGCGGAAGTCCACCCTGCCGTCAGCGATGTAGTAGAAGATGGCCTTGGTACCGTCTCCCTGAAACTCCACATCACCGATTTTCATGTCCAGCCCGAGTTCTGCGGCAATTCTTCTCGCCTGGATCATAGTGTCATTCTCCCTGGCGATGGCCTCCTGCCACTTCTCGATGTCGGAAGGCTTTGCCCTGCGGTAAATCCTCTTGATCTGCCCGTCGTCAAGGCTGATGCCCTTGACCTTCATCTGCCTGCCGACAACCGGTCCCTCGAGGGTCACGATACCCAGATCCTGACCGCTGGCCGCTTCCACAACCACCAGGTCACCGGTACGGATACCCTGGTTGGAGGCATTCAGATAGATCCCCTTGCGGGTGTTCTTGAAACGCACTTCGAACAGGTCCTTGTACTGTTCCTGCCGGACTCCATTGAGCCAGTTCACGTCGGCGAGCTTGCAGCAGCCGACACGGTAGCTGCATTCCGTTGCCCCGGTTTCGCTGTCCCTGGTTATCGCGCAGCCCCTGTTGCAATCGAAGCGTATGGTCTCTGAATCGATATTGTTGTTCATTTTCATCACGAATTGTAGTAAATGCGTCCCACCATCTCGCTGAACAGGATCTTCTGATTGACATTACGGTCAATCAGCATAACGGCCCTGTCCAGACAGCCGATGGCCAATCGCGGGAAAGACTTCTTCAGTTTCCCGGCAAGAGACGAATAATATGCCGACTCATCAGCGGAGAGAGCGGCCATGTCGCCCAAACCCTGCTGGATGAGGAAAATCTTCCGCAGGCATTCACCTGCAAATTTACAAAAAGCTTTCTGCTTTTCCCTTGAAGAAAGAGCGGCCATGGCATCTCCGCATTCGAGCACTGCATAAAGATCACGGGAAGTGACGGAATCCATCAGACGGCCGAAAAGAGCTTTCTGCGCTTCGGTTTCCTCGGATTCGCGCATCCCGGAAAGTGCCTGGCCGACACTGCCTCCTGCAAAGGAAGCGGCCCTGAGGGCCACCTCATGGCTTTTGCCGAAAACGCTTTCCAGCACTGCGGCGATCTCTTCCCTCGAATTTGGAAGAACCCTGATCATCTGACATCTGGAGGAAATGGTCTGGATCACCTTCTCCGGAGCATGGGTGACCATCAGGAACAAGGTCTTCTCAGGAGGTTCCTCCACCGCCTTGAGAAGTTTGTTCGCTGCAGCAGCATTCATTTTTTCAGGCAGATAGACCACGACTGCCTTGTAGCCGCCTTCCACCGAAGAAAGGAAGACCGTCTCCAGGATTTCCCGCGCCTGGGCGTTGTTGATGACAGTCTGCTTCCCTTCAATTCCGAAAGCGGAACTGACCTCCTGCTCCAGAGCATAGGGATTTTCCCTGACAAGGTCCCTCCAGTAGGGCAGAAAGAGTTCAGACCTGAGATTGTCGGTTTTCTCGCTGACTTTCGAGCCGCTCGCAACGGGATAGACATAGTGGACATCGGGATGGATGAGTCCCCCGACCTTGTGTTCATCGGCGAAGAGAGTGCTCAGAAATGCCTGTACCAGAGCTATTGCCCCGCAGCCGTCATTCTCGTAGAGCATCATGGCATGAGGGATGCATCCCGTCGAGACCATCCCCTTCAGCGCCTTCACAGCATCTGCATTGCCTATGAACGAATCCAGTGTCATCTGTTTCTGCTGGCGGTGAATGAAGCTATGCCGGCAAGCAATTCCTTTTCTTCCGAAGGCGGAAGAGCATCAAGGGCACGCTCCGCTGCGGCAACATATTCAGAGAGCCGGGCTTTTGAATATTCAAGGCCTCCATTCTCAAGGACGAAGCTGCGGACCTCATCCTTCAGGGAAGGATTCCCGTGTATGGCGACCACCTTGGAGCGGATCTGCGCGGCCTTCCCGGCATCGACGGAAGACAAGGCGCCCAGAAGCGGCATGGTGATCTTCTGCTCATCCAGGTCTATCCCCACCGGCTTGCCGATCACGGAGGCTTCATCCGAATAGTCGAACATGTCGTCCCTGATCTGGAAGGCCATGCCAAGGGCAACTGAATATTCCCTGACAGCCTCGACCCACTCCTGGCAGGCATCCACGGAAAGAGCGCAAGAGACGCAGACCGCCTCGAAAAGCGATGCCGTCTTCGAATATATTATCTTGCAGTAGTCCCTCTCGTCGGTGTCTCCGCTGTCGGCCTTTTCCAACTGCAGCATTTCACCCTCGGCCAGATCGGACAGGGTCTTCGAGAATATCCTGATGACCTCGCCGGTCCTGTTTTCGGCCGACAGGATGCATTCCACGGCACGCACCAGCCAGAAATCACCGATAAGGACCGATGCCGGCCCTCCGAGGATCGACATGACGGTCGGTCTTCCGCGGCGCTCCTTGCTGCTGTCAGCCACGTCATCGTGAAGAAGGGTTGCATTGTGCATGAGTTCCGATGCCGCAGCGAAACGGATGCTGTCTCCTGCCACCGAACCGCCTCCGCAGGCTCTGGCCACAAGAAGCCCGAGAATGGGACGGAGCTGCTTCCCGCCGTTGGCGAGAAGAGCTCTGTTCGTCGAATTGAGCAGTCCGATGTCAGAGTCCAGGGATCTGCGGATCAATGTCTCCGTGTCCGTCCAGTCCTGACCGAGAAAGCGTTTGATTTCAGATATATCCATTGGCGTGTCTCACGCTGTCCGTCTTCGGGACGGGAGCGGTCCTGGTTCTAGAAGAAGATCGAGAGCGTGACGGAAAGTCCGTGCAGTTTGTCAAGAGATTCGGATTCACCCCGGTAGATGGTACCCATATTCCAGAACCACTTGGCGGACACCTGTAGCTTCCAGATGTCGATTCCGGCTCCGACTCCGAAACCGTACTCCAGTTTCTTCATTTCATCGGCATAGGAGATATCACTGGATGAGAAGATTTCTTCATGAAGCCTGTAACCGATGAACGGTTCGGCAAAGACATAGGGCCTGAAGAGAAGAAGATCCGGACCCCACTGAACCTGTACAGGAATCTCCGCGAAGCCGACCTTTCCCTCGATCGAATTGATGACATCATCTGCGCTGCTGCCGGCTATCTGGTCAAGGCTCATGCCCTTTACCTGATAAAGAAGGGATGGCTGGATGCAGAAGCCCATTCCGACAGGAAACTGTGCGGTGACTCCCACGTGATACTGCGAGACTGACTTCGTTTCGAAATTCTTGATAGAGGCCGAGGAGGATGTCAAGCCTCCCTGAAAGCCGAAGCGCGAAGAGCCAAAGTTTCCTGCGGATGCCGGAACGGCAGACAACGCAAGAGCGATGGCCATTATGGCTGACAGTAACTTTTTCATAGTAAAAAAGATTAGAGAAGAGAATCGAGCCGGGATGTGATTTCATCCTTTTTCACATTGCCGACAAGCCTTGCGACAGCCTCTCCGTTCTTGAAGAAGATAAGGGTCGGGATGTTCCTTATGCCGTTATCCATGGCAATGTCCTCGCACTCGTCGACATTGCATTTCACCACTGTGACTCTCCCGTCATATTCGGAAGCCACAGCTTCCACAGTCGGAGCAAGGGCACGGCAAGGGCCGCACCAGGTTGCCCAGAAATCCACCATTACTACGCTATTGCCGGAAATGATCTCGGCGAAATTCTGATTTGTTGCTGTTAATTCCATTGCTTAGTCTATTGAAAAAAAAAGAAAAAGTCCGGAATGGAGACTACCCCCATTCCAGACACAAAGATAACAATTCTGATGACTTAATCAAACAGGTCAGACTGCCTGTTCTATGTTCCAGGAGAATGCCCTCAGACCGAGGTTCGGGTAAGTCTCATCCTTCACCCTGAGAGCCTCCATCAAGGCTTCCGCCTTTTCATCGGGAACAATTGTCAGGATGGCGAAGTTCTGGGTAGGCCAGGCATGGTCTCCGTAATGAGGCTCGCCGTCGATTCCTCCCCTGCCCTGGATGTCCTGCCACTGGGTAAAGCCCCGCTGTCCGAAATCATCCAGAAGTTCCACTATCTCAGACCCGTAGGCCTGGTTGTATGCTATGAATATTGCTTTCATCTCTCTATTGTTTGATATTTGTTGAAGCCTTCAGTCTCGCTGCTTTCTTTTCCTGCCTTGTCGCAAAGATGCAGTAGATGGTAGGAATGAGAATCAGGGTGACAAGGGTGGAGATGGAAAGTCCCCAGCAGACGGTCATACCCAGCGAGCGCCACATTTCGGAGCCTTCTCCACGGCCAAGAGCCATAGGAAGCATACCGAGGACGGTAGTGAGGGTGGTCATGAGGATAGGGCGGAGTCGGCTTCTCGCAGCTGTCACCGTCGCTTCGATGACACTCATTCCACGCTCCCTCATGAGGATGGTGTAGTCGATGAGGACAATACCGTTTTTCACGACGATACCCAGCAGGATGATGATACCGATCATCGCCATCACTCCAAGCGGTGTTCCGGTAATGCCGAGTCCCATGAAGACTCCCACGAAGGCGAACGGCACGGAGAACATGATGACGAACGGACTCATGAAGGACTCGAACTGGGATGCCATCACGATGTACACAAGCAGGACTATGAGAACCATCAGGAGGATGAGGCTGGAGAACATTTCCTGCTGATCCTCGAAGTCACCCGACATCTCTACCGACATGTTGGACGGGATGTCAGTCTTGGCAAGGATGCGGTTTGTGACCTCAACAGCCTCGCTGAGGGCGTGACCGAGGGATACGATACCGGTGACGGTGATGTACCTTTCCCTGTTCTTCCTTTCGATTGTCGGAGGAACCTTGGATTCAACTACGGTACCCACATCCTTGATTCTGACAGCAGCGCCGGTCGGAGAGTAGATGACAATGTTCTCTATGTCCTCGATGCTTGAGCGAAAATGCTTGTCAAAGATGACGCGGATGTTGTATTCCTCTCCCTCTTCACGGTAGAATGAACCGACCGAACCGCTCATCGCAGAACTGAAAGCAGCCGCAGCAGTAGTGGAATTGAGACCGTGAAGGGCAAGTTTGGTCCTGTCGAAATCGACCAGATACTCAGGAGTGTAGTCATCACGGCTGAGGACAACCTGGGAGAAGTTTTCGTCCGCGAGCATCTCATTCCTGATGAGGGATGCAAGGCGGTCGGTCTCATCGAAATCATAGCCGTAGACTTCCAGCACGACGGAGGCGCCGCCGCCCATTCCGCCACCTTCGGAAACGGTTCCCTTCTTGATTTCAGGATATTCCTTGAGATCTTTCCTTATGATTTCGGCGATTTCCGTGGATGAACGGTCACGGTCTTCCATCGAACCGAGGTTGATATTCATCGAGATGATGTAGTCTCCGTTCGTGTTCATGGTTCCGAACACATTGTCCGAGCTAGGCTGGCCATAGCGGTACTGGAGTACCTTGATTTCCGGAATCTCTCTCTTCAGACGCTCTGCGAAATCTTTGGCGAATTCGGCAGTCACGCTCTGCTGTGTGCTGACAGGCAGCTGGATCGACACAGAAAGACGGCCCGCATCGGAATTAGGGAAATATTCAGTCTTCATTGTCGGAATGTAGAGAGCGAAGACCAGAATAAGGATACCGAATGCAGAGAAGACCACAGTCTTGCGATGGACAACGCACCAGGCGATAATATTCGAATATTTGGTGGAAATCCAGTTCAGGGCTTTCTCGATAGGAGTGAACAGCATCGTGTGCAGTCTGCCGGTCTTCGGCTTGGAAGTCAGGAAGAGCGAGCAGAGCATCGGCACAAGTGTCAGAGCGGCGGTCGTGGAGATGATCATGATGATTGCCACGATCCAACCAAGCTGCTTGAACATGATGCCGGCCATGCCGGTAGCCATCGTAAGCGGCAGGAACACGCAGAGCATGGTCAAAGTCGATGCAATGACGGAAATACCCACTTCGGAAGTTCCATGGACGGCGGCCTCCTTAGGTTTCTCACCCCTTTCAAGATGGGTGGAGATGTTCTCAAGAACCACGATCGCATCATCCACAACCATACCGATCGCTATGGAGAGCGCGGACATAGAAATGATGTTCAAGGTGTTGCCGGTGGCAAAAAGATAGACCAGCGAGCCCAGGAGCGCGATAGGGATCGAAAGGACGATTATGAAGGTGGCCCTCCATCTTCCCAAGAAGACGAACACGACAAGCATCACGACAAGCAGGGTGATGAGGATTGTCTCCTTGAGGGAGTTGATGGTGTTGATGATGTTGTCGGAACTGTCGACAATGACTGAAACTTCGACATCGGAAGGGAGAGAAGGCTTGATGTCCTCAAGTTTCTTCTTCACGCCCTTGACAACATTGACGGTGTTGGCTCCGGACTGCTTCTGGACAGCAATCATCGCCGAACGGACGCCATTTGTGAAAGACTCTTCGGATTTCTCCTCCTGTCCGTCGACTACGGTAGCGACATCCCTGAGGTAGACCAGTTTCCCATCCTTGGAAGAGAGGACGATGTCATTCAGTTCAGCAGGATCCTTGAACTCTTTTTCAACTCTGAGGGTAAAGGTTTCCTTGCCTATGTCAATGCTTCCCGAAGGGATGTTCCTGTTCTCGGAGGCGATGATCTGGGATATTCCCGAGATTGTGAGGCCGTAGGACTCCAGCTTGTGAGGATCGCAATAGACGAAGACCTCTCTTGCAGGGGCACCGGATACCGAAACCGTACCCACACCCTTGACTCGGCCGAGCGGAGTGACCAGTTTGTCATCCAGTATCTTGTCAAGACCTGAAATACTCTCGTCGGCTGTGGCCGAAAGGATCAGTACCGGCATGTCATCCATACCGAACTTGAAAAGTACAGGGACGGATGCGCCGTCAGGAAGGGATGTATTTATCAGGTCCAGTTTGTCCCTGATGTTGTTGCAGGCATCATCGATGTCGGTACCATACTCGAATTCGAGCATGATGACTGAAGTGTTCTCCTTCGACCTGGAAGTGAGGTTCTTCAGGTTTTCAACACCGTTCAGGGCATTTTCCAGAGTCTTGGTCAGATTGTTTTCGACATCCGAGGCGCTGGCGCCCGGATACGAAGACATGACCATCACCACATTGGCATCAAAGTCAGGAAACTGAGCAATAGAAGTGTTGTAGAGTGAAAACACACCGAAAATCACGAACACCATGAACAACAGCAAGGTCGTGACCGGATTGTTCACCGCTTTTCTGTAGATACTCATCAGCAGTCCTCCTATCTGTTAGCGGCAAAGGAGACCTCTGCACCGTCTTTGAGGCTGGTGCTACCCTTTGTTGCGACCACATCGCCAGCATTCAAACCTTCGACAATCTCATAGAGTCCGTCGAACAGACGGCCGACCTTGACCAAAGTGAGTTTTGCCTGATTGCCTTCTCCGATGACATAGACGCATTTCTGGCCGGAGCCCTGAATCTTGCAGACAGCTTCTTCAGGAACGACAATGCTGTCGCTGACGCCGAACTCGATGGTAACCCTGGCGAACATTCCCGGACGGAGAACCCTGTCCGCATTGTTCACGAGAACTTCCGTGATGAATGTGTGCGAGGTAGGATCGATTGTAGGGTAAATCTTGTTTATCCTGCCGGAAAAGACACTTCCCGGAAGGGCATCCGCTACGATTGACACAGTGTTGCCGACCTTTACATTGGTGTAATCCGACTCGGAGACACTGACAAGAAGCTTGACAGGAGTGATCTGCTGAACCACGAATATCGGATTGCCCTGATAGATGTCACCCTTGTCATAATTCCTGGCTGTCACCACACCGGAAATCGGTGAGGTCAGATACGCATTCTCCTTGAGATTGTTGTATGACCTGCGGCTGACCTTGTAGGCCATCTCGGCAGCATCATAGTCCGATTTGGAGACACCGCCCTCCTCATAGAGGGATTTCAGACGGGCAAGCTCGGTAGAATCATTGACAAGCTTGAGATAGGACTGGTCAAGCTGGGATGCATCCATGGTAGCAAGCAACTGTCCCCTTGACACGAAACTGCCGACATCCACTTTTATGGTTTCGATTCTGCCACCGGTCTGAGGTGCGATATTGTTCACTGCATATGCTTCAACTGTGGAAGTGTAGGTCTCGGTGTGAGGAACCGGAGCCAGAACAGCTTGTGCCGTGTCGACAAGAATGGCACGTACTTCTGCCGGAGCTGACATTTCATTGCTTCCGGTCTTCTTGCTGCCTCCGCAGGCAACCATGAGTACGGCAGCAGGGGCGAAGGCGATAATTCTGAATATCTTGTTCATTGTCTGATGTATATTTTTCAATCAAATAAAACCGATGCTATTCGGCAAAATCGAAACCGATGGTCTTTTCCAGATTGGACTTGGCCACCACGAAGTTGTAGACAGCCTGACTCTGGCTGAGTTTCGCCTGGGTAAGGGTCAGCTGCGCGTCATTGAGATCGGTGAGCGTGCTCTTACCTACATTGAAAGACTTGGCAGCAATGTCATAAGCCTTCTGGGCGACATTCACAGCATCCGAAGCGGCATAATAGCTGTTCATGTTGGTTTCCATAGTATTGAGATACTGACGGATGGAAATTCTGAGCTGTCTCTCGGTGTCAACCATCTGCAGATTCATCTGGTCAGCCTGCACCTTTGCCTGGCGTACCTCGCTGTGACGTTTGCCGCCTGAGAAGATAGGAATGGAAAGGCTGAAGCCTACGTATGAATATGGAGACCACTGGTACTGGCTGAACTTGAAGTCGTTGGTCATCGCAATCATGCTGTAGTTGAACATCGCTGACAGAGTCGGGAGATATGCAGCTTTCTTGAGCCTTACGGTGGAGGCCAGCTGTTCAGCCTGGATTGCAAGCTGTTTCATGGTAGTGTTCTTATCAAGAGACGGATCCTGATTCTCCACTATGTCGGCAAGCATTTCTGCGGAATAGTCCTCGAGGGAACCGGCAACATCCACATTCATGTCCAGGTCCACTCCCATCACTGCCTTGAGCTGCCAAAGGGAAAGGATGACGGAACTCTCGGCATTGTAGACATTGGGAATGGCATTGGCAACGTTGGCCTTTGCCCTCAGGAGATCGAGTTCCGAGGCCTTCTGGGCGTTGAATTTCTTTTCGGTCATCGAATAGTTTTCAACAGCATTCTCATAGACATCCTTGTAAACCCCGAATGCTTCCTTGGCGAGGAGAACGGCGTAATAGGCCTGCTTTACCTGTGTCACCATGTCCAGACGGGAGGCGCGAGCCTTCTCCACAGCCAGATCGACGCTCTGTCCCGAAATCCTTATGCTCTCCCAGAGCTGGAAGTTGACAATCGGCATAGAAGCGGAGACTCCATAATTGAAGGTATTCCAACGTCCCACGGCGAAACCGCCCGAACTGGCCGAACTCTGTTCGCCCGAATCCATCGACACAGGAGGAAGCCCGGCAGCCACGGACATTTCATTGACCCTCTGGATGAACGGCATCAGGGAAGAGAACATTCCCATCGATCCGCCTCCATCTTCGCTTCCGCTATCGGTGTCCATGTACATAACCTGCTTTTTGATAGTCCTCTGATACGAGCCGGAACCGTCAACCTGAGGAAAGAGAGAGGCGTATGAGCCTTTTCTGGCATATTCATAGCGCTGGATTTCCTTGTCTGCCACTTTGACTGACACATTTTCGCTCAGCGCAATCTTCAAGGCATCATCCAAGGTCAGAACAACTGTGGATGTGTCCTTCGTTTCTTCAAGCACCGCATCCGTACGAAGCTGGGCGGACATCTGCACCGCCACAAGCAACGAGCTTGCTATCAGCAACGTACGCATAAAAATCATGTTCATCTTTCGTATTTGTTATATAATTACCTAATAAAATAGCAGTTGATATTTTACCAAATCCGTGCCACACGGCAAAATGACAGCATATTAATTTGAAAAAAAGAAAGCCTCCCGATTCAAGGGAGGCGTAACTGTCAATCATTCAAGCTCTTGGCATAATGTGTCATCGTTGGCTTCGGTGACTGGGGCACTTGTCTTACAGCACGTGCCGGCTGTTTCTTCTTCCAGGCATAGACAAGGAAACCAATTCCAAGAATGATGAAAGGAATGCTGAGTATCTGACCCATATCGAGCAGCATGGTTTCCTCGAATTCGACCTGAGGCTCCTTGATGAATTCGATGATGAAACGCATTCCGAAGCACACAATGAAGAATATGCCGATGAAAGTGCCGCGATAGACCTTATCCAGCTTCTTGACGTACAGCCACAGAAGGAATATTCCCAACAGGAAGTAGCTCAGGGCTTCATAGAGCTGGGTAGGATGCTTGGGCTCCACCTCGCCCCTGCGCTCGAACACGAATCCCCACGGAAGGGAGGTGACATCGCCGTAAATCTCGGAATTGAAAAGATTCCCGAGCCTGATGAAGGTCGCGGCAAAGGCCACGGCAATGCACAGGTGGTCAAGAATCCACACAAAGTCGAAATTGTTCTTCGGACCGTATTTCCGGGCGAACCACATCATGCAGAAGAACAGCACGATGGTCCCCCCATGGCTTGCAAGGCCACCTTTCCAGACCTGGAATATTTCCAGGAAACCATCCCATGAGCCGAAATAATAGTCCGGCTGATAGAATATGCAATGCCCCAGGCGCGCTCCCACGAGCGTGCCCAGAAGCAATGTATAAAGCAGCGGATCCAGAATCCTCTTGTCAACATTCTCCCTTTCGAAGAACTTGGTAAACATCCAGTAGCCCAGGACAAAGCCCGACACGAAGAGCAGACCATACCACCTGACGGCGAATGATCCTATCCTGAACAGTTCAGGATCCACGTTCCAGTTGATTGCGAGAATGCTCATGGCGGGATGCTTATGCCTCGATTGCGGCTACACCAGGAAGAGTCTTGCCCTCGATTGCCTCGAGCATTGCTCCACCGCCGGTGCTGACATAGCTGACCTTGTCGGCGAAGCCCATCTTGGTGACGGCTGCTACAGAATCGCCACCGCCGACCAGTGAATATGCTCCAGCCTCGGTTGCCTCGGCAACATAGGTAGCGATGGCCTCTGTGCCCTTTGCAAAGTTAGGCAGCTCGAAGACACCGACAGGACCGTTCCAGAGGATGGTCTTGGAAGAAAGGATGATCTTTTTCCAGTTTTCGAGAGACTCCGGTGCGGCATCCATACCCTCCCAGTCATCAGGAATGTTGAATATGTCGAAGACCTGGCGAGGAGTGTCATTGTTGAATTCCTGTCCAGCAACGGTTGCGACTGAGAGAGAGAGATTCACGCCCTTCTCCTTTGCCTCGGCGAGGATCTCGAGTGCATCAGGAATGAGTTCATCCTCGTGGAGGGACATGCCGATCTTGCCGCCCTGGGCCTTGATGAAGGTGTAGCCCATACCGCCGCCGATGATAAGGTTGTCAACCTTTGAAAGAAGGTTCTTGATGACACCGAGCTTGCTGGAAACCTTCGATCCGCCGATGATGGCAGTGAAAGGATGCTCAGCATTCTTGAGGACGTTGTCGATGGCCTTAACCTCCTTCTCCATGAGATAGCCGAACATCTTGTCCTGAGGGAAATAGTCAGCGATGAGGGCGGTAGATGCATGGGCACGGTGAGCTGTACCGAAAGCGTCATTGATGTAGCAGTCTGCATAGGAAGCGAGTTTCTTGACAAACTCCTTCTGGCTGGCCTTGACAGCAGCCTTTGCAGCCTTCTTCTCCTCGTCGGTGGCATCCTCTGCGAGACCCCTTGGCTTGCCTTCCTCCTCAGCATAGAAGCGGAGGTTTTCAAGAAGGAGAACCTCACCAGGCTTCAATGCGGCGGCCTGCTCGTCAGCGGCCTGGCAGTCTTCAGCAAACTGTACAGGAACACCGAGGCACTCTGACACGTGACCGATGATGTGCTTGAGGGAGAACTTCGGGTTAACTCCCTTCGGACGTCCGAGATGTGACATGATGATGAGGGCACCGCCACTTGCAAGCACCTTCTTGAGAGTAGGAAGGGCTGCGCGGATACGTGTGTCATCAGTAATGTTGAAGTTCTCGTCGAGTGGAACGTTGAAATCAACTCTGACGATCGCCTTCTTGCCGGCGAAGTCGTAGGAATCAATGTGCTGTTGCATGTTTTTATGAATTAAAAATCAAAATTTTCATTCTGTAATCTTGCAAATATACAAAAAAGATGATAAATGACGGAATTTGAAGTATCTTTGCCACCATGACAATAGAATATCCATCACAGTCCTGGAAGGATTACGAACTCATCGACTCCGGACGAGGAGCGAAACTCGAACGATTCGGGGATTTCATAATGGCCCGTCCCGAGCCTAAGGCGCTGTGGGACAAAAGTATGACCGACCTGGAGTGGAACAGGTTGTGCCACACCAGATTCACACCCGGAGCCGGTTTCGGGAAAGCCGGCAAAGAAGACAGCGGCATCTGGGAAAGGCTCAGGAAGATGCCGGACCAGTGGTGGATCAGCTACTCGGGCGGTCCTTCTTTCCGGCTGAGGCTCGGGCTGACGTCCTTCAAGCATGTCGGGGTATTCCCGGAGCAGGCTCCGAACTGGGAATATATCTACCGCGAGACCTCCGCGATTGCCACCGCGACAGGAAAGGTTCCCAAGGTGCTGAACCTCTTTGCCTACACCGGAGCGGCATCTCTGGCCGCAAAAGCTGCAGGAGCTGACGTGACCCATCTCGACTCGGTGCGGCAGGTCGTGACCTGGGCTCACGAGAACCAGGACAACAGCGGGCTGGACGGAATACGCTGGGTAGTCGAAGATGCCATGAAATTCGCAAGAAGGGAAGCTAAAAGAGGGAACAGGTATCAAGGAATCATCCTTGATCCTCCTGCTTACGGACACGGACCTGACGGTGAAAAGTGGAAACTCGACGAGTGCCTTTTCGACATGATGAAGACTGTCGGGATGATCCTGGAGCCAGAAAACAGTTTCCTCGTACTGAACCTGTATTCCAACGGATTCTCTTCGGTCCTCGGTGAGACTGTAGTCCGGGAAGCTCTCGGACTCGGTCCGGAAGCGGCTCTTGAATCCGGCGAGCTGGTGCTCAAGGACAGGTTCGGCAAAAACCTCCCTCTCAGCATATTCGTAAGGCTGCGACGATAGCTCCGGATGGCCGCGGCAGGTCTGCGGAAACGACAAAAAAGAGACTGGCCAAAAGTCATATCGACTTTCAGCCAGTCTCTCAAAGTATCATGAATGGCGACCTACTGCTGTGTGAAGGTCGGGAAAATCAGACCGATGACGCTTCCTACTTTGTTGGCTGAACTCAGAGTCACACCCTCCTCTGCGCTGAACTTGTAGATCGAGACTCCGGTAGAGACTCGCGACTTGTTGAACATCGGAGCCGAATTGTACAGGTCAAGAGTGTACTTGCCAGCTTCGTACCTGAATGTGAAGTAGATGTAGTAAGCCTCCAGCAGAGAATAGGAGACATAGTTGCTCTTGAAGTCAAGGGTGGCATAGTTCACGATGGTGTATTCCCAGACACCTTCGGAATATGGACCGAGATAGGCACAGTTAGGAATGACAAGCAAGTCGGTTGAAGGATCGTACTTGATCGGAATCTTGTGACCGCTAGGTGAGACTCCGCAGATGTAGTACTGGTCAGGATCATCGGCGTCACGCTCGAAAACCACATCCAGAGTCTTGTGAGTTGCCTTCGAAGAGCTGGTGTAATAGTCGAGGGTGTAGTTGCCGCTGAACACTCTGTCGAACTTCTGACGGATTGTGTAAGTGGTCACGATGTCTCCGCACTTGACAACGAAGGTACCGGTACGGGTGTTGCCGGAATCATTCGGGCTGACGGTCAGCTTGTAGCCGCCGTCGGTTTCCACGAACTTGATCCAGTCGTACTCAGTCGAAGGGTCAACCGGGAAGGTAGAGATTCCGGCTACGTCAAACACACCGCCTTCCATCTCGGCAAGGAAATCTCCGTCAAGGAAAGAATATTCCATACCTGTCTGCTGGGCAATTACATAGGAAGATTTTCCATTGGCATACAGTGAAATCCTTGCAGAACGTCCGTCAAGGCTCACATTCTGGTCGGCAGTCACCGTGACGGTGTTTCCATTGACAGAAACCTCGCACCAGTCGGAAGAGCTGAAGGCTGTCAGGCGTCCTTCGGAAAGGTCTTCGACGGTGATGGAACCGGTCCCTCCGAGAGCATCGAAGAGGACGTCTGACTTCAGGACAGTGACATCCGCAGAGGTATCATCCAGAACCGGATCTTCAGCCTTGCAGGCGAACAGCAGGAGCGCTGCCGCGAAGAAAACAAATATCTTTTTCATTACTGTTCAGCTTTATTCGTTTACTTTTTTGAGAGTTGTCGGCTTGTACATCAAGTGAGTGACACCGAAGAACTTGTAGTCGACAGGAAGCACGCTGCCCGAAGAACGGGTCGTGGAGGTCTGGGTAGGTCCGGTGTAGAGACAGAGCCAGAATGTGTCGATCGGCCTTGAATACTGTCCGTTGTCAACCCAGGCGTACTCCGGATTCTCGACATCGCCGTTCCACTCGGTCATCATTCCGGAACCGCTGTTGAATGACAGGTAACCTGATGTTCCACCAACTTTGGAGGAAGCCACAGGAGTGATTCCGACATATTTCCCATTGTACATCACGTACTCTCCATCCTTCATCAGCTGCTGGATGGTCAGATGGAGGTTACCCAGGCTCTTGTCGTAGGTAAGGAGGCAGTCATAGTGCTCATTGTCAGGATTGTACACTCCGTCGGACCCGATTCCTGAGAAGCCCTTCATGATGTAGTTCCTGCCGTCACCTGCAGGTACCAGCTCGACCGGGAAAGTACCGCTGCTGAAGGTGAACTCGTACTTGCCTGCATATTCATTGTAGAGTCGGTAACCTTTCGGGTACAGAGTCTCGAAGACTGTACCGGCGGCAGGACCTTCACTGATGGAAATCGTGCCTTCAGAGTCGATCGAGAGACCTTCAATGGTCACATCGCCTGCGACGACAGGCTCATAGAAACGTATGCCCCCAGGGACAATCGCGAATGCTGTAGAGAAGGATTCCTCTCCTGCAGTTCCTCTGACCTGGCGGTTGTTGATATCGATCGAGGCATTGATGTCGACCCCGCCTGCACTGCCGGAGAAACCTGACATGATGATGATCTCAGATTGTGCATAAACCTTGGCGAGATATTCCTCAGGATTTCCTTCGAACTTGCGAAGGTAGATCCTGTTTCCGGTCTTGCAGCCGCGAAGCTTGATGAGTTTGTCAGAAACCTCGCAAATTACATATTCCACCTCGCCTTCATAGGCCTGGTAACGTGAAGAGTTCGGGGTCGCGAAGAAATGCATTATGACATTGTAAGTGTCGAATATCAGCACGGGACCGTCTTCTGCCGTAATGTTGAAATAGCCTGTAGAGGTACCTTCCTCAATTTCCGAATATGCGGTAACCTTCTGATCCTCACCGAATTTGAGGATGAAGGCATAGCCGCCGTATTTCTGGGAGGACTCAGGATAGAGTTCCATCAGCCAGCCCTGCTCGGAAGAGACAAGGGCTTTCCTCGCCTTCTCCATGAGGTTGGAAGTGCGGACCGATGAGGACTCTTCAAAGAGATCTTCCTGTTCAAAAAGGCAGGACTGCGCGGCAAAGACCGCGAGCGCCATCGATATGATTGCAAATATCTTCTTCATAATCAGTCTACATCAATGTTTGTAAGGTCAATCTTTCCTGCAGCCACATTGGCTTCACGGGCCTGTACCGTCGCGCGGAGCTTATCCAGATCGATGCCCCAGGAGAGGGACATGTAGTCCTTGACGATCTGGAGTTTTGCCTTGATCAGCTGGGAACCGTTGCAGTCATAGGAATCAGCCTGTTCATACCATTCCTCCCAGACCTCCGGCGAATAGCAAATGTACATCGAAAGCATCTCCGCGAAATCCTCGGTGTAGGCATTACGGGAATATGCGCTGATGAAACCCTTCTGCAAATAACCTGTGCCTTCTTCAGTGACAGCATTCTTGAACTGGTCACTGGTCCATTCGTCTGCGACATAGTCGGCAGGGGTCACGAACTGGTAGGAGGTAGGCATATCCTTGGTCTGGTTGAGGATGTGGGTGAACTCGTGATGGATAGTCTTGAAGTAGTAGTTGTTCAGCTTGTCGATGTCGTCGATGAAACCGTCAAGGTAGTTCACACCGGTGAGGAGTATCTTGCGTCCGCCTTCGGCAGTACCGAGGACGATGGAACCGTTGTTCTTGTACTCATAGTCGCCGATGAGGAAAATCATCTTCGGGAAGTTCGCGCGCGTGAACTCGATGCCGCCGACGGCATCATAGGCCTCCAGACAGAGATACTTCACAAGATGGGCGAGTATGATGGAATTGTCATAGTCGGCAGGGACGGTGTAATAGTTGTAATCCGCCTCGATGGCCTCGTACCTGTACTTGAACTGGATGTTGTACGGATCCACGTAGTTCTTGTTGAGCCAGAGGTCGAACGGGGTATATTCAACTTTGTCCACGGTGATGATGGATTCAGGGTTCAATTCGTCCTTGTTGCAGGAAGAAAGCGAAAGAGCCGATACCACCGCGGTCAATAAGATTATGATGTTCTTTTTCATTTTCCGGACTGTTATTTGTTACGAGGATTAGGAGTCATTCCGGCTGAGATAACCCTGGATGGGAGCTGGACAGCGCGACGAGGATCATCCTTGCCGAGCACGTCAAGGAGTTCGGCAGGGATACCCTGCGCATCCATCTGACGGCGTACAATCTCGATACCGTATCTCTTGACATCGAACCAGCGGATGCCCTGAGGCATGGTCTCGATGCGGCGCATGGTCAGGACGCACTGGAGCATGCTCTCCTGTACTGAGCCCTCCTCATCGATTGCGAATGCAGGATTGAGATGCTTCTTCTGGGTGGAGTTCAGACCTTCGGCATCCGAATATGAATAGTCGATGGCGCCGTAGAATTCCTGGATAGCCTCGATCGTGAGAGGAGTCGGTTTGGAAATGCAGTTCTCGACCCAGAGATTCATGTCGGCAAGAGCCTTGTCATAGTCCTTCATCAGGATATAGGCCTCTGCCCTGTTGAGAAGGCATTCGTCAGCGGTGAAGGCAGGATAGACGGAACGGGAGAATCCGGTTCCGGCGACCGGGTCCGTGTACTCGAAGAGGTACGGAAGTCTCCAGAAGATCACGTACTGGCGGTTGGTTCCCGAATATGACTTCATCGGAACATAGTAGCTGGTAGAGCCGCCCCAGACCTGCTCGGCCTTTGCAGTCTCATTCTCGGACACATAGTTGCCATGGGCGAACTTCTTGTTGGTAGTGTACGGACCGAAAGTGGTTCCGAGGGTCGAATATGCAGTGAGAAGGAGAAGGTTCGTGTTCTCTTCGGCAGCGATGTAGAGATTGCCCGCGGCAGCAAAAGAGGTACTGTTTGCGGCAAGCTTCTGATAATCCCTGAGCATTGTCTTCGGAGATGCACCCAGACACATGGTGGCATATTTCACACACTCCTCCCATTTTTCATAATAAAGGAAGAAACGGGCAGCGAATGCATAGGCAGCTTTCGGATTGAAATGGTACTTCGGAACCTTGTAGTAGGAATCACTGATGTCCGGCATGGCCTCGTTGATGTCCCTCTCGATCTTTTCATAGACCTCGGCGACGGTTCCACGGGAATATACCGGTGCGAGAGAGGTTTCAGGCTTCTCCATGTAGGTGATACCCAGATCCTTGCCGCTGGTGGCCGGATTGTAGTTCATCGAGAAGATGTTCACAAGGATGAAGTGGCAGTAGGCACGGCACATGAGAGCCTCGGCTCTCTCCTGACGGAGAGAAGTCGTCCACTCGCCGCCGTTCTCCTCGACAAGAGCCTCGATGGCCTCAAGGGCATGGTTGGCCGATGAAATGGACGTGTAGAAGGCACTCCAGATGTTCTCCGGGGATTCGTTGTTGGACTCGGTGATGTCCTCCCAATGCCAGAGCTGCTCGAAGAACTGGCCGCTCACATTGGTGTTGTTGAATTTGTCGATATCGTCACAGAGCATCTCGGCGACCATTACATAGTCATGGTCCGGATAAGCGGAAGTGAGGAGACTCTTGATCTTTTCCTCGCTGTCTATCTCTGCTCTGTTGTCAGGCATCGTGTCGAGAAACTTGTCGCAGGAGGCGAAAAGCAACGCGAGCGAGCCGATCAAAACAAGACTTATCTTTTTCATATTTCTTTCTGATTAAAGACCAAGTTTGAGGGTAAGTGTAAACTGCTTAGGCACAGGGACTGCGACACCTCCGGTGTTGAAGAACTCAGGATCCTGGCCATTGAGCTTCTTGTCTGCGTAGATAAGGAAAAGGTTGGTAGCCTGAAGCTTGATGGAAGCGTCCTTGACCTTCATCTTTTCCACGAAACTCGTCGGAAGGGCGTAAGACAGGGAGATTTCCTTCATACGGATGAAGTCACCCTTGGCGATACGCTCGGTCGAGTAGTTGTAGGCATTGTAGGCATAGCTCAGATGCGTGTCGTTGTAATTCTGGTTCTTGCTGGCAATGACCGGAATGGTGGTGATCTTCTCGTCACCTGAGACTGTCCAGCGGTTCTTGAACTCCTTAGGCATGGATGCGAGGTCGCTGTAGGACTTTCTGAAGACAGGGTCCAGACGGACGACGTTTCCGAAGGAGTAAGTCATGAATATGTTGAGAGTGAGACCCTTGTACTTGAATACATTACCGAAGGATCCGACGTCGGTAGGGTCGGCGCTGCCTGAATATTCAAGGAACTTGAGCTTCTCCGGATCGGAGGTCTGGAAGTAGATTCCGGTCGTGGAGATGTTGCCGTCCTGATCCAGGAATGTAGGAAGACCCTCTTCATTGAGGCCCTTGAACGGGATCGAGAAGATCGCGCGCACCGGGTAGCCCTCCTGAGCGAAACCGTTGCCGGAAACAAGGTCGATGATTCGCTTGGATGTCTTCAGGTCGGTCACGATGTTATGCGTGTGCGAATAGATGAAGTTGGAAGTCCAGGAGAAATCCTTGGTCTTCACATTCACCGTGGAAAGGGTGAACTCGACACCGTCGGACTTCATCGAGGCGATGTTTCCGTACTTGCGGACCTCTCCTCCCACACCTGCAGTGTTCGCGATACCAATGAGGTCGAAGTTGTTTCTGGTGTACCAGTCCGCCTCGATGTTGATCCTGTTGTCAAGGAGACCGAGCGCGAGACCGATGTTCAGCTCATGCTTCTTCTCATAGGTAAGTTCGGAGTTTGCCAGGGATGAGATGTACAGCTGGCTCTCCTTGACGGAAGTGAACGGACGCCAAGGATTCTCCGACCTGATGACGACAAAGGAGTTCGTCACGCTTGAAGGACCGCGGTCTGCGGTAAGTGAATATGAAGCCTTGAGAGAAAGGTGAGAGAGCACAGGCACACTGTCGAACCAGTTCTCTTCGTGGACGTTCCACGCTGCGGAAATGTTCCATGTAGGAAGCCAGCGGGCAGAACGGCTCTTTCCGAGTTTGTTCGTACCCTCGTAGCGGGCAGTTCCGTTGAGAGTATAGCGGCCTTTGTAGGAATACGTTCCGTTGACGAAGAAGGCTGCGCTTCTCTCGTGGCGGTTGCTCAGGGTGTAGTACTCGGCATTGTCCTCAGCACCCTTCTTGAACACCTGGTAGGCATAGCTTGGGATTTCGCCCATCTGATACTGCATACCCCAGCCTCTGAACCAGGTCGCATGACGGTCCACGCTGTTGGTTTCCATACCGCCGTAAAGATTGACGATATGATTCCGGGCAAAGGTGTTGTTGTAGTTTGCAGTGGCACGGAAGTCCCAGCCGGTCATCGCATTGTCCTGACGCTCATAGATACCTCCTTCAGGAAGTACCGAGATCGGAAGGGCATAGATGTCGTCAGGGTCGGTGTAGAGGAATGGATTGTTCTTCCTGATGGTGGAAGTTCCCATCTCCCTGTACGCCATAGCCTGGTTGGAGTGGTCGAGAATATGATGCTCTGACGATGTGGAAGTGTGCTTCACAGCGGCGAGAGCCTTGAGTTCCAGATTCTTGAACGGCTTGTAGGTCAACTCTCCATGGAGGCGGAAATCCATCACGGACAGGTCGATGTAGTTGTTGTCCAGCTCCTTGAATATGTTGAAATCCGCATAGTTCCTCGTGTAAGTCTCATAAGGGTCGAGAGCTCTCGAGGTGTTCAGTGCATAGGAATACGGGTTGATGTCGAAATCACGCTTGACCTCACCGGAGACAGCATCGATGTCGGAAGAAAGGGTTCCCGGAGCCTTCTGCTTACGGTAGGAAGCATTGGAGACCATCGAAAGGGAAAGCTTCTTGCTGATGTTGTAGGTGGTGTTGAGATTTGCAGTGTAACGGGAAACGCCGTTCTGCAGGGTCCAGCCCCTGTCGTCCATGGCACTCAGGGAAGCATAGTAATGAGCCTTGTCGTTACCGGAGGAAACCGACACCGAGTGGTTGTGCTGCACATTGTTGGTGAACAGAAGGTCAAACCAGTCGGTATTGCGGTACTCGGCTTCACGGAGATAGGCTGCCTTGGCCTCGGGAGTATTGGCAAGGGCGAACTGACCGGTCACCGGATCATACTGGCTGAGCATCTTGTACATCTTGCCGTAGATACCGCTGTCGGGAGCGTTCGAGACGTCTGCATAGTTCAGATAGCCCTTCTGCTGGAGTTCCTGGTAGATGGACATCTGATCCTGAGAGTTCATGATGTTGAACGTATTGTAGGAAGGCTTGAGCCTGTAGGTATATTCACCGGTGTAACTGATGCGGCTCTGGCCTGCGGAACCTTTCTTGGTGGTGATGACGATGACGCCGGCCATCGCCCTTGCACCGTAGATAGAGGTTGCGGAACCATCCTTGAGGATCTGGAAGCTCTCGATGTCGTCGGAGTTGAGTCCTGCAATCGCTGAAGAGAGGAGGGTGTTGACATCACCGGATGAGAGTTCATCTGCACTGACGTCCACCACATCTTCCATGATCACGCCGTCAACCACCCACAGAGGCTTTGAACTGCCGTAGATAGAGGTTGCGCCACGGACTCTGATCTTCGGAGCAGTACCGAAAGTACCGGACACGTTCTGGACACTGACACCGGCAGCCCGGCCTTCGAGGGAACGTGAGATGTCGGTAAGACCGCTGATCTTTGCTTCCGAGGCATCCACCTTGGTCGTGGATCCGGTGAAGAGGCGCCTGTCCATCTTCTGCATACCGGTCACGACGACCTGCTCGAGCATTTCGGTGTCGCTCTTGAGCACAATTTTCAGATTCGGTGCCACAGCGACTTCCTGATCCAGCATACCCAGGAATGAAACGACCAGGGTCTTTGCCGATTCGGGAACCGAAAGGGAGAAATTACCGTCAATGTCGGTAACAGTACCTATCTTGGTACTGCCTTTAACGACAACGGAAGCACCGGGTACAGGCAGACCGTCTTCTTCTGACAAGACGACACCCTTGACAACCTGCTGGGCGAATGCCGGAAGAACAGGCACAAGAATTGCTGCCATCAACAAAAGTAATCTTACTTTTTTCATTGGCTTACGTTTAGAACATAAAGGGTTAATATATTGATTAATGCCCAATTTATGTTTTAAATCCGACATTACCAAGAATTTAAAGTCCTTAAAACTAAAAAAATTCCCGGCCTTGAAGCCGGGAACAAAACAATTTTATATTTCAAAACGCAAGTTGACCCTGCGATTAAACTACAAACTGGAAGTCAGAATCATTGAGCCGCAATCGAGGTATTATCATTTAAAAAAGATGAAAACTTTTTGGAAAGTTCGACTGCGAAGCTCTCATCCCCTGCCTTGGATATCTCGTTTGTCATAAAGTAGACAAGATTGCAGGCATATTCGAACTCATCCTTCATCGTCGGATAGAAATCCAGATAGAACAGGACAACCTGCTCGATCTGTCCATAAAGGGTCTCGGCCAGACGGTGGGCTTTCTCCTTCCTGTCAATGGCATAGTAGTCCTTGATCATCTCTATCGGGAAGAGGGCATTGGAACTCCAGCCATAGATACTGTTCTCATAAGGGTACAGTTCAGGATCCATCACCTCCTGGCACTTGTCCAGAACGGCTTCCACCCTGTCATATTCACCGGCCTTGAGGAAAGCGGCGGCAGAAGAGACGAAGAGATTCCTTATGGACATGACTCCGAGGAATGTGTAGAGATTCTGGTAGTCGACATAATAGTCCTTGCGGGCTAGGGCATCGTAGGAGGACTGGAGCATCAACTTGTCGTAGAGGACATCGGTGTCAACCTTGCCGATATCCAGAGCCTGAACCTTGTTGCGGATTGGGGTGAACCTGCATGAGAATCCGTCATACATGAGATAGTCCCTGATGCCAATGTTCAGGTCCCCTCCCTGGTTAAGAAGATTCAAAGGCCTGTCCCACTGATAGGTCGAGAGGAAATCAAGCAGGAAAAGCTCCGGCTTGGAGAGATAGTTCTTGCTCTTCGGAATCTCGATGACTATCGAATCGGGAATCTCTTCGGCGAACTTTTCGCTGACTATTCCGTACTTAAGGCAGTTCTCCTTGTTCACAGGGATAATCATCTTCCTGGAAACCCAGTAGTCCATCTTGCGGCCGTCCTTGTAGACCAGCTTGGCATCCGGATGCTTGAACACCGTGATGCAGTCTGAAAGGAGAATCGGCTGATTGCGGCTGTCGCTGATCGGAATCCAGTCATTGATTCCATAAAGATACTGGTTCTGTCCGATGGAAAGCTTCAGGGCAGGAGAATTGTTACAGGCATACTTCATCTGGTCGATGTACCAGTCGGTCCCCAGAAGCGAAGTGTTGCAGACCCTGACATCGTTTCTGAAGCCCTCGACCTCCTGGACATACCACAGAGGGAAGGTGTCATTGTCGCCATGAGTAACCAGAAGGCCATTCTTTCCTACCGAATTAAGATAATTCCTGGCTATCTCGACAGAAGTGTAGCGATTGCTCCTGTCATGGTCGTCCCAGTTTTCAGCGGCCATCAGAGCAGGTACGGCAAGGCAGGAAAGGAGAACTGCTGAAGCGGTGGCCACGGCAGCCTTCTCCGATTTGACAGCCTTCGCGATCCATGAATACAATGCCATCACTCCAAGCCCTATCCAGATGCAGAAGGCATAGAACGAGCCGGCATAGGCATAGTCCCTCTCACGGACCTGGAAAGGAGGCTGGTTAAGGTAAATCACGATTGCTATTCCCGTCATGAAGAAGAGCAGGAATGTCAGCCAGCAGCCACGGTTGTCCCTGTCCAGCTGGAAGATGAGGCCGAGCAAGCCGAGAAGCAGCGGCAGAAGGAAATAATGGTTCTTGCCCTTGTTGTGCTTCAGCCAGTCCGGAGCATTGTCCTGATTGCCGAGCCGAAGTTCATCCAGCGGTCTGATTCCGCACTCCCAGTTGCCCACGAACGGATCCTGGGAAGGAGCATGGATGTCGTTCTGCCTGCCGGCGAAATTCCACATGAAATACCTCCAGTACATCCATCCGAGCTGGAAATCGAAGAAGAAGCGGAGATTGGCCCCGAAGGTCGGCTTGGCCTGATCGGTCCCGGCGACAGGAATTCCCTTGCCGTCCATGTAATACTGGTAGAACTTGACGTGCTTCTCGTCGGTGCTGTGCATTCTCGGGAAAATCATCTTGCCGGCAGCATCGAATTTCACATCGACCGGACCCTCTACCTTCTTGTACTTCCCATCGACAGGGGCCCAGTAGTGACTCGGCTCCAGTTCGTAAGGAGACCCGAAATACTGGCCGTACAGAAGCGGAACGGTTCCGTACTGCTCCCTTGAAAGATACCTCACAAGTGTGAAGGCATTGTCCGGCTGGTACTCGTTGGTAGGAGTCTTGGCGGATGACCTGATGATCACGACAGTGAACAGCGAGAAGCCGATGACGATGGTAGTGAAGCAGAGAAGGGCGGTGTTCAGGAAGACCTTGCCCTTGTCCAGAGTCTTGAAAAGTCCCCAGAAGCAGGCTCCCAGGACAGCTGTCAGGAAGAATGCGGCGCCCGTGTTGTACGGGAGAGAGAGGACATTCACGAAGAACAGGTCGACATAGGCTGCCACCTTTGGAAGGTAAGGCACGAGGATGAATACCACCAATGCGAGAATCACCACCGAGACGAGCATTATCCTGACCAGTTCCCACAAGGAGAATGGCTTATCCTCACGCATCCGGTAATAGTACATGAAGACCAGCATAGGGATGGCGAGAAGGTTCAGCAGATGCACTCCGATGGAAAGGCCCATCAGGAACGAGATCAGGATGATCCAGCGGTTGGCGTACCTCCTGTCCGGGGCCTCGTACCATCTGGTCATGGCCCAGACCACGATGGCGGTGAAGAGAGAACTCATCGCATAGACTTCACCTTCGACGGCGGAGAACCAGAAAGTGTCGGTGAAAGTATACGCAAGGGCGCCTACGGCTCCTGAACCGATGATGGCGATTGCCTGGGAAAGCGAATATGCAGGCGCATCCTCCTCCCCTTCCATCTTGCGTACGACAAGCCGCTTTGCGAAGAAAACGATCGTCAGATAGAGGAAGAAAATGGTCAGGGACGAGCACAAACCGCTCATTGCATTGACCATCACGGCGGCCTTGTCAGGACCGGTAAACATAGTGAAGGCTCTTGCAATCAGCTGGAAAACAGGGTTTCCCGGCGGATGGCCGACTTCCAGTTTGTAGGATGATGCGATGAACTCACCACAGTCCCAGAAAGATGCGGTAGGTTCGATGGTGGACAGGTAAGTGACAGTTGCAATCAGAAACACTGCGCAACCGGTCAGCAGATTCCACAACCTGAATCTTTTATTATCCATTGCGATACTTTATATTCAAATTTGAAGGCCGAACCCATCCGGCCATAATTTGCAAAGATACAAAAGGAATCGCTATCTTTGCAAAAAAGACACCTGAAATACATTCACATGAAAGCGGACAACGACTGGAAACAGAGACTCGGCGTGGTCTATTCCACCAACCCCGAATATACCTACGACCGTACCGGCGCCGAAGAGGAGACGGAGACACCGGAGCCTTCACGTCAGCGCCTCACAGTGACCATCGACCGCAGGAACCGTGGCGGCAAGCAGGTCACCCTGGTTTCCGGCTTTGTCGGCAGGCAGGAGGATCTGGCGGCCCTGGGAAAGACCCTCAAGGTGAAATGCGGTGTCGGAGGCTCGGCCAAAGATGGGGAAATCACCATCCAGGGAGATTTCCGGGACAGAGTCACCGGGATTCTTAACGAAATGGGCTACAAGGCAAAAAGGGGAAACTGATGGGCGCGCTTCAGGACAATCCGCTCTTCGCAGGCCTTGCGGTGTTCTTCACCCTCTGTTTCATAATCGGGTTGAGGAGTTTCCACAACATCTGCCCCTATCTGTTCAGTTCCGTTTTCAGATGGAAATATGCCATCGAACTCGAAGACAGTCTCCAGCTGAGCAGGTCAAGGAACCACATTGCGCTGATCCTTGCCATACCGGTCTGCATAGTGGCATATTCATACTCCCTGTACGACCCCGACATATTCAAAGACCTCTCCCCTTCCCTGAAACTGCTTGCAACCTGCGCCGTCATCCTCACGCAGATTCCGATACGGGCCTTCCTCAATTGGCAGTTCACGCCGGGCGGTTCCAGGCCGAAGGCATTCCAGGCGGCCGGAGGACTGATCTACAACTATGTCATCCTGCTCTTTTTCCTGCTGTTCGCATCAGGAGCGGCTCTGACTGCGCTGACGGGCGACCAGGCTCTGGTCAGGAAGATTCTGCTCTGGCTGACAGGGATCTCATACTGCCTGTTTGTCATAAGAAAAGGTCAGATTTTGCGATCGGCTTGCAATCCTTTCGTGACAATTTTGTATCTTTGCGGACTTGAATTGCTCCCTTCGGCCATTCTGGTAATTCCGGGCATGCTTCTTTGAGACCCTGTCCCGTTCCGTCTGAAGGAAAGCATCAGAGAATGACTATGAACAAAATACTTATTTCACAAAACGCCCCGCACAACGCAGCGCCTTACAGCGCGCTCAAAGAGAAATTCGGAGTAGAGATCGACTTCAAGCCCTTCTTCCACATAGAGCCTCTCACTTCAAGGGAATTCCGTGCGCAGAGAATCAATATTCTCGACTACACTGCAATCATATTCTCGTCACGCCATGCAATCGACGCATTCTATGGTCTCTGTGACGAACTCAGAGTCAAGATTCCCGAGACGATGAAGTACTTCTGCACAAGTGAGGCGGTTGCCGTGTATCTCCAGAAGCACATAGTGTTCCGCAAGCGCAAGATTTTCTTCGGGACGGGGACGCCGCAGTCGGTTGTTGACCAGATCGGTCCGAAGCATAAAGGGGAAAAGTTTCTTGTGACCCAGTCGGAGTCATCCAACAGCAGCCCGCTGACCGACCTGATGGACGAGCGCGGACTCGACTATTCCACTGCCGTGTTCGTGAAACCGGTTTCGGAGGATCTCAGTCAGGAGAATCTTTCCGGCTATGACATGATTGTACTCTTCAGTCCTTTTGACGTCAAGTCGCTGAAAGAGAATTATCCGGATTTCAGGCAGGGAGACATCAAGTTCCTCGCCTACGGAAAAAGCATCGTCAATGCGATGGAGAATGCCGGACTCGAAATCGCGATGAAGGCGCCGTCCCCGGAAGTCCCTTCAGTAGCCAAGGCGATAGAGGTCTATCTCGAGAACAACCGGCAGGCCTGATGATGAACACCTTCCCTAAAAGCGAACGCCTTTGCGGCAAGACAAGGATTTCGGCCCTGATGTCCAAGGGTCGCTGGGGGAAGACGGCATCACTCAGATTCTGTTATCTCACAGGCTCCGGGGACGATGCAGGAGAAGAGGAGAACCGGATCATGGTCTCGGTTCCCAAGAAGTTCTTCAGGAGGGCCGTCAAAAGAAATCTTCTGAAAAGGAGACTGAGGGAGTCCTACCGGACCCAGAAGCACCTGCTGCCACCTGAAGGCATATCGATCATGTTCCTGTACAACTCTGCGGAGATCCTGGAAAGCGAGTCGATCCGAAGCCAGGTCCGCGAGATCCTGGACCATATTGCCAATGAATATGAAAGAAAGCAGTAGCATTCCCAAATGGCGGCAGACTCTGCGTAAGGTAGCCATCTCTCCATTCCTCGCGCTCATCTGGTTCTACCGGACGTGCATAGGTCCATATATTCCCAAGACATGCCGCTTCGAGCCTTCCTGCTCGACCTACGCGCTGGAGGCTTTCCGCAAATGGGGCCCTTTCAAAGGCCTCTGGCTGACTGTCTGGAGAATTCTACGCTGCAATCCCTGGGGCGGAAGCGGCTACGATCCCGTGCCTTAGGAGTTACTCTTCCTGCTGCCCGAAACCGGGTTCTTCCCGGGGAGCGAATCCTTCCTGGAAGACCTGTTCTTCTTTTTCGAACGTAGACGGGTGATGCTTTCGACCATCAGCTGGTCCCGCAGGATGTATCGGACTGCGATGAGGTCCAAGATGGCCGCGCATAGCGGAAAGACCGCCGTGACCCTGAACACCAGCTCATCGGAGCAGGTCATGAAATCGACGGCGAGCCAGGCCTGGAAGGCGACAAGGACAATTGCCGACAATGTGGCCGTCCTCAGCTGGAAAACCCTCTGGTTGAATGTGAACAGGGCAAGGACCTGCAGGATCGAGGTGACAATCAGCAGGACCAGGTAGGGAAAGTTCTGCGAATATGTGAATTCGGCCAGACGGGTGCCTTCCGGCCCCGGGACGACAGCCTTCAGGCTGAAGAAAAGGGCCACCACCAAACCGGTAGCCAACGCCAGGAACAATGTCTGTAATCTCTGCCACATGATGCAAAGATAAGAATAATTCGGATTCCCGCACATTGCAGGCAGGATAATCATCCGCACCGGAGATTGAAGATTGCCCGTTTTTTGCTATATTTGGAAATCACATGATAAAAAGCAAAAAGAAAACGAATATGAGAATACCAGAATCAGAATTGATAATCAACGGAGACGGTTCAGCATTCCACATCCATCTCAGACCGGATGAACTTGCAGACATCGTCATCCTGGTGGGAGACCCGGGCAGAGTGGCAATGGTCTCGGAATATCTTACCGACATCGAATTCACCAGGCAGTCCCGGGAATTCGTTTCGACCACCGGAAAATACAACGGAAAGAGGATCACCGTGCTTTCTACCGGTATCGGAACCGACAACATCGACATCGTCATGACGGAACTGGATGCCCTCGCCAATGTGGACTTCGCCACGCGCGAGCCGAAAGCCGGGCACAGGGAACTCACGATCCTGAGAATCGGAACCACAGGTGCCATCCAGCCGGACATTCCCCTCGGCAGCCCGATCTTCTCACACTACTCCGTCGGATGCGACGGCCTCCTGAACTGGTACGCCGGAAGGGATGAGATCAGCAATCTGCCGATGGAAAAAGCCTTCATGAAGCACACAGGGTGGAACGAGAATCTTCCGTCACCATATTTCGTAAAAGCCAGCGAAGACCTGATCAGCCGCTTCGAGGGCTGCACGGTCAAGGGTGTCACCATCTCTGCTCCCGGCTTCTACGGGCCTCAGGGCAGGGTCGTACGCCTCGGACTTGCAATGCCGGACATGCTTGACACCTTCGAGTCCTTCTCTTTCGACGGCTACAGGATAACCAACTTCGAGATGGAAGGCTCCGCTGTCGCCGGTCTCGCACGACATCTTGGCCACAAGGCAGGAACAGTCTGCTGCGCCATTGCCAACAGGCATCTGAAGAGCAGCAATCCGGACTACAAGCCTCAGGTCCGCTCGCTTGTCGAACTTGCCCTTGACAGGCTTACACGTTAATCCCATTCACCAACAGATTGTCACATCCGCCACATTTCTTTTGAACGTCTGCCGGATGTGGATATCTTTGCACATGATTCCGGAGATTTGCCCGGAAGCCGGCTACCGCACAGGCGGGAGCCACCTAATGCAAGAATATCAATAATCTTATCAGGAAAATAATGAGCAAAAGAGTAGTAGTGACAGGAATGGGAATCATCTCCCCTGTTGGCAACAACGTAGAGACATACTGGAAGAATCTTCTTGACGGTGTTTGCGGCATCGAATTCATCACCGACTTCGACACCACCCCGCTTCCGGTCAAGATCGCCGGTACCATCAAGGATTTCCACCCTGAAGAATATGGCATCGACAAGCCTTTCGCCAGAAAGCAGGATCTTTTCACCCTGTACGGAGTTGCAGCCGCATACCAGGCAATGAAGCAGGCCGGTCTCCACTCGGAGGGAGAGGAACAGAACATCGACCCTTTCCGTCTCGGAGTCTATGTCGGTTCCGGAATCGGCGGCTTCACGACCCAGGTCAGGGAAACTCAGAAAATCCTCGAAGACCCCTCTGGCCAGTGGGTGTCACCTCTGTTCATTCCTACCATGATTTCCAACATCGCTGCCGGTCACATCGCGATCAAGCATCACGCCCAGGGACCGACAATCGATGTGGTCACAGCCTGCGCAACCTCCACCAATGCCATCGGCGAGGCTTACAGAGCCATCAGGCACGGCTACGCTGACGCAATCATAGCCGGAGGCTGCGAGCACGCCACCATTCCTCTCGGAATAGCCGGTTTCGCCAACGCCAAGGCACTCTCCAGGGCAGATGACCCGAAATATGCATCCCTCCCGTTCAACGCCAACAGAGGCGGATTCGTCATGGGTGACGGAGCGGGCATCCTTGTTCTTGAGGAATATGAGCACGCAAAGGCACGCGGAGCGGAGATCATCGCCGAAATGGTCGGCTACGGAAACACCTGCGATGCCTACCACTCGACAGCTCCAAGGCCAGACGGAACAACCCAGGCGAAGTGCATCGAACTGGCTTTGAACGAGGGAGGCTTCGACGCGGACAAGGATTGCCTCTACATCAATGCGCACGGAACCGGAACCCATCTCAACGATGCAGCCGAGACCCAGGCTTACAAACTCGCCCTCGGAGACTTCGCCTACAAGGCTCACATCAGTTCGACGAAGTCAATGACCGGACACCTGCTGGGAGCGGCAGGCGCGGCCGAGGCAATCGCAACCATCCTCGCTGTCAGGAACGGAATATGTCCTCCTACCATCAATCTCGACACTCCTGATCCGGAGCTCGATCTTGACTACACTCCGAACACCCCTGTGGAGGCCGGCCTCACCATCGGCATTTCCGACTCACTCGGATTCGGCGGTCACGATGCCTGCATCGCCTTCAGGAAATGCGAAAACTAGCCGTAGTCCTTTTCAGACTGCCTTGCAGAAGCACCTATTGCTACATATTCAGTAATTCAGAAAATAATGGACTTAGCAGAAATAAAATCATTCATGCCCCACAGGGAGCCTATGCTCCTGATCGAGCATGCGGAAATCACCGGAGAGGGAGAGGCGTACGCGACCTACCGAATCAAAGAAGACGAATTCTTCACCAGGGGACATTTCCCGGGCAATCCGATCGTTCCGGGAGTCATTCTCTGTGAGATCATGGCTCAGAGCTGCGCCGTTTCCGTAAAAGACTTCATTCCAGGCCACATGACCCTCTATGCAGGAATAGACAAGGTGAGGTTCAAGAACGCCGTGAAGCCGGGAGACCTCTGCGAGGTCACGACAAAGTTCGTTTCAAGACGCGGGCCGCTCTTCTTCTTCAACGCCAAACTCGAAGTGGACGGGAAGCTTTGCTGCAAGGGCGAACTGAGTTTTGCACTGGTGCCGGTACCTGCAGAGGAAAAGCAGTAGACAATCATACTTTACAGATAATGGAATACAGGGAACCGGGACATGATGAATTCAGGGATCTTGCATCAAGAATCCTCTACGAAGACAATCATGTCCTGGTTTTCAACAAACGCCCCGGAGAAATCGTCCAAGGAGACAAGACCGGAGATGAGTGCCTTGCTGACACTTTGAAGGCATTCATCGCCATGCGCGACTCAAAGCCCGGCAAGGTATTCCTGGGAGTCCCTCACCGTCTGGACCGTCCGGTAAGCGGAATCGTAGTCTTCGCAAAGACATCCAAAGCCCTGTCCAGGCTTTCGGACATGTTCAGGAGAGGAGAGATCCACAAGACCTATTGGGCCCTCTGCTGCAACAGGCCGAAATCTTCTTCAGGCGAACTTGCCGACTGGCTCAGCCGTAACGAAAAGCAGAACAAGAGCTACATAGTCCGTGAGGGGACAAAGGATGCAAAGCTTGCCAGACTTACTTTCCGGCACATAGGAGACACAGAAAACTATTCATTGCTGGAAGTCAACCTGCTCACCGGACGCCATCATCAGATCCGCTGCCAGCTGTCTGGAATCGGCTGTGTAATAAAGGGTGACCTCAAGTACGGAGCCCCGCGTTCGAATCCCGACGGAGGAATCTGCCTCCACTCACACGAAATCCGCTTCATCCATCCGGTCCGCAAGGAAGAGATGGACATCATCGCTCCCCCTCCGGCTTCATGGAAGGGCCTGGACAAGCTCAGATGAGTTATCCCTGACAAGGCACACTGAATAATGACAAGGGTCGACCCGCGAGTCTGCATGACTGCCGAGCCGGCCCTTTTTCCGTTTTTCATACTTGCCGACACATTCAAACAAAAAAAGTTGATCAGTAATGTGAAAGAATCAAGAGAACATGTTTGTGTGAAGCCATTCGGAAGGAGTCTGGCCCGTGTTGAGCTTGAATGCCATGTTGAAGGACACAACCGTGTGGAAACCGGACATGTCCGAAGCCTCATTGATTCTCAACCGGGGGTCCTTTCGGAAAAGATCCTTCGCATATTCAATCCTGTAATAATTTACAAACTGACGGAAATTCTTGTGGGACAATGAGTTGATAGCCTTTGAAAGGTACAGCTTGTTCGAGTACAGGTCTCTTGCCATCTTCTGCATGCTGAAGTCCGGATCCAGGAATGGATGTTCCTTCTCCATGTAAGCGACTATCCTTGAATGCAGGACCTTGAGCCTCGAGTCGGGAATCGGCTCATCCTGGTCAGTCCCTTGCACGGAATCAGACCTCAGAAGACGGATTTCTTCCTCCTGCCGCACAGGCACCAGAAAGGAATGTCCGGACCTGGAGGCAAGGAAAAGGACGACAGAATGGGCACAAAGAAGAAACGGAAAGATCACCGGCATCCCGGAGCAGGGCAGAGAAGCCATAAAGATGTACGCAACAGCAATCATGACATTGAATATGATGCCGTGAACCAGTTTAGAGCCAAGCATGAGCACGTTCCACAGGACATCAGGGTCCATCAGTTTCCCGATGTTTCCGAAAAGGTCCAGGACGAAGGACAGGAGCATCCCCATAGAAAAGATGGCTGACATGATGACAAGTACGGCATGGACAAACTTGACCGAAGGCTTTGAAAGCCACCCGAATGCAAACGCGGCGCCTGCAATCGCAAGACATAGTCCCAGGAATGCAACTGAATATGTCAATGTCCGTGACGGACTGACGCCGGTACCAGGACTGGCCAGCATCAAGGCCTCGGAAACGGCAAGGGCAGAGAAGAACCCACCCGCATCCCCGGCGTCAGAAAGAAGAAAACATGAGGAAAGAATCAGACCTCCGGAGAAAGCCATAAGTCTGGTCCGGTATCGTGGACAGTGCCTGTCCCTGGATGAAAGATAGTCGTATACTGATAAAGAAACAAAAAATACTATCGCCGGAATAAAAGATAATGATTCCATATAATAATTAGGTTTACTTGGAAATTAGTTCTGTCAGCAATGTATGAAAAAACCCACTCCAAGGCAATCCAGGAGAGGGTTGTAGAAGATTTTATTTCTGAATCTTTAAGAAATTTCTATTTCTTTTGGAAGCCGGAAGGAATTCCCTTCGATTTCAGGTTACCTTTGATGGTGTCGAATCCCTGTCCGAACACTCCCCAGACCGACGAGATGGAAAGGAACGCATTCGGATCTATCTGCTTGATGTAGCGCAAAAGGAGATTCACATCAGTCTTTCTGGTGAGCACCATAAGAATCGAGGATTCCTTCTTGGTGTACCATCCTTCGCCGTGAAGAACGGTCACTCCACGGTTGAACTCGGAGTGAACCATGTCCGCAATCTCATCGAACTTCCTGGAGATGATGAAGACCTGGACGCTCTGCCTTGAACCTGCCAGATAGATGTCAGCGATGTTGCCGGCGACCGTCACGATGATGAATCCGAACATTGCCGCAGAGACTCTGGAAACGAAGGAAAGAGGATTGCCCTGCGGATCGTAGGAAGGGATGAGCAGGGAAGACGAGATGATGAAGATGTCGATGATCATGATGATCTTCCCCGGAGAGACATTCCTGTACTTTCCGATTATGAGGGCGACGATGTCCGTGCCTCCCGTGCTGCCTCCCTGCGAGATCGACAGTCCTATTCCCAGACCGGACATCGCGCCACCGATGATCGCACAGAGCAGCTTGCCGTTGGAAAGGGCGAAATCCTGTATGATGCCAGGAGGGATGATGCTCTGGAAAAGGTTGAGTCCAAACGAGGTGAGCAGAACGGCATAGACCGTCTTGATTCCGAACGAAGGACCGATTATGAACAGGGATGCTATCAGGAGGGCGACATTTATCACAAAATAAGTGTATCCCATCTTGATGCCCGTGGCGAACTGGAGGATTGCGCTTATACCCGTCACTCCGCCTCCGAAAAGGTTGTTAGGGGTCAGGAACAAGGTCCATCCCAGAGTGTAGACGGCAATTCCGACGGTTATCAGCACCCATTCCTTGACAGTGGAAAGGACGCTGTTATTCTTGCGGTAATTCATTTGAAGTATTCTTTCTGATATTCAATTTTGGTCCGGCCTTTATCTCGGAGAAGCCTTCTCCGTAGACACTGTGGGTCGGGGCTACCGAAATGAAAGCTTTCGGATCCATTTCCTTGATGGTTCTGGACAAAGGAAGGAACTGCTTCTGGTCAAGCATGATAAGAAGTATGTCCCTGTTTTTCTTTGTATACCATCCCATCCCCTGGATGACGGTCACTCCCCTGTCGAGTTCATTGCAGATATAATCCGCTATCTGGCTGTTCTTCTCGGAGAAGACCATAAGCTGATAGGACTTCTGTCCTCCGACCACCATGTCTATCATCAGGATGAAGGAGGTAATCTCCACGAAACCGTAGATCATGTCCGCAAAGGTCTTGTCGGGCAGGAACAGGACAAGGATGACTATCACGAAATCAGAGTAAAGGAACACACGGCTCAGATTGACCGGCCAGTATTTGTTGACCATCAGAGCTATGATGTCCGTACCTCCTGTGCTTCCGCCGTAGCGCATGGTCAGACCGATGCCGATGGCTTCGAGGAAACCGGCAATGACAGGGATAAGCAACGTCTCCCGTACATAGAAGAACGAGCCCTCGACACAGTGCAGAGCCTCCATCCCGGAAAGCAGCTTCATCGCGAGGGTGGACACGGCTATGGCATATATGGTCTTGAATCCGAAGCCTATGCCCATCAGGATGACTGCAATGAGAATCAGCAGGGCATTGATGACGACATAGGAATATGCCGCCGGCACAAGACCTCCGGTGGCATACTGGAGGACCGTGCAGAGTCCCATCATGCCACCGGCCGACATACCGTTGGGAATCATGAAGCATTCCCAGGCGAATGCGAACACGAAAGCCGCAAACGTCAGGACCAGATAGTCCCTGATTACCCTTGAAACACTCCCCTTCACTGCCATGATGCTATTTCAGGACTATGTTTACAATCTTGCCCGGAACCACGATCACCTTCACGATGTTCTGGCTTCCGACATATTTTGCAGTCTGTTCCATTCCGCGCACTTCAGCTTCCACGGCAGCCTTGTCCATGCTCTTCGGAAGGTCGACGGTGAAACGGGTCTTTCCGTTGAAAGACACTGCATAGGTGGCATTGTTCTCGACGGTGTATGCTTCAACATATTCAGGGAACGATGCGAACGAGATGCTCTCTTCGTGCCCGAGGAGGGACCAGAGTTCCTCGGCGATGTGAGGGGCGAACGGAGAGAGAAGGATGGTCATAGGCTCAAGGATGGCACGCTTGCGGCACTTCAGATCGGAAAGCTCATTGAGGGCAATCATGAATGCGCTGACGGTGGTGTTGAAGGAGAAGTTCTCGATGTCCTCCTGTTCCTTGCCGATGAGCTTGTGGAGGGTCTTAAGTTCGGCAGGAGTTGCAGCCTCCTCGGAAACGGAGAATTCCTCTCCTTCGAAGAAGAGCCTCCAGAAGCGCTTGAGGAAGCGGTTGACTCCGTCGATTCCCTTCGTGTCCCAAGGCTTGCTCTGCTCAAGAGGGCCGAGGAACATCTCGTAGAGACGGAGAGTGTCGGCACCGTATTCATCGCAGATCCTGTCAGGATTGACGACGTTGAACATGGACTTGCTCATCTTCTCGACGGCCCATCCGCAGACATATTCACCATTCTCGAGTACAAACTCGGCATCGGCGAACTCCGGCCTCCAGGCCTTGAATCCCTCGATGTCCAGGCGGTCGTTGCGGACGAGGCTGATGTCCACGTGGATTTCAGTGGTCTCGTAGCCGTCCTTCAGGCCGACGGAGACGAACTTGTTGGTGCCTACGATCCTGTAGACGAAGCTTGAGCGGCCCTGGATCATTCCCTGGTTGATCAGTTTGCGGAACGGCTCGTCCTCGCAGACATAGCCCAGGTCATAGAGGAACTTGTCCCAGAAGCGGGAATAGATGAGGTGGCCGGTAGCGTGCTCCGTACCTCCGATGTAGAGGTCGACATCGCGCCAGTACTCATCGGTCTTGCGGTCGACCAGAGCCTCGGAATTGGCCGGATCCATGTACCTGAGATAGTAGGCGCT
This sequence comes from Bacteroidales bacterium, assembly GCA_004552965.1. GTDB lineage: Bacteria > Bacteroidota > Bacteroidia > Bacteroidales > UBA932 > Cryptobacteroides. The sequence goes on along the minus strand of SFMU01000001.1, from coordinate 60,410 downwards.
GGAACCTGCGAAACCAGGCATCGTGCTTGTCTCAAGAGGATAGCCTTCATAAGTCCAGTCCTTTGCCCTTGCAAGAGGTGGTTCTCCGTTCTCGGTCGGCTTGAACTCGTCGATTTCCGGCAGACGGAGCGGCAGGGCCTCGTAAGGAACCGGAGTAGGGATACCGTCCTTGTAGTAGATAGGGAACGGCTCGCCCCAGTACCTCTGACGGCTGAATATGGCGTCACGGAGCCTGTAGTTGACCTTTCTGTGGCCCAGGCCGTGCTTTTCAACATATTCGATGGCGGCAGGAATCGCCTCCTTGACATCGAGACCGTTGAGGAAACCCGAGTTGATCATCGTTCCGGATTTGGCGTCGAAGCTCTCCTCGCTGACATCGCAGCCTTCGATCAGCGGAATGATCGGGAGGTCGAACTTCTTCGCGAACGCATAGTCACGGCTGTCGTGAGCCGGCACGGCCATGATGGCTCCTGTACCATAACCTGCGAGGACATATTCGGAAATCCAGACAGGGACTCTCTCGCCCGTGAGCGGGTTGACACCGTAGGAACCGCTGAACACTCCGGTGACGGTCCTGGTCTGGGCGATACGCTCGCGCTCGGTCTTCTTGCGGACTGCGGCGACATATTCATCGACAGCGGCCTTCTGCTCCGGTGTCGTGAGGATGTCGACGAGATTGCTCTCGGGAGCAAGGACCATGAAGGTCACTCCGAACATCGTGTCCGCGCGGGTTGTGAATATGGTGACGTCGTGGCAGGTGTCACCGTTCCAGCACTTGAAGACAACTTCACAGCCGAATGAACGGCCGATCCAGTTGCGCTGCATCTCCTTGAGGGAGTCGGTCCAGTCGATCCTGTCAAGACCCTCGAGAAGTCTTCCGGCATAGGCGGAGACCCTGAGCTGCCACTGTTTCATCTTCTTCTGCTCGACAGGGTAGCCTCCGCGGACGGAAAGGCCGTCCTTGACCTCATCGTTGGCAAGGACCGTACCCAGACCGGCGCACCAGTTCACGGCAGTCTCTCCCTGATAGGCTATCCTGTAGTTCATCAGGATGTCCGACTTTTCCTTGTCCGAGAATGCCGCCCAGTCAGCTGCAGAGAACGGCTCGTGCTCGGTGCAGGCAGCATTTACGGCTGCGCTTCCGCCTTTGGCGAAGGCTTCGGTGAGTTCCTCGATCGGACGCGCCTTGTCAGCATCGTTGTCGTACCAGGAACCGAACATCTTCAGGAAGGCCCACTGGGTCCATTTATAGTAGTCCGGGTCGCAGGTTCTGATCTCCCTGCTCCAGTCGTAGGAGAAGCCGATGCGGTCCATCTGCTGACGGTAGCGGTTGATGTTGTTTACCGTGGTAACCTCCGGATGCTGACCCGTCTGGATGGCATATTGCTCGGCAGGAAGTCCGAACGCGTCATAGCCCATAGGGTGAAGCACATTGAAACCCTTCAGTCTCTTATAGCGGGAATAGATGTCGCTGGCGATGTATCCCAGAGGATGACCCACATGCAGGCCTGCTCCCGATGGATACGGAAACATGTCCAGGACATAGAACTTTGGCTTGCCTGAATCTTCCTTTGACTTGAAAGTGCCTTTCTCTGCCCAATAGGCCTGCCACTTGCTCTCAATTCTTTTGAAATCGTAATCCATTTCTATCTTTTGTATTGATTATCTTCTCGTCCGTTACCGGCACTTCACTTCTTCCTTTTCCTGCCGGTGTTCTTCTCAAGCCGGAAATCGACATAGAGAGACATCCCTGACTTGACCTTCTGTCCGTCCACCTTGCCCGGCTTCCAGTCCGGAGACCCGCTGATGATCCTGACAGCCTCGGCCTCGAGCAGAGGGTCGGAAGACTTCAGGGCCGTCACATCGCAGACCTTGCCGTTCTCGTCGATGACGAAACTGACCAGCACGCGACCCTGGATGCCCTGCTCCACAGCCTCCTTCGGATACTTCATGTAGGTGTAGACCCATTTCTGGAGGAAGAACTTCGGATCGGCGCTTCCGTAGAAGGACGGCTTCACGTCGCAGTCATAGAATGGAATCACACCCTTCGACGCGGACAGCGAGCGGGCATGCTCGGACGGATCGAAAATAGGTTTCGGTCCGTTGGCAAGAGCCACTGAATATGAATAGATATATTCGAGCTTCCTCTCCATCGACGGGAAATCGATGATGGAAGGAGTGTCACGGTCGGTATCATGCTCCGGATATTCCCCCGAAGTGAAGAATACGGAAGGGATTCCCTTGTCATAGAATGCCCGGTGGTCTGAAGGATATGGCTCGCTGGAGGTCAGCTTGGGCAGGATGGGGTGCAGTCCTCCCGACAGGGACTCCAGGATGGCATTCATGTCGGCATTGGAACAGGTGTAGGCGTAGAAGGACTCCGGACCGGTCCCCAGCATGTCGAGATTGATCATCGCATCGATGTTGGCCACATCGCTGAAAGAGCGGTTGAGGAAGTACCAGGAACCGACCATGCCCTTTCTGGAGGCCCCGAAGGCAACCAGCAGGACGGAGCGCCTCAACATCATGTTGTTGGTCTTCAGCAGACGGCCGACTTCCAGCAGCATCGCAAGTCCCGAGGCATTGCCGTTGGCCCCGTAGCGGATTCTTTCGACGGTCTCCCCGTCAACGGTAAGTGTCCCTGTCCCGAGGTTGTCCATCCTGGCTCCGATCACTATGTAACGGTCCGAAAGGGACTTGTCCGTGCCCTCTATGAAAGCGCAGACGTTCCTGGAGAGAAGCGTGTCTCCGTTCTCCTGACGGATTCCGAAAAGGTCGCCGTCATCTCCGCTGAGCACGTCGATGCCATAGCTGCGGAAGACACCGGTGACATACTCGGCGGCGAGTCTCTCCCCTTCCGAGCCGGCGGCCCTGCCTTCCATCATAGTGGAAGCGATGGTGCCCACGTGGCCTTTCAGGGCACGGACGGTCTCGCTGTCGGTCAGGTTGTCAAAAGCGCCCGGGCGGAACTGCGAATGCAGAGCCACCGGGAAGAGGACCTGGAGGAACAGCAGGAAAAGGTATTTCAGCAGTGTCTTTCTCATCACTTTGTCAGTTGCATCATTGCCTGTTTTCAAGAATCCACACTCCTTCCGGGCAGAAATCCTCATTTTTGATCTCCCGCAGGGCGGCAGCAAGGACCACGATGTCCGAGGTCCCGCATATTCCCACACCCGTGAAGCCGTTGCCGAACGGGATGACGTTCGCCTTGTAGCCGCTGTCATTGAGCTGGGAGGCGAAGCGGTCGGCATTGGCAGGCTTCGAGAAGGCCCCAAGGATTATCTGGTACAACGGCTGGCCGGCGGAGGAGGGCAGACCGCCGAACCTGGCAGGACCCAGAACCTTCTCGCCTTTGAGATACTCGGCGGCAGCCGTCGAGTCAGCCCTGTACCGTGCAATCAGGAGGGCGGCTTCGGCAGAATCGCGGGCTGCCTTGTCTGCAGCCTCCTGACGGGCCCTGAGGTCTTCCGCCATCACAGCAAGGTCCGCGGAGGTCGGCCTTCCGGCCAGCTTCCTGAGAAAATCACAGCCGGTTGCCGCCATGAGAACAGTAAGCAGCAAGGCGATGAATCTGGAGCAATTGCCTATGGATATCTTTTTCATAACCTACAAAGTTAACTAATTATTCTCCTTGCACAAAATTTATGAATATGATGCGGAAAAGCGTATATTTGCTAGTCGGAACGGCAGCGCCGGGGCCACGGCTCCGCCCTCCTTCCGGCACGGATTCATATTCACAACGCACCATCTAATTGCACTATGGCAAAAGAAATAAAATTCTCTCTAGTTTACCGCGACATGTGGCAGTCGTCCGGCAAGTACGTCCCACGTGTCGACCAGTTGGAAGAAGTCGCCCCTGCAATCATCGACATGGGCTGTTTCGACAGGGTCGAGACCAATGGAGGAGCCTTCGAGCAGGTCAACCTCCTCTTCGGAGAAAACCCGAACACGGCTGTCCGCAGATGGACAGCACCTTTCCATAAGGCAGGCATCCAGACCCACATGCTTGAGCGAGGCCTCAATGCCCTCAGGATGAACCCTGTCCCTGCCGATGTCAGGAAACTGATGTTCAAGGTCAAGAAAAAGCAGGGCACCGACATCGCGAGGTCCTTCTGCGGTCTCAACGACCACCGCAACCTCAGACGTTCGGTAGAGTTCGCGAAGGAAGGCGGTATGATTTCCCAGGTCGCCCTCTCCATCACAAACTCGCCGGTCCACACCGTCGAGTACTATATGGACATCGTCGACAAGGTAGTCGCCTATGGAGCAGATGAGATATGCCTCAAGGACATGGCCGGCATCGGCAGGCCTACGACCCTCGGCAGGCTTGTCCACGACATAAAGAAGAAATACCCGCACATCAAGGTCCAGTACCACGGACATTCCGGCCCTGGCTTCTCTCCGGCATCGATGCTGGAAGTGGCACGCGCAGGCGCCGACTACCTTGATGTCGCAGTCGAGCCCCTCTCCTGGGGCAAGGTCCACCCGGATGTCATCACCATACGCGAGATGATGAAAGCAGACGGTTTTCTGGTCAAGGATCTGAATATGGATGCCTATATGGAGGTACGCCGCCTGACGCAGAAATTCATCGACGACTTCCTCGGCTACTGGATCAACCCTGCCAATGCCAGGATGAGTTCCCTTCTGGTAGGCTGCGGCCTTCCGGGCGGAATGATGGGTTCGATGATGGCCGACCTCAAGGGTTTCCAGAATGCGATCAACGCCACCGAAAGAGCGCACGGACGTCCTGAGATCAGCCTTGACACCTTGATGGTCAAGCTCTTCCAGGAAGTTGAATATGTCTGGCCACGTCTTGGCTACCCGCCTCTCGTGACCCCGTTCAGCCAGTACGTGAAGAACACGGCACTGATGAATCTGCTCAACATCCTCAACGGAAAGCCTCGCTGGACAACTATCGACAAGGACACCTGGGGAATGATTCTCGGCAAGATGGGCAAGCTTCCGGGAGAGCTCGACCCGGAGATTGTCGCCCTCGCCAAGGAGAAAGGTATGGAGTTCTACACCGGAGACCCTCAGGATCCGTATCCGGATGAGTTGCCGAAATTCCGCCAGATGATGAAGGAAGAAGGCTGGGACGAAGGTCAGGACGAAGAGGAACTCTTCGAATTCGCAATGCACGAGCGCCAGTACCGCGACTATAGAAGCGGTGTAGCAAAGCAGCGTTTCAACACCGAACTCGAGGATCTCAAAAAGAAGGCCGGAGCACCGATCGTGGTCACCAGGCCTGTTGTGGAGATGCCGAAGTTCGACGTGGAGGAATATTCGAAGAAATACCCTCACGCAGTTCCTGTGCAGGTTCCTTCCAAGGGGCAGCTGCTCTGGCAGATCGATGTCGACGATGACTCCGCAGCCCCGGTTGCAGGCACCCCGGTCAAAGCCGGCGAAGCCATGGGCTATGTCCAGACGATCTACGGAATGGAAGAGATTGTCCCTGCCATTGACGGAAGGGTCGTCGCTGTCACCGGAAAGCAGGGCGAGAACGTCGTCAAAGGTGAAATCGTAGCCTTCGTACAGGGCAAGGACGAATAGGACAACCCATGACCATAGAATATCATCCGCTCCCGCCATTCCTTCCGGAGGACGGGAGCGTTCTGTTTCTGGGCAGCTTTCCTCCTCCGAAGGCCAGATGGAGCATGGACTTCTTCTACCCCAACTGGATCAACGACTTCTGGAGGATAATGGGGCTTCTGGAGCACCGGGACGCTCATTATTTCGAGGTTCCGGGAGAGAAACGCTTCGACAGGGAGCGCATCGTGGCCTTCTGCGAAGCCAGGGGATTCGGCTTCTTCGACACAGCCACCAAAGTCTGCAGGCTCAAGGACAATGCCAGCGACAACCATCTCCGGATCCTGGAGCCGACCGACGTCGCATCCTTGCTTCTGAATATGCCGAAGTGCACAACCCTGGTCACGACAGGGGGCAAGGCCAGCGAGGAACTGGCATCAACGATAGGTTCCGAAGAAATGCCTCCTGTCGGAGGAAAACTTGAAGTGACTGTCGCAGGCAGGCAGATCTCCTGGTGGAGAATGCCGTCCTCATCCAGGGCCTATCCCATGCCGCTTGAGAAGAAAGCCGCAGCCTACAAGGTACTGATGGACAGTCTCAGGCCCTGATCTGCAGCTTATTTCGCAGCCATCTCCCCACGGACTTCTTCGATGATGGGCTCTGCTTTGGAATAGCCGTCGGAAGGAGCATTCCAGATAAAGGCGAAGAGGATGACTCCGATGACGCCGAACACTATCGCAACCTCGAAAACGGAATTCCAGCCGAAATGCTCGGCAAGGTAGCCGAACATCAGACCGGAGACAGTAGTGCTGGCGTACCCGAATATTCCGGCAAGCCCGTTGGCGGAAGCTGCCACTCTCTTGGTCGCCTGGTTCGAGCAGGCGATGCCGATAAGTGCCTGAGGCATATAGACAAAGAAACTTGCCATGATGATGCAGGTGACAGCCAGGCCGTTCATCCCCTTCGGCGTCAGCCAGAAGAGAAGGAAACAGAGCGTCGCCCCGAGAAGACCGATCAGGCAGGTCCTCTGCGAACGGCTCTTGAAGAACCTGTCAGTAGCCCAGCCGGCAATCAGGGTCCCCACTATGCCTCCGGCGAGCTCCGAAGCGGCCACGACAGTCGAAGCAGCCTGGATTGTCAGTCCACGGTCCTGCGTCAGGAAGGTCGAGCCCCAGTCCAGAATGGTGAACCTGATGACATAGACACAGAAGTTGGTGATGGCGAGAATCCAGATGACAGGATTCCGGAAAACCATCTTGCTGACCAGACGGCGGTAAACCTTTTCGGTGAAAGAAGGATCCTCCACTTGCACATCGGCCTTTGAAGGAGCATTCTCGTCCATGGATTCAGGATCCGGCAGGCCTACCGATGCCGGTGTGTCCTTCAGAGTCAGCAGAAGCATGACAGAGCCGGCAATCGCCAGGATCGCAGGGATGAAGAAGCACCACTGCCATGCCGAATATGAAAACTTCTGGAGAATCAAAGTTCCGCACAGCACGGACACCAGACCGGCTCCGATCGAATGGGAGCTGTTCCAGATGGACTGTTTGGTGGCGAGCTCCGACGGCTTGATCCAATGCGCCATGAGACTGCCGCATGGAGGATAGCCCATTCCCTGGGTGTAGCCGTTGATGAGCCACAGGCTGCCGATCAGGACAACCAGGCCGGTGGTCGCCTTGCCCTCGGCGTCAAGCAGGTTGAACAGGCCATCCATCTGGGGACTGAGGCCTATCAGAATGTTCACGACTGCAGACAGGAAAAGACCTGCCGCCATCATCTTCTTGCGGCTCATCCGGTCGGCGAAGAAACCGTTGACGAAGCGGGAGACACCGTAGATCACACCGTTCAGGGTCAGGAAAAGGCCGAGCTTGGCTTTGCTGAGTCCGAGTTCCGACTCCAAGGCCGGCATGACGATACTGAAATTCTTACGCACGAAATAGAACAGCGCATAGCCGATCATCAGGACTATCAGGGTCTTCCACTGCCAGTAATTGTACTTTTTCTTGATGCTTTGGTCCATAGGGAAAGGGATTATTCAGTTTTGTGGTATCTTCCCGTCAAAAAGTCCGGGCAGGACAAAGATATGAATAATCGGAAGTAATTGCCAAGGAATCCGAAAACTTGAGTTTCGCACCTGCGGAACTTAAGATAAAAATGATGCATGTTTTTATTTGAAGATTGCTAACTTTGCTTCATGTTAGGACAAAAAGGAAACTCAAAGAACTACAACGGCACCCTGAGCGCAGAGCAGAAGGAGAAGTTGCGCGGGATCAGACATCTCGCGCTTGATATGGATGGTACAATCTATCTGGGAAACAGCATATTCCCTTTCACCGTGCGCACCTTGGAAAAGATGAAGCGGAACGGGGTGGGATATTCATTCCTCACAAACAACCCGACGAAGTCGGTGGATGATTATCTCGCCAAGCTCGCGAAGATGGGCATCATCGCGGACAGGGAGAACATGTATTCTTCGGCAGTCGCGACCATCGACTACATCCGCAAGAACTATCCGCAGGTCAGGAAACTTTTCATCCTCGGGACGCCCAGCATGACAAGCCAGTTCGAGGAGGCTGGATTCGTTTCCTGCGCCGACGACCCGGACGACGTGCCCCAGATGCTGGTCATCGCCTTCGACCCGACCCTGACATATTCAAGGCTCTGCAGAGCCACTTGGTGGGCAAAGCAGGGCATTCCTTACATCGCGACGAATCCTGACTGGGTCTGCCCGACCGATGAAAGGACCATCCTCGTGGACTGCGGTTCTCTCCAGAAGTGCATCGAAGCGGCCTCGGGAAGGCTGCCGGACAAGGTGATGGGAAAGCCGGACCCTTCCATGCTTGACGGCATAAGGGACCGCAACGGGCTTCAGAGCAGCGAGATAGCCATGGTGGGAGACAGAATCTACACCGATGTCGCCATGGGACACAATGCAGGTGCGGTCAGCGTCCTGGTACTCTCCGGCGAGACCACCCTCGAGACTGCGCTGGAAGTGGCCGAGGACGCAAAGCGCAATCCTCATCCCGAGCACTATCCTGCAGATTTCATAGTCCGCGACCTGGAAGAACTCGCCGATCTGATTCTTGAAAGCAGAAAGGACTCTGCGGACGAATGACCATGATTCCGGGACTTGCAAGATGAAGATCCTTTTCATACACGGACTAGCCTCCTCGGGCGCCTACAGGATGGCATCCACCCTGCGCATCCTGTTCAAGGAATCGGAAGTCATCGCCCCCGATGTCCCGATAGAACCTGACGAAGCCCTAGCTCTTCTTCAGGGAATATGCCGGGACGAGCAGCCCGACCTGATCGTCGGACATTCGCTAGGCGGCTACTGGGCGCAGAAACTGCGCGGCTTCAGAAAAATCCTCATAAACCCCGAGCTCCATGTCTCCCGCTTTCTCAGACAGCGGATAGGGACTATGGAATACCTGTCGCCACGACGTGACGGGGCTCTCTCCTTCGAGATCACAGGGGAAATCTGCGATGGCTATGAAGCTCTCGAGCAGACAGAGTTCGACGGCCTGACCCCGGAAGAGATTGCCCTTACCACAGGTGTCTTCGCAGACAGGGACGAACTCGTGGACTGCCGCGAAGAATTCGAAGGAATCTATCCGGGAAGGGCCCACATCTTTCCGGGAGGACATTTTCCGAACTTCAACCAGATCAAGCAGCACATCTTTCCGATAATCGGGCAAACTATCAAAGAATGAAATACCTTATCAACGAATCAACCGATCCCTATTTCAATCTGGCATTTGACGAATACTGCCTCGAGAACATAATTTCCGACGAACCGTACTTCTACCTGTGGAGAAACAGGCCCGCAGTCATCATCGGACTGAACCAGAATGCCTACGGAGAGGTCAATCTGGACTATCTGAACTCACACGGAATCACACTCGCAAGACGGGTGACCGGAGGAGGAGCGGTGTACCACGATCTGCAGAACATGAACTACACCATCATCGGCAAGGATCCGAGTCCGGAAATCTTCGCCGAGGCCCTGAGGAAACTCGGAGTCGATGCCAGGACCACCGGCCGCAACGACATATTCGTTGATGGAAAGAAGGTCTCCGGTTTCGCCCGCAGGGTTTCGAAAAACCAGGAGATCATCCACGGCACGATGATGTACGACGTCGACATCGAGACCCTTACAAAAGTGCTTGACGTCAGTGGATCGAAACTCCAGTCAAAGGGAATAGCCTCCGTCAAGAGCAGGGTCACCAATCTCAAGGACTACATGCCCCGGTTTTCATCTCTAGACGAGCTCCAGGCAGCTCTCCAGGACATTCTCGCAGACGGAGACTCCAGGATGGAGCTCACCCCTGAGCAGATTGCAGAGGTGGAAAGGATGGCTAAAGAGAAGTTCGCCACCTGGGAATTCATCTACGGAAAATCCCATGAAGCGGATTTCGTGCAGAAGGAAAAACTTCCTTGCGGCACTGTAGAAGCCAACATCAGCCTCTACAAAGGAATGATTTCCGGCCTGACCTTCTCGGGTGACTACCTCTTCGACGCTCCGTCCGAAGAACTCTCTGCCAGACTGGTCGGCATCCGTTACAATGCTTCCGCCATCGAAGAGGCCCTCTCGGGAATCGACATCTCACGTTATTTCCGCTCCACTTCGAAAGACGAGATCATCGCCCTGCTGACCCGCCAGGCAGGAGCTTAACCTGCCAGAAGGCTCTCCCTTGCGCTCCAGATAGGTCTTCAGACCAGGAAGGTAGCGAGTCTTGTATTTCGGGAACGAATTGAGCATGATGCTCGTCACGAAATGCTTCACGAACGGATTGCGGAACCAGGCACAGCAACCAGGGCCAAAACGTCGAATACCAAAAACATCGAATATGTCATCATTCATCAACGAAGATTTCATGCTTTCAGGCAGGTACGCCAAGGAGCTGTACCACGGAAGCGCCGAACACATGCCGATCATCGACTACCACTGCCACCTGATTCCGCGCATGATTGCGGAAAACTGGCAGTTCAAGGACATCACCGAGCTCTGGCTGGGAGGCGACCACTACAAGTGGCGCGCAATGAGGGGCAACGGTGTTCCTGAAGAATACATCACCGGAGGAATGTCATCCTGGGAAAAGTTCGAAAAGTGGGCCGAGACAGTTCCCTACACCATGAGGAATCCTCTCTACCACTGGACCCACCTCGAGCTGAAGAGGGTTTTCGGAATAGACAAGCTTCTCTCACCGGCCACAGCCCGCGACATATTCGAGGAGTGCAACGCGAAACTTGCCACTGCCGGATTCCGCGGCCAGGAGCTGATCCGGAAATTCAATGTCGAAACCGTCTGCACCACCGATGACCCTGCCGACGACCTGCGCTACCACAAGCAGATCATGGAACATCCTTTCGGAGTGAAGGTCATCCCGGCCTGGCGTCCGGACAAGGCGATGGCAATCGAGGATCCAAAGGCCTACAAAGCCTATCTCACCACTCTGGGCGAGGCTGCAGGGATGGAAATCCGGTCCTATTCAGACTTGATCGAGGCTTTGCGGAAGCGTCACAGGTTCTTCGAATCGATGGGATGCAAACTCTCCGACCATGGTCTCGAGACCTTCTATGCCGCTGACTACAAGCAGATCGAGATCGAAGCCATCTTCAAGATGGTCCTTCTCGGCAAGACTCCTTCGGAGGGCGAACTGGAGAAATTCCGCAGCGCCTGCCTCCACGATTTCGCAGTGATGGACGCAGAATCCGGATGGACACAGCAGTTCCACATCGGTGCAATCCGCAACAACAACACCAGGATGTTCAACATTCTCGGTCCGGACACAGGCTACGATGCAATCCACGACGTGCAGTGCGCAGCAGCCGGCAACCGATTCTTCGACCGCCTCACGCAGGAAGGCCGCCTCGCGAAGACCATACTCTACTGCCTCAACCCTAAGGACAACGAGGTACTCATGGCAATGGCCTACACCTTCAACGACGGCACGGTCCCGGGCAAGATGCAGTTCGGCTCCGGCTGGTGGTTCCTCGACCAGGAGGACGGAATGCGCAAACAGATGAACGCTCTCTCCGCCCTCGGTCTGCTGTCCCGTTTCGTGGGCATGCTCACCGATTCGCGCAGTTTCATCAGCTACCCGCGCCATGAATATTTCCGCAGAATACTCTGCTCGGTTCTCGGCGAGGACATCGAAAAGGGCAAGCTTCCTGCATCGGAAATGGAATTCATCGGGAAGATGGTGAAAGACATTTCTTACAACAACGCGAAGAATTATTTCAACTTCTAGAGCATCCTGACAATGGCAACATATCTCCGAATCAACGGGGCTGACAACGTCGCGGTAGCCCTGACCGCACTCCATGCCTGTCAGGGGTATCCCCAAACGGGTTGACGCTAGTAGTTTTCGATGTTCAGACGGGTGAGTATGTCCATATGCATGTAGCAGTCCCTGTTGGCCGGGGCCTTGCGCATGAGGATGTAATCTGTCAGAGTGGAGACTGCCAGACGGGACTGGTAGGCGGTATGCTGGGTGATAAGGATGCTGACGTGTCCCTGACGCACTGCATCGATATTGCCTTCCAGGTCGTCAAAACCGATCACACGGCGGCCCGGACAAGGGTTCGCGGCAAGAGACTTGGCGATCAGGTGGATTCGCGAACTGAACATCACGACATAGGCGATACGGGGATGCTCTGCAAAGAAGGCCGACATCGTGGCTTCGATGGAAGCGGGATCGGATGGATCAATGAAGAGAGTGTGCAGTTTCGCATCCGGAAAATTCGCATCCATGAAATCGGAAAAACCGGCCCTGCGGTTGATGGTCGGGTCTGACTGCTTCGACTTGTCACGCCTGATGCGGACGATCAGAACCTCATCGACCTGGCTTGCGGAGCACCTGTCGGTCAGCAGGGACGCGCACAGGTAGCCGCTTTTATACATCGGCATCCCGAAATAGGCGAAATAGTTGACGTCCTCCAGTTTCGTGTCCACATAGACATAAGGTATCTCCTTGTCTTTCAGGAGGGCAGCCACCTCCATCGCATCATTCTTGAAGAGAGGGGGAAGCACGACTCCGGAAGGCTTGCTGTCAATCATCCTACGGCAGGCTTCCCTGAAAGATTCCGAATCATATTGGTCGTAGAAGAAGACGGCAGTGCCGACATTGAGGGAGGCAGAGAGTTCTCCACCTGCCTTGAACCCCTCGTGGATCTTCTCCCAGTACTCCCCGGGCGTATAGTGGGGAAGCACACAGGCAATCACCCTGTTCTTCCGCGTGGCAAGAAGTGAAGCATAGAGATTAGGCTCGTAGTTGAGTTCCTCTATTGCCTTGCGGACCTTCTCTGCACTCTTGCGGGATACTTCACCCCTGTTGTGCAGGACACGGTCGACCGTGCCTTTGGAGACACCTGCCTTCTCGGCCACATCGAAAATTGTTATCTTCTTCTCTTCCATAATGATCTTGCGATGTCACAAAGATATGAATTTATTCCGTGAACGGGCACGGAATCAGCGAAAATTTATAAATTTGCAACGTACAACAATTCCGACTTAAGAACATTCATATTCAATATGGCAAAAGTAATCACCTTCGGAGAAATAATGCTCCGACTCAGCCCGAACGGCAATGACCGCTTCATCCAGACAGATTCCTTAAGGGTAATTCCGGGAGGCGGCGAAGCAAACGTTGCAGTCAGCCTGGCAAATTACGGACACGACTCCTTCTATGTCAGCAAGCTTCCGTCACATGAGATCGGACAGATTGCCGTCAATGCGCTCCGCAGATACGGAGTGAAGACAGATTTCATCGCAAGGGGCGGCGACCGCATCGGTCTCTACTATGCCGAGACCGGAGCTTCGATGCGACCTTCAAAAGTAATCTACGACCGTGCCCATTCGGCGATCGCCGAGGCTGAGCCTGAGGACTTCGATTTCGATTCCATCATGGAAGGCGCAGCATGGTTCCACTGGTCCGGAATCACTCCGGCGATTTCGGACAAGGCGGCCCTGCTCACCAGACTCGCCTGCCAGGCGGCAAAACGCCACGGCGTCATCGTCTCGGTGGACCTCAACTTCCGCAAGAAGCTCTGGACTTCGGAAAAGGCGATCTCGGTGATGCGCCCGCTCATGGAATATGTCGACGTCTGCATCGGGAATGAGGAGGATGCCGAACTCTGCCTCGGATTCAAGCCTGATGCCGATGTGGAAGGCGGCAACACCGATGCGGCAGGCTACGAGAACATATTCAGACAGATGAAGGAAGAATTCGGCTTCAAATATGTCGTGTCGACCCTCAGGGAGTCCTATTCCGCCACGCACAACGGCTGGAAGGCCCTCATCTATGACGGGAAGGAGTTCTACCAGTCCGGACGCTACGACATCGATCCTATCATCGACCGCGTGGGCGGCGGGGATTCATTCTCCGGAGGACTGATCCACGGCATGCTGAAGTATCCGGGGAACCAGGCCGCAGCCCTTGATTTCGCAGTGGCGGCATCTGCCCTCAAGCACACTATCAACGGGGATTTCAACCTCGTCAGCGAAGCCGAGGTCCTGAGCCTTGCCGGTGGCAACACCAACGGTCGAGTGCAGAGATAGCCTCCGGCGGGGAAACTCCCACGGAAAAAGATTGCGGGAGAGTCCTCGGATGATGGCAAGGAAAGCAATTGGAAGAAGCATTTGGAAAAAGATTCAAAGAATATGGCAAAATACAGCAAACTGGAGGTCTTAAAGACCATGAAGGAAACCGGCATGGTTCCGGTTTTCTACAATGCGGACATCGAAATCTCCAAACAGGTCCTCAAGGCCTGCTACGAAGGAGGGGTCCGTGCTTTCGAGTTTACCAACAGAGGGGATTTCGCGCAGGAAGTCTTCGGGGAACTCGTCAGATTCGCGACAAAAGAGCTTCCGGGAATGATTGTCGGTGTCGGCTCTGTCGTCGATCCGGCCACAGCGGCTCTCTACATCCAGCTCGGAGCCAATTTCGTGGTCGGACCTCTGTTCAATCCGGCAATCGCTCCTGTCTGCAACCGCAGGCTCATTCCGTACTGCCCCGGCTGCGGCACGGTGTCGGAGGTCGGTGCCGCACAGGAAGCCGGATGCGACATCTGCAAGGTCTTTCCTGGTGACGTACTCGGCCCGGCATTCGTCAAAGGGCTCCGCGCTCCCATGCCTTGGAGCCAGATAATGGTCACCGGCGGGGTAAAACCGACCAAAGAAAACCTCGAAGGCTGGTTCAAGGCCGGAGTCACCTGTGTCGGGATGGGCAGCAACCTGTTCCCGAAAGACGTCATCGCTGCCGGGGAATGGCAAAAGATCACGGAACTCTGCCGGAATGCCCTGGAGATCATCGGTGAAGTCCGCCGCTGACCCCGCACCTCAACCTCACACTGCACCACAACCACACATTTCACCACAACCACACACCACAGCAACACATTGGACAATAACCCTCACACCACAACCACATGACACGAAGCACAACACAACAGAAACTGATGACAAACTGGCGATGGTGGCTATGCTCACTGCTCTTCGTCGCGACAACCGTGAACTACCTCGACCGTCAGGTCCTTTCACTCACCTATGAGGAGTTCATCAAACCGGAGTTCCATTGGACAGACGCCAACTACGGAACCATCACGTCCTTCTTCTCCATCCTCTACGCAATCGCCTGCCTGTTCGCAGGCAAATTCGTCGATTGGATGGGGACCAAGAAGGGCTACCTTATCGCCATCGGAGTGTGGTCCCTCGGTGCCTGCATGCATGCCGGCTGCGGCATTGCCACCGTCCTCTTCACCGACGGAATCGAGAGCACGGCTGCCCTCAAGGGAATCGAGGCAGGAAGCAACATAGCGCTGGCTGTATCCACGACATCGGTCTACCTGTTCCTTCTCTGCAGAGGCATCCTCGCCCTGGGAGAGTCCGGAAACTTTCCTGCAGCCATCAAGGTGACTGCTGAATATTTCCCGAAAAAGGACAGGGCCTTCGCCACCTCCATATTCAATGCAGGAGCATCGGTAGGCGCTCTGGCCGCTCCTCTTCTCATCCCGCCGCTTGCAGTCAAATTCGGCTGGGAGATGTCCTTCATCATCATCGGAGCCCTCGGATTTGTCTGGATGTTCTTCTGGACTTTCATGTACGACAAGCCGGAAAACAGCAAGCATGTCAACCAGGCAGAGCTTGACTACATCCACCAGGACGATGAACTTGAAGCCTCAGAGAAGGCGGCAATCGCAAGCGAGAAAGCCATTCCGTTCCTCACCTGCTTCAAATACAGGCAGACCTGGTCCTTCATTGTCGGAAAATTCTTAACTGACAGTGTCTGGTGGTTCTTCCTGTTCTGGGCTCCATCCTATTTCAGCAACCAGTTCGATGCTCCGGCCACTTCAGGTCTGGGACAGGCGCTCATATTCACTCTCTACCTCATCGTGACGGTGCTGTCCATCTTCGGAGGCTATCTGCCGAAACTGTTCGTGGAAAGGAAAGGGATGAACCCATATTCAGGCAGAATGCTGTCGATGCTCATCTTCGCGTTCTTCCCTATCGCCGCCCTTCTTGCGCAGCCTCTAGGAATGAGCACGAATTCGCCTTGGTGGCCTGCAGTGCTGATCGGTCTTGCCGGAGCCGGACACCAGGCCTGGTCCGCCAACCTCTTCAGCACCATCGGCGACATGTTCCCGAAGAGCACCATAGCCACCATCACGGGAATAGGTGCGATGGCCGGAGGCCTGGGCTCGATGATCATCCAGAAGGTTGCAGGTAATCTATTCACCTTCGCCGAGAATGCTGGAGCCTCCTTCAGCTTCCTAGGCTTCGAAGGCAAGCCGGCTGGCTATTTCATCATGTTCTGCTTCTGCGGCATCGCCTACCTTGTTGCCTGGGCATTCATGAAGATCCTTGTTCCTAGATACAAAGCTATCGAATACTGATGACAAAACGTCTGTTGATCACATTGGCGGCGGGTCTGGCATTCTGCCTGCCGGCCGCTTTCGGACAGGACCTGCTGGTGGTCGAGTCCGAAAACCTCAGGTGCAATGACAGCGTGCTGGTGTTCTCACCCCTGAGGGAAGGAGAACGCGAGCGCGACATACCGACACTTTTCCTGCTTCATGGCTGGAGTGGCTGCTTCAGGGACTGGAGCCGCAACACTGACCTGCAAGGGCTCAGCAATGAATATGGCTTCAGAATCATCTGCCCGGACGGATTCTATGACAGCTGGTACATCGACAAGGTGGACAGCACAGGGATGAAGTGGCGGACATTCTTCTGGGAGGAACTGTGGCCGCTGATAGACAATGAATATGGTCTCGAACCCGACAGGACCTTCATCGACGGGCTGTCGATGGGCGGTCACGGGGCCATGAACATATTCCTGGATCATCCGGAATTTTTCCGCGGGGCAGGCTCCATGAGCGGGGTGCTGGACCTCAGGCATTCCGGCGGTTCAAAGTTTCTGATTCCGCCTATGCTCGGGGCAACCGACATAGAAGACCCTCTCTGCGAGGCCCAGTCGGCCGTGAATAGGCTCGAACGGGTGAAAGAGGCCTGTGGGGAGGATGCCCTCCCAGGCGGAGGCAAACTCCTTGTGGTGAGCTGCGGAACCCTCGACAAGACCTTCCTGCCTGCGAGTGAAGAGTTCGCTGCCAGGTGCAGGGAGTTGTCTCTTGACTGCATCTTGTTATTGTCCCCCGCCCGCCACAGGTGGCAATACTGGGTCTGGGTCCTGCCCCACCATCTGGATTGGTTCAGAGAGTCTCTGACCGATCCGGATATGGGCTTCACGGACAAGTAGACCGGCCAATCTCCCGATTCAGGATAAAAAGAAGGGTGACCGTTCAGCATCTGAGACTGTGACGGTCACCCTTGATCGTTTCTATGGTATTCCTTGAGGGAACCTAGTTCAGCTTGTCAGCATTGGCGAGAAGATATTTCTCGGCCTCAGCGTTCCACAGACCCATGTTGGCCTTGCAAAGCTCATCGAGATGAGCGTAGACCGGATTGGTCTTGCCCTTCTCGGCGAAGTCTGCAATGGCAGTAAGAGGCATCTCGATGTGAGTGTAGATAAGCTTCTTGCCACCAGGGATCGAAGGAAGGTTGAGAGTTGTGTCCACAACGGCATTGAGACCACCGATGTGGGTAACCAGACCGGCAGGATCCAGACCCTTGCCCATAAGGTCAAGAGACTCCTTCATGTCATCGGTGTTGCCACCGCTGGTGCCGACGATGTGGGTGGAAGCGTAATGCACATTGTAGAAATTGAACCTGGCGCTGAAATCGGTCTTGCTTGGGCCTGAGAAGAAGTTCAGGCAACCGTCCTGGGCAAGGATTGCATCACCCTGCTCGACAACCGGAGCGACCGGAGCCATGACGACAACCTCGTCGTAACCGGTACCGCCGCTGATCTCCCTCAGGGTAGCCACAGCGTCACCTTCCTTGGTGTTGACATAGTGAAGCTCGATGCCGCGTGATGCTGCATATTCCTTGGTGTAAAGGGAAGCTGCGCGGTCAAGACGAGCCTGGTCGATGTCAGTGACAACGAAGAGCGAAGGATGACGGTCCTCGCGATGGAGGACATAGTTGATCATGGCAAGACCCATCGGACCGACACCGGCCAGAAGAGCCATCTTGCCATTCTCCTTGATGTCCATGGAGTGGACATAGCTGCCCGGAGTTGTGTGGTAGTTGGCATGGATGGCGCCGACTACGCAGGAAAGCGGCTCGCTCAGCGATGCAGGATAGAATGCCTCACCGTTGTATGGGAGAAGGCAGCCCTGCTCCATCACCTCGTTAGGGATGATTACATAGGTAGCGTCGCCACCGATGTAGCGGTATGAATATCCCGGAGCGGAAAGAATGCCGACAGGACCGTTCTCGTAGTTGATCGCAGGCTGGATGGAGAATTTGTCACCCGGCTTGAACTGTCCCTGCCACTTGCTTCCGACCTCGACAATCTCACCGGCGAACTCGTGACCGATCATGGTAGGGTTCTCGGCGATGTCATCAGGGACCCTCTTGTGGTCGGCTCCCTGGTGGGATGACTTATAGGATGACATGCAGATGCTGTCACAGACAACCTTGGCAAGGATTTCGTCTTCCTTCATTGCAGGAAGCTCGAATTCCTCGAGCCTGAGGTCACACTGGCCATAAAGGCGTACTGCTTTTGTCTTCATATTCATTAAAAATCAATTGGTTGAAACTAGACACCCTTCTTGCTTCTGAGGATGGTCTGTGCTGCAGTCATGTTGGTAGTAGGAACGTAGTCCTTGAGAGGAACGATCTTCTCGTTGATTGCGTCGAGGAACCAGCTTGGCTGAGGGAAGAATGCCTCTTCGAGCTCGTGGCAAGGGGTGATCCAGTTGCGTGAACCGAGGACGACAGGGGCTGCGTCGAGGTAGTCGAAGCAGAGGTCTGCGATGTTGGCAGCGAGGTCGTTGAGGAATGATCCCCTTGCAGAAGCATCACCGGCGATGATGATGCGTCCGGTCTTCTTGACGGACTTGATGACCTTTTCGTAGTTGAACGGAACGAGGGTGCGGGCATCGATGACCTCAGCCTCCATTCCGTACTTCTCCTTGAGCTGCTTTGCTGCCTCGAGAGCGCGGTAGAGGGTGGCGCCGATGGTGAGGAAGGTTACATCCTTACCCTCACGCTTGATGTCCGGTTCACCGAACGGAATCTCGTAGTAGCCGGTAGGAACGCCCTCTGTGTGGAATTCCTCACCCTTGTCGTAGATTCTCTGGCTCTCGAAGAAGATGACAGGGTCAGTTCCCTGGAGAGCGGTGTTCATAAGACCCTTTGCATCGTAAGGAGTTACAGGGAAGACGACCTTGAGTCCAGGAATATGGCAGCAGAGGCTCGTCCAGTCCTGTGAGTGCTGTGCACCGTACTTCGAACCGACTGAAACGCGTACTACAACAGGCATCTTGAGGATGTTTCCTGACATCGCCTGCCACTTAGGAAGCTGGTTGAAGATTTCATCGCCGCAGCATCCGAGGAAGTCGCAGTACATGATCTCAGGGATCACACGGCCGCCGCACATAGCATAACCGAGAGCCGTGCCGATGATGGCTGCCTCGGCGATAGGAGAGTTGAAGAGACGGTGATATGGAAGTGCCTCGGTAAGTCCGCGGTAAACTGCGAACGCACCGCCCCACTCACGGTTCTCCTCACCGTATGCGATAAGGGTAGAGTCCTTGTAGAAGCGGTCGATGATAGCCTCGAAGAGACCGTCCTTGATGTTGTACATCTTCATCTTCGACACTGGCTTGCCTGCGGCATCGAGATAGTAGCGGCTCTTGCCGGCAATCTGCTTGACGCGAGGGTTCTCCTCCATCGGCATGTTGACATCAGGCTTGGTGTCGCCGCCGAATGAATCCACGCTGCCGTTGGAGAACATCATGTCTCCGAGGAGCTCCTGGTTGTGGATGAGATCCATACGTGGAGATACGGTCTCGTCGATGGCGAGCTTGTACATCTCGAAGATCACATCCTTCATGTCAGCCTGGATCTTGTCGAGATCGGCCTGTGAAGCCACACCGGCCTCGATGAGTTTCTTGCCGAAGGCTACGATGCAGTCCTGTGCCATCCAGGCTTCCTTCTCCTCCTTTGTACGGTAGGAATCCTGGTCACTAGGCGAGTGTCCGCTGTAACGGTAGGTGACGACATCGAGAAGGCATGGTCCTTCCTTCTTTTCGATGAGGGCCTTCTTGCGACGGTAAGCATCGATGACAGCGAGAGGGTTGTAACCGTCGACACGCTCTGCGTGCCATGCCTCAGGATTGAAGCCGGCTCCAAGACGTGCAGGATAGGTATAGCCCATGGTCTCGCCTCTGGTCTGGCCACCCATTGCGTACTGGTTGTCCATGACATTGATCATGAGCGGAAGACCGCCCTTCATGTCACCTTCCCAGAGTGTATTGAACTGATCCATCGAAGCGAAGGTCATTCCTTCGAGGACCGGACCGCGTGCCATGGCACCGTCACCGAGGTTGGCGACAACCATGCCCGGCTTGCGGTTTACCTTCTTGTAGAGGGCTGCACCGGCAGCGATCGAACCTGAACCGCCGACGATTGCATTGTTAGGCATGATGCCGAACGGAGTGAAGAAAGTGTGCATCGATCCGCCGAGACCCTTGTTGAAACCGGTGGTACGGGCGAAAATCTCAGCCATTGCTCCGTAGAGGAGGAAGCGGATACCCTTCTCCTTTACAGTGCCCTTGAAGTCCTTGTTGGCGACATTGTTGGTGGCGCCGTCCCAGAACTCGTTCATGATCTTCTCGAGTTCAGCCTCAGGAAGAATCTCGATCGAACGCATTCCCTTGGCAAGGATTTCACCATGGGAGCGGTGTGAACCGAAGATGAAGTCGTCAGTGGTAAGGGTGTATGCCATACCGACAGCGGCTGCCTCCTGACCCATTGAAAGGTGGGCAGGGCCCGGATTGTTGTAAGCGACTCCATTGTAGCCTCCGGTGGTCTTGACAAGGTTGAGCATTGTCTCGAACTCGCGGATGACGAACATGTCGCGGTAGATGTTGAGAAGGTCCTTCTCGGTGAAGTTCTTCTCTTCAAGTTCCTGCTTGACGGTCTTGTCATAGGTCATGACAGGAACCTCAGGGAATGTAATCTTGGACTTGGCCTCCTGGTGGAGGATTTTGTCCGGATCGATGTAAAGTGACTTTGGCATGATTGAATGCTATTTGTTTAGTTATTATTTCAGTGAAAATGCGGTCTCCTTGATGATCTCGCCGACGGTAGGATGAGGGAAGACGACTTCCTTGATCTGCTCGATGGTCATCTCCTGCTCGATTGCGATGCACATGCTCTGGAGAATTTCAGAGCAAGGGTTGCCGAGCATGTGGGCTCCGAGAATCTCATGGTACCTGGCTCCGACGATGAGCTTGCATATTCCTTCACCGCCCTCGTTCTCTGCGACGAAGCGGCCTGAATATGCCATAGGGAGCTTGGCCACCTTGTAGTCGATGCCCTTTGCCTTGGCTTCAGCCTCTGTGAGACCTACACCGGCGACCTCAGGATTGGTGTAGACGACGCCCGGGATGGCGTTGTAGCGCATGACATCCTTCTTGCCGAGGATGTTGTTGATTGCGACCTCGCCTTCGCGGCTTGCAGTGTGGGCAAGCATGGAGAAGCCGGTGATGTCGCCTGCGGCATAGACATTAGGAATATTCGTACGCATGTGCTCGTCCACCTTGATTCCGCAAGGCTTGCCTCCGCGGTTGAGGAGCATCTCGACGCCGAGATTCTCGACTCCGCAGGTGTTGATGTTGGCGCGACGGCCGACGCTGACGAGGATCTTGTCTCCGCTGACGCGGCACTCCTTTCCGTCCGGATCCTTGTAGACCACGGTGTTGCCTTCGATTCCGGTCACCTGGCACTTGAGGCAGAAGTTGACTCCCCTCTTGGCATAGATGCCCTGAAGCATTGTGGAAATCTCGTCATCAAGAGGACCGAGAATCTTAGGAAGCATCTCCACGACGGTAACCTTGGTTCCGATTGTGCTGTAGAATGCCGCGAACTCCATACCGATGACACCGCCGCCGATGACGACGAGTTCCTTCGGCTGCTCGCGGAGGTTGAGGATCTCACGGTTGGTGACGATGACGTCGCCGGCCTCCTTCAGACCAGGGAACGGTGGGACGGCTGCCTCGGAACCGGTGCAGATCAGCAGGTTCGCGGCAACATATTCCTTGCCCTCAGCCTCGATTACGATGCCCTCCGATGTACGGGTCTTCACTGTGGCGGTAGCGTTGACGACCTCCACCTTGTAGCCCTTCATCGCGCTCCTGATGCCGCCGACAAGCTTCTTCACGACCTTGTCCTTGCGGTCCACGAACTCTTCATACTTGAAAGTAGGGTTCTCGGTGTAAACTCCGTAATGATCTCCGTTGACGGCGTAGTTGTAAACCTTTGCGCCATAAAGAAGGGTCTTGGTAGGGATGCATCCTTCGTTGAGACATACTCCGCCAAGGTTCTTTCTTTCGAAAAGAACGGTCTTGAGACCGGCTGCACCGGCTCTTTCGGCTGCGACGTATCCACCAGGACCGCCACCGATTATTGCTACATCAAACATGTTATTCCGTTATATTTTTAGAATTCAACTTCAAGGTTCTCGATCTCGACAGCAACCTGCTTGAGGAACTTGGTTGCCTCACCGCCGTCGATTGCGCGGTGATCGTAGGTAAGGCTGAGTCCCATGTATGGAACGAAGGCATAGACGCCGTTGCCGAGGTCCTTAGGACGGGCGACGATGGTACCGACTCCGAGGATCGCGCTCTGAGGCACGTTGATGATAGGAGTGAAGTACTCTACGCCGAAGCCTCCAAGGTTGGAAACGGTGAAGGAAGCAGCCTCGGAAGAAAGGAGGTCAGGGCTGATCGAACCCTTCTTGCAGTCCTCTGCGACCTTCTTGAGATTCTTCGAGAGTCCGATGATATTCAGGTCGTTGGCATTCTTCACTGCAGGGACCATGAGACCGCGCTCAGTGTCGACAGCAATGCCGAGGTTGACATTCCTGAACAGACGCATAGCATCGCCGAGACAGTGGGAGTTGACGTTAGGGAACTTGAGGAGAGCCTTGATGACTGCATAGCAGACAAGGTCGTTGATGGTGATGTTGACATCGATCTTTCCTTCCTCGAGAGCCTTCTTGGCCTTCTTGCGGATAGCCTGTACCTTCCTTGCATCAGCACCGAGCATATGGGTGAGCTGGGCGGAGTTCTGGAGGGAGTTGTACATCGACTTGGCGATGATCTTCCTCATGTTGGACATCTTCTTGACCTCGAACTCCTCGCCTTCTCCGGCGATTTCGGTGTGGTTGGCCTTCCAGACCTTGAGATCGGAGCCCTTGACCGTTCCGGCGAGACCCGTGCCAGGACCGGCAACCAGACCGCCTTCAGCCATCTTGGCCTTTGCAAGACCGGTGAGTGGGCCCTGTGCTGCAGCAGCGGCAATCACATCCCTTTCGATGATGCGTCCGTGAGGGCCGGTACCTGCGATGGCTGCAGTGTTGACACCTTTCTCCTCGGCGAGTTTCCTTGCCCTAGGGGACACAGGAGCGCCAGCGACGACAGCGGCTGCAGGGGCAGCGGCAGGGGTTGCTGCAGGAGTTGCCGCAGGGGCAGCGGCAGGAGTTGCGGTTGCGGCAGGAGCGGCTGCAGGGGCGGCGGAAGCCTTAGGATCGAACTCTGCGAAAGAATCGCCCGGCTTGCCGATCACCATGACGTTCTGGAGGACAGGAATCTCATCGCCGTCGTTCCAGAAGATTGCGAGGACCGTACCGTCAACCTTGGCTTCCTCATCGAAGGAGGCCTTGTCGGTCTCATAGCTGAAGAGGACATCGCCAGCCTTGACGGTGTCACCTACCTTCACCTTGAATTCAGACACTATGCAGCTCTCTACGGACTGGCCGTTCTTCGGCATGAAGACAACGCCCTCGTGTGGAGTTGCAGCAGGAGCAGCAGGGGCTGCCGGGGCGGCGGCCGGAGCGGCCGGCGCAGGAGCTGCCGGAGTCTCTGCCACCGGAGCGGTTCCGGATGGAGCGAACTCGGCGAATGACTCACCAGGGTTTCCGATCACCATCACATTGGTGAGAACCGGAATCTCATCCCCGTCTGCAAAGAAGCAGGCAAGAACGGTTCCTGCCACCTTGGATTCTTCATCAAAAGATGCCTTGTCAGTCTCATAGCTGAACAGGACATCGCCCACTGCAACCTGGTCACCGACTTTCTTCTTGAATTCGGAGACGATGCAGCTTTCTACTGATTGCCCTTGCTTGGGCATTATTACTACCTGTGCCATTAAATTATGATAATTAAACTTTGAATTTCAATCAAATTTTCAATCCAACAAAGATAAAATTTCTCCCACATATAAAAAAGGTTTATATTTGCTTTCGAAATGAGAATTACCATAAATCAAATTCAAAATATCAAATAGAAAATGCAATCAGCTGAAGATTTGAAAAAGACCGCCTCTCAGGTAAGGAGAGACATCATCAGGATGGTCACAAAGGCCAAGTCCGGACATCCGGGCGGCTCCATGAGCTGCGCCGACTTCCTGACAGCGTTGTACTTCAACGTCATGGACCACAACCCGGAGACCTGGACCAGGGATTCGAAAGGGCAGGATGCATTCATCCTCTCCGCCGGTCACCTCACTCCGGTTTACTACTCGCTTCTTTCAAGATCCGGCTATTTCCCTGTAGCTGAGATGGCGACTTTCCGCAAATTCGGAACCCGCCTCCAGGGTCATCCTTCAGTTGAGAAGGGTCTGCCGGGAATCGTCCAGACCTCAGGTTCCCTCGGCCAGGGTCTTTCCGCAGCCATCGGCATCGCCCTCGCCAAGAAACTTGACAACGACAACCACACCGTCTTCACAATGCTCGGTGACGGTGAGAGCGAAGAGGGACAGATCTGGGAAGGCGCAATGTTCGCCGCTCACCACAAGGTCGACAACCTCATCGCAATGACCGACAGAAACCACCAGCAGATCGACGGCACGACTGAAAGCGTAGCAGGTCTGGGTGACCTCAAGGCCAAGTGGGAGGCATTCGGCTGGGATGTCATCGAGTCTGACGGACACGACATGGACAAGGTCCTCGATGCATTCGCACAGGCAAAGGCAAAAGAAGGCCACGGCAAGCCGATCATGATTCTCTTCAACACCGAAATGGGTCACGGAGTCGATTTCATGGCAGGCACCCACAAGTGGCACGGCAACGCTCCATCAGAGGAGCAGTGCGCTGTCGCAATGGCACAGCTTGAGGAGACAATGGGAGATTTCTAATCGATAATAATCAGGCAAAATCATGAAAAAATATACAGACAAAGGAAAGAAAGACACCCGCAGCGGTTTCGGAGCAGGTCTCTACGAAGCAGGAAAGGCTGATGCAAACGTAGTTGCCCTCACCGCCGACCTCAAAGGTTCCCTCAAGATGGAAGCATTTGCAGATGCCTTCCCTGAGAGGTATTACGAATGCGGTATCGCAGAGGCCAACATGGTCGGAGCCGCAGCCGGTCTTGCAATCGGCGGAAAGATTCCTTTCGTGGGATCATTCGCAGAGTTCGTGACCGGCAGGGTCTATGACCAGATCCGCATGGAGGTCTGCTACGGCGAGACCAACGTCAAGATCGCTTCCTCTCACGCAGGAATCACCCTCGGAGAGGACGGAGCCACCCACCAGACCATGGAGGACATCGCCCTCATGCGCGCCCTTCCGAACATGGTCGTGATCAATCCTTGCGACTGGACACAGACAAAGAACGCCACCATCGCCGCCGCAAAGTACGACGGACCGGTCTACCTGCGTTTCGGAAGACCGAAGGTTGCCGACTTCATGCCTGACGAGCCTTTCGAGATCGGCAAGGCATATGTTCTCAACGAGGGCAAGGATGTCACCATCTTCGCTACCGGCCACATGGTTTGGGAAGCCCTTCAGGCAGCTGAAGCTCTCGAAGCAGAGGGAATCTGCGCAGAGGTCATCGACATCGCCACCATCAAGCCTCTCGACACTGAAGCCGTCATCGCTTCTGCAGTGAAGACCGGCGCAGTTGTAGTCGCTGAAGAGCACAACATGGCAGGCGGACTCGGAGAACTCATCGCCGGCGTGCTCGCATCGACCAGCCCTAAGCCGATTGAATATGTCAACGGCAAAGACCAGTTCGGCCAGAGCGGTACCCCTGCAGAGCTCCTCGCAGCCTACGGTATGGACGCAGCCCACATCGCCCAGGCAGCCAAGAAGGTCATGGAGAGGAAATAAATCTTTCCGGATGCGCATCTGAAAAATGCGTAAAAAACAGAAAAACCTCGGGAAACATTTACGTTTCTTGAGGTTTTTTACGTTCCGGATGCTCATATTCACAAAAAATTCAGACAGCAAGAGGGGAAAGGAATATGAAGATAAAGGAACTGTGCACTGAAGAGAGGCCAAGGGAAAAGATGGCCTCGAAAGGGGCGGGAGCCCTGACCAACGCTGAACTGCTGGCAATACTCATCGGCTCGGGCACTCAGAAGGAAAACGTCCTGGAGGTAGCCAACAGGCTTCTGGCCAGGTCGGAGGGCAGATTGGGGGCAATCGCCTCGATGACCGTCCAGGACATGTCGGAAACAGATGGGATAGGCCCCGGGAGGAGCGCCGTCATCACAGCGGCTTTCGAGCTGGGCAAGAGAAGATGCCTGGAAGAGCCCGGAATAGACAGAAAGCCTGTGTCCGGACCCGAATCGATCTGGAAAATCATGGCTCCGAAGATGAAGGGGCTGTTGCACGAAGAACTTTGGGCTATCTTCCTGAACCGGTCCAACTATCCGGTCCACAAGACGATGGTCAGCAAAGGAGGAAGCTCTGCAACAATAGTGGATCCGAAGATAGTGGTGAAGGAGGCAATCTCAAGGCATGCCTCAGGGATAGTCCTGATCCACAATCACCCATCAGGCAATCCCAGACCCAGCGAGAGGGACATAGCAGAAACCGAGAACCTGAAAAAGGCGGCCAATCTCTTCGACATAGCCTTGGTAGACCACTTGATCATCTGCGACGACTGCTATTTCAGTTTCGCGGACGACGGGATCAAATATCCTTTCTCTGGCTAGCCTTCGGGATGTCAAGCTGGTTGCGGTACTTGGCGATGGTGCGCCGCGCGACCTTGTAACCCTTCTCATTCATCATCGCGACAAGCTGGTCATCGGTGAGCGGCTTGCTCTTGTCCTCGTTATCCACTATCTCGCGGAGAGCTTTCTTGAGTTCGCGGGTCGAGACCTCATTGCCTTCGCTGTTTTCCAGTCCTTCGGAGAAGAAGAACTTGAGAGGGTATATTCCGAAATGGGTTTCGATGTACTTGCTGCTGACAACGCGGGAGATGGTAGAGATGTCGAAACCTGTGATCTCTGCGATGTCCTTCAGGACCATAGGCTTCAGATTGGACTCATCCCCGTCGACAAAATAGTCGTGCTGATAGTTCAGGATCGCGCGCATCGTGCTCTCCAGAGTGTTCTGACGCTGCTTGAGAGCCTCGACAAACCATTTTGCCGAATCGATCTTCTGCTTGACGAAAGCGGCCGCTTCCTTCTGCTGCCGGCCGGAGGTGTTGTCCGTCTCCTTCAGGAGCTGGGCATAACTGCGGTTGACCCTGATTTCCGGAATAGTGAACCGGGGCATGCTGAGCTTGAACTCGCCATCCTCGCCGATGGTCAAGGCGAAGTCAGGCACAATCTGCTGGGCCTTGTCATTGTAGGAATCGTCAATCTGTCCGCCAGGAGACGGATTCAGCTTGACAATCTTGTCGATCACTGAACGCATCTCTGCCCTGGACAGCGAAAGACGGTTCATGATACGGTCGAAATGCTTGTTGGAGAAATCCTTGAAATAATCCCTGATAACCCTGATTGCATTTTCGGTCTCCTTCGACCTGCAATCCCTCTCCTGCACCTGAAGCTGGATGAGAAGGCATTCCTGCAGGTTTCTGGCGCCGACACCGTAAGGCTCGAATTCCTGAATAATCCTCAGCAGGCGCAGAACCTCTTCACTGTCAGTCTCTATGGAAGCTTTGAATGCAAGGTCATCGACAATCGACTCGATGTCCCTGCGGAGGTATCCGTCCTCGTCCAGGCTTCCGATCAGAAACGCCGCTATCTTGTACTCCCTGTCGGACAGGTGACGGTAGCCCAGCTGCTCCAGAAGGCTCTGGGTGAAACTCTCCTGGAAGGACATGATGTTGTTCTGGGACCGGTTGTCGTCCTTGCCCGAATTGTTGACATGGAGCTTGTAGTCAGGTATCCCGCCGTCGCTGTCCAGACTCTCGTCAATGGACACGTCCTTGGTCTCATCGGAGTTTTCCTCCGAATCCTGAACCGGGGAATCATCAAGCACAGGGTTCTCCTCTATCTCACTGCGGATCTTCTGCTCCAGTTCCTGGATGGGAAGTTCGATGAGATGGATGGTCTGAATCTGCAGAGGGGACAGTTTCTGCTTCTGCTTGAGTTCCAGTCCCTGTTTGATCGTTGCCATGACTAGTTGCCGCTTATGATGGAATTGAAGACCACACTTTTGTTGAGAGCAGGATAGTTGATTGTTTCCGGGACGATGAATGCCGTCGGGAAAATACTCTTGACCTGCTGCAGCATGAGCATGGCTTCCGACTTGGTACGGAAATCGCCCACCGTCACCTTGAAGAAAGGATTGGTGTAGGTGCGATAGGCCGGACAACCGGGGAACTTGCCCTTGAAGGTCTCCAGAGCAGCCTCGGAAGCGGTTCTGGCGTTCTGCTTGTTGTCACTGAATATTCTTACGCGGTAACCGCTGAGTTTCCTTTCGGAATTGGCTGCTATGTGGCTGTTCAGAGCTTTGAGCACAGCATCCGACTGATTGACGCTGACAACAGACTGCGAGCCGTTTCTTCCGGAACCCGGAAGGATGCTGAATATGCTCTTCCCCATCAGGGTCGAGTCCATGACCGTGCTCATCGAAAGGGCAAGCGAATCCGGAGACTGTCCTTTGACAGTCTGCGCCTGCATCCTGACGGTTCCTGCGAAAAACAG
Source organism: Bacteroidales bacterium (assembly GCA_004552965.1). GTDB lineage: Bacteria > Bacteroidota > Bacteroidia > Bacteroidales > UBA932 > Cryptobacteroides. The sequence goes on along the minus strand of SFMU01000001.1, from coordinate 31,366 downwards.
GACCGCCACCACTGTTGCCAATCTTATGTATCCATTCATATTCATTCTTCTTACTGCTGTTGTTTGCGCACCATTTCGGCGATGTCCAGATTCTTCACCCTGATCTTCTTCGCAACTCCGTTGCGGAGAATCACCTTTGCCTCCACGTCTGTCGTAAGTCCATCCAGGCCTCCGGAACCGGCCAGCATCAGCAAATTCCGGAGTGTAACCCCGTCGCTGAGCGTAGCGGTGCATTTCAAATCGTAGACCGATTCGCATCTGGCAGCCACCCTGACGGAATCGGCAGCATAGGAAGCAAAATTCTCGCCATTGTAAAGGATGGTCCCTGCAAGGTCGGTCACGGTAAACTCGAATGAAGGGTTGTCTATTCCGAGGGCGACCACCGCTTCGAGCGACCTCAAGCCCCTCAGCGAGTATGACTCGATGCCGAAGGAGGTGACTTTGATGTCCTTGACCTTGGAGACACCGCAACCTGCCAGGGTGACGGCGAAGGCAAGGAAGGCCAGCAGGACCTTGATTCTTCCGGTCATATGTTTCATATACCTGCTCATGTTGACAATATGCAAAGATATGAAAAAATACCAATTCGCTGAAAAAAGCATATCTTTGCAGGCAGATATGAACAAGAAACTCTACATCGAGACCTATGGTTGCCAGATGAACGTCGGCGACTCCGAGGTCATATTCTCGATACTCGCCAAGGAAGGGTACGGGAGAACCGAAGACATCAGCGAGGCTGACGTCATTCTGGCAAACACCTGCTCAGTCAGGGACAATGCGGAACAAAGAATATGGGGACGCCTCGAACAGTTCCACAAGCAGAAGGAAAACCGGCCGCAGGTTGTGGTCGGGATTGTCGGGTGCATGGCCGAAAGGCTCAAGGACAAGCTCCTCGAGACGGGCAAAGTGGACCTTGTCGCAGGACCGGACTCCTACAGGACCCTGCCGGTCCTTCTGCGGGATGTGGCTCCTGACAAGCCTCAGATCAACGTGATGCTTTCCCACGAAGAGACCTATGCAGACATCATCCCGGTCCGGACGGACAGGAACGGAGTCTCTGCCTTCATCTCGATCATGAGGGGCTGCAACAATGTCTGCTCCTACTGCGTGGTTCCCTACACCAGGGGAGCCGAGAGGAGCAGGGATCCGCAGACCATCGTCCGGGAGGCGGCCGATGTGTTCTCCAAAGGCTACAGGGAGGTCACTCTCCTGGGTCAGAATGTGGATTCCTACCTCTGGAAGTCAGAGGACGGCAGCGTCACCGTGGATTTCCCGGAGCTTCTCGAAAGGGTGGCCGCAATCAGTCCGCTGCTGAGAGTACGTTTCGCGACCAACCATCCGAAAGACATCAGCGATAGGCTTATTGACGTGATGGCCTCACACGGGAACATCTGCCGGCATATTCACCTCCCTGTCCAGTCGGGAAGCAACAGACTGCTGGAAAAGATGAGGAGACGCTACACCAGGGAATGGTATCTCGAAAGGGTAGCCGCAATCAGGAAGGCCATGCCGGACTGCGGAATCACCACCGATGTGATAGCCGGATTCTGTTCCGAGACCGAGGAGGACCATCAGGACACGCTGAAGATATTCAGTGAGGTCGGGTTCGACTATGCCTACATGTTCTACTACTCGGAGCGTCCCGGCACCCTTGCCGCCAGGCATTACCCTGACGATGTCAGCCTCGAGGTCAAGACCAGAAGGCTGAATGAAATAATTGCCCTCCAGAACCGTCTGAGTCTGGAGAGCAATAAACGTGATGTCGGCAAGAGATTCACCGTCCTCGTCGAAGGTCCTTCCAAAAAGAACCCGGAGGAACTTTGCGGACGCACCGGTTCGAACAAGATGTGTGTCTTCCCGGACAAGGTCCACAAGGCAGGGGAATATGCGGAGGTGGAAGTAGTGTCATGCACCTCCGCGACCCTCATCTGCAAACTCGCCGAATAGGTTCCGGAGGGATATCTATCTGGCTTTGAACCACTCCAGGTCCTCAGCCTTGAACTCACGGATGTATGCCATGTGCCCGGCGACTTCGGATTCGGCCATCCTGACATAGATGTTGGCGCTCTTTCCGAAGAGTTCTGCCGACCTGGATGCATCCGCAAGCAGGAGCAGGGACATCAGGATGACACCGTTCATGTCGTAAAGACGTCTGTACAGGAAGTCCTGGACATCCTGGCTTTCATGAGCCTTGACTGCGGCCACACCGGCCTCATATTGGTCAACCATGGCTGCGACACGTGCCTTGAGTGGCTTGAACCCGTCTGCCACCTCTTCAGAAAGCATCTCCCTCATGATGTTCAGATAGGTGCCGTTGCTGATGTAGCGGCTGGCAGCCACGACCTGAAGCTGGGTCGTACCCTCGTAGATGGAGAAGATCCTGGCATCGCGGTAGAGACGCTGGCTCTTGTATTCCATGATGAAGCCCGAACCGCCGTGAACCGAGATTGCATCGTAGGCGTTCTGGTTGGAATATTCGGAAGCCATGCCCTTCGACATCGGAGTGAAGGCGTCGGCGAGACGGGAGTAGCGCTTGAGCTCGTCCCTCTCCTCCGGAGTGAGCTTGCGCTCCCTCTGGATGTCCTCAAGAGTCTTGTAAATGTCCACATAGCGCGCTGTCTGGTAGAGGAGGCTTCGGCTGGCGTCCACCTTGGCCTTCATCCTCGCAAGCATGTCATAGACAGGAGGCATGTCGATGATGGTCTTGTTGAACTGGGCCCTTTCCCTGGCATAGGCAAGGGCCTCCTTGTAGGCCTCGTGGCAGAGACCGGCGGACTGTGCCGCGATTCCCAGACGTGCCCCGTTCATCAGAGCCATCACGTACTTGATGAGACCCAGACGGGTGCTTCCGCAGAGTTCAGCCTTGGCATTCTTGTAGGTGAGCTCACAGGTCGGAGAGCCGTGGATACCGAGCTTGTGCTCGATGTGACGGACATCCACTCCGCCTTCGCGCTTGTCATAGATGAACATCGAAAGACCGCGTCCGTCGCGGGTTCCTTCCTCGGAACGGGCAAGGACAAGATGGATGTCGGAGTCTCCGTTGGTGATGAAACGCTTGACACCGTTGAGTCTCCAGCAGTTCTCCTTCTCGTCGAAGGTGGCTTTGAGCATCACCCTCTGAAGGTCGGAACCTGCATCCGGCTCGGTAAGGTCCATCGACATGGATTCGCCTGCGCAGACCCTCGGGATGTACTTCTGACGCTGTTCCTCGCTTCCGAATTCGTAGAGGGTGTCGATGCAGCTCTGGAGCGACCAGATGTTCTGGAAGCTGGAATCAGCGGCAGAGACAATCTCGGAAATCATCGTGAAGACGGTGATAGGCAGATTGAGGCCACCGTACCTGCGGGGCATCTCGACTCCGGTCAGGCCGGCCTTCTTCATCGCTTCAATGTTCTCGAATGTCTTGCTGGCATAGATCATCCTGCCGTTCTCAAGATGCGGACCCTCGAGGTCGACGCTCTCGGAATTGGGCTCGATTATGTTGGCGGCGATGTCTCCCGCGATCTCAAGTACCTTGTTGTAGTTTTCAAGGGCATCTTCGAAATCGACAGGCGCATCATCATAGGTCTCCCTGTCGGAATAGCCGCGCTCCTTGAGCTCGACAATCCTTTCCATAAGAGGATGATGAAGATGGAACTCGAGTTCCGGATAGTCGCTGTAATAATTTGCCATATTTCTTACTTGTTGTTTTGCTTGTAGTACTTGATGAGTTTAGGAACGACCTCCTCGACTGAACCGACGATGACATAGTCCGCGATCTTGTTGATCGGGGCATCCGGATCGGTGTTGATGGAGATGATGATGCCGGAATCCTGCATTCCCGCAATGTGCTGGATCTGTCCGGAGATTCCGCAGGCGATGTAGACCTTCGGATGGACGGTCAGACCCGTCTGTCCGATCTGGCGGTCATGGTCGATCCAGCCGGCATCGACAGCTGCGCGGGAAGCTCCGACCTCTCCGTGGAGTTCCTTGGCAAGCTTGAACAGAAGATCGAAATTCTCCCTGGAACCGACTCCGTAGCCACCTGCAACGATGATCGGGGCTCCCTTGAGGTTGTGCTTCGCAACTTCGATGTGACGGTCGAGAACCTTCACGACATAGTCCTCGGCAGGAACATAGGCGCTCACGTCAGGATACACGGCCTCTCCCTTGTAGGCAGGGTCGGCAATCTCACGTTTCATCACACCTTCACGGACCGTAGCCATCTGGGGACGATGTTCCGGATTGACGATTGTCGCCACGATGTTGCCGCCGAAAGCCGGACGGATCTGGTAGAGAAGATTGTCGTAGTGGGTCCCGGTCTTCTTGTCGTCATAGTCACCGATCTCCAGCTGGGTGCAGTCGGCGGTAAGTCCGCTGGTAAGGGAAGAAGAGACCCTCGGGCCGAGGTCACGGCCGATGACGGTCGCGCCCATCAGGCAGATCTGCGGCTTCTCCTCCTTGAACAGATTGACAAGGATGTCGGTGTGGGGAGCGGATGTGTAAGGGAAGAGGCCTTCTCCGTCAAAGACAAAGAGTCTGTCGACTCCGTATGGGAATATCTGGTCCTCCACCTTTCCCCTGATGCCGGTACCTGCAACGACAGCATGGAGTTCAACCCCAAGCTCAGTGGCAAGCTTACGTCCCTTGGTAAGCAGTTCCTGAGACACCTCAGCAACCTTGGTACCCTCTATTTCGCAATATACAAATACGTTGTTCATGTTCTGATACTTGGGTTATCCGATGATTTTGTCGTTCAACAACTCCATGACGAGACCTTCGATGTCTGCATCGGAGGAAGTGAGCGTCTTGCTCTCCTTGGCCTGGAATACGATGTTCTGCACGGCCTTCACCTTGGTAGGAGAACCTGCAAGACCGCACTGGGATGGATCTCCGTCCACATCGGCCACGCTCCACTGGTTGAGATTGAGGTACGGACGCTCCTCGTAGAGGGATGCGTACCTGTCCTCGGAAGAGCGCTCCAGCGGGCAGGCGGCCCTCTTGTACTTCATGGTGAGACGGGCGTTCGCAGGACGGCACGGAGCCGCGCTGCCATTGACGGTGATCACGCATGGAAGCGGGGCTTCCACCGTCTCCACACCTCCGTCGATGTGTCTGCGAACCGTTATCTTGCCGTCCTTGCAGTCAAGGATTTCCTCAGCGTATGTAATCTGGTTCAGACCGAGCTTCTGGGCGACCTGAGGTCCGACCTGGGCCGTGTCTCCGTCGATAGCCTGGCGGCCTCCGATGACAAGGTCTACATCTCCGATCTTGCGGATCGCCGTTGCAAGGGCATAGGACGTTGCAAGGGTGTCAGCTCCGGCAAAGAGACGGTCCGTAAGAAGCCAGCCGGTGTCAGCGCCTCTGTAGAGGCCTTCCCGGATGATCTGTCCTGCGCGCGGAGGACCCATTGTGAGTATTCCGACCGTCGAGCCGGGATTCTGCTCCTTGAGGCGGAGGGCCTGCTCGAGAGCATTCATATCTTCAGGATTGAAGATTGCGGGAAGCGCTGCACGGTTGACTGTTCCTTCAGCCGTCATTGCATCCTTCCCGACATTTCTCGTGTCAGGTACCTGCTTGGCAAGTACTACGATTTTCAAACTCATAATTGTGATTTCTAGCTTGATTTCCAGTTAGTTCTACACTCTGTACAAGGTACAGCAGCATAATATGCAAAGTTACTTATTCTTTATCAAATGTCAAGCAGAACCGCCCCCAGAGAGGGTCAGACAGCCACATCGTCCGCAGTTTTGCCACATTGAAAGGACAATTCACCCCTATCGGCAGAGACGCAGCGATGTTGATAACATGGTGTAAAAAAATGTAATAATATGGAATGAAATGGAAAATAATTCATATCTTTGTAACCAGCGTGAAAGGCATTTGAAACCTATGATCAAATTCATCGGAGAATATACGGCAAAAATGGACGACAAAGGGAGGATAGTCTTCCCTTCGCCGTTCAAGGCTCTGCTGCCTTCCGACTCTCCGATGCAATTCGTGGTCAAGAAAGACATCTTCGAAGACTGTCTCGAAATGTTCACTCTCGAAGAATGGGAGCGGCAGTCCGAAGAAATCAACAAATCATTGAACCCGTTCAATCGTGCCCACGCCGCTTTCTGGAGGAGGTACACCCGCGACCGCGCCATTGTGGAACCGGATTCCAAGGTCGGCCGGATCTCCATTCCAAAAAGCCTGCTTGAGTCCATCGGTGTAACCAGAGAAGTAGTCTTTTCGGGCAATGATTACAAAATCGAGATCTGGGCTAAGGAGAAATTCGAAGCCAGCGCGATTTCCAACGAAGAGTTCCTGAACATTGCCGGACTGCTGTCTCAAGAGAGATAGGAGGACGAATATGTCAGAGTATCACACACCGGTTCTTCTGGACGAGAGCATCTCTGCCCTTGTCACCAATCCGTCAGGAATCTACGCCGACGTCACATTCGGAGGCGGTGGTCACACCGCCGAAATCCTTTCACGCCTTAATGAAGACGGTCATGTCATCGCCTTCGATCGTGACGAAGACGCCTTAAGCAACAGGATCGACGATCCGAGACTCATCCTCATACGCTCGGACTTCAGGTTCATCCACAACCACATCCTCAGGCTCGCCCACGATTGCGCCGGGAGCGACCCGCGCCTGTCCGAAAGGCTCGCGGCCGGCCTTGACGGTATCCTTGCCGACCTGGGAGTGTCCTCGCACCAGTTCGACACCGCGAGCAGGGGCTTCTCCTTCAGGTACGATGCCCTGCTGGACATGAGGATGAACCAGGAGGGAGGTATGACCGCGGCCGATGTCGTGGGGACATATTCACAGGAAGACCTGGAAAGGATCCTGCGCATCTACGGGGAAGTCGACAACTCCCGAAGGGTCGCGCAGCTGATTGTCTCCGCAAGGGAAAAGGGCGGAATCAGCACCACCGGTGAACTGTACGCTGCCATCGCGGGCGCCGTCCCGGCATATTCGGGACACAAATTCCTCGCAAAGGTGTTCCAGGCGCTGAGAATAGAGGTCAACCATGAGATGCGCTCCCTTGAGAAGTTCCTCGAAGGGGCTGCCGCATCGCTCAAGGACGAGGGAAGGCTTGCGGTCATCACTTACCATTCGCTCGAAGACCGGATGGTGAAGAATTTCATCCGGACGGGCAACGCCGGCGGCAAGGAGGAAAAAGATTTGTTCGGAGTCGTTTCCGCTCCGTTCAAGGCAGTCAACCGCAAGCCTCTGCTGCCTTCGGAGAGCGAGATCGCTTCCAACACGAGGGCGAGAAGCGCAAAGCTGCGGGTGGCATCAAGGAATATGGGAGGGCGAAAGTGATGGCAAAGAAGATACTCCGCGGATTCAGGTTTGCCGACATCCCGATCTGGATCAAGAATGCATTCCTGACCATTCTGAAGGGCAGGTTGCTGATAACGCTGAAGATCGAAAGATACTTCGTGCACATCATCTACACCTTCTTCCTGTTCTGGGTCAGCATCTACCTGGGCATGAAGATCGAGAAGACGATGACGAGGGTGGAAGAAAACCGCAGGAGACTCGAGGACATCGAGATATTCCGTGCCCACAAGCAGGTCGAGCTCACCCGCCTCCAGAGGATGAGCACCGTACAGGAAATGCTGGAAGCAAAGGGATCTTCGGTCGGTATCCCGGAAAAACCGGCCGAGAGGATAAAATGACAGGATAAGGGGAAGAGATGGCTAAATTGTCACAGAAGAAACCGAAGAAGGAAAGGGACAGGATCGGACTGATTCTGTACCTGCTCTATGTGTTCTTCCTCGGGCTTTCCATTGTCTTTGTGGTCAGAATCATCGGAATACAATGGTTCTGGGAGGTCGACAGCGACCTCAAGCCGTATTTCCTGCCGTCAAGCATCAGGAGTGTGATAGAGCCCGAGCGAGGCGCCATCATCGGGTGCGACGGACAGATCCTGGCTCTTTCGACGCCTATGTACCAGCTCTACATGGACTGCACGGTCCGCAAGGATTACTTCAGGAAGCATGAGAAAGCCGATTCCCTGGAAAGGGCCTGGAAAGCGAAGGCCAGGGTGTTTGCCGAAGTCTTTGCGGAGGAGGCCGGCGGAAATGCCGACGAGTGGTACGGTCAGATCGAAAAAGGCAGGCAGAACGGAGTGAAGTACCTCAGGCTGGGAGGGCAGATCGACCGGGAAAGCCTCAACAACCTGGAGGAGAAGACCTTCCTGAAGGAGGGACCGTTCAAGAGCGGAATCATCACGACACGGAAGGACACACGACAGTATCCTTTCGGCTCTCTTGCCAGGAGGACGATAGGCTACGTCAAGGACAACAGCAACTCCAACGGCAACAACCACATCGGTCTGGAGGGAAAGTACGACTATGTCCTTCACGGCAAGGAAGGGGAAGTCTGGCTCAGACCGACCGACAACAAGGAGAGGATCCAGAACTATGACAGCACCTATGTCAAGCCGGAGAACGGCATGGATGTAAGGACTACTCTGGACATCACCCTCCAGGACATCACCGACAAGGCCCTCAGAAGGCAGATCGAAGAGAACAATGCCATCGAGATGGGCTGCGCAGTCATCATGGAGGTGGAAACCGGAGCCATAAGGGCGATGGTGAACCTGGTCAGGGACCCTGCCGACTCTTCACTGAACGAGACTTACAACATGGCCATCGGACTCAGTTCGGAGCCCGGCTCGGTGTTCAAGGCCACGACCCTGATGACCGCTCTCGAGGATGGCTGCATCAAGTCTCTGGATGATGTGATCCCTACCAACAACGGCATAATCCCCGGCTACCCGCCTGACGATCATGTCCGCGGGATGAAGGAGATATCCATACTGAAGGGATTCGAGATATCCTCGAACTATGTCTTCCGCTATCTTGCCGTCAACAACTACAAGGATGATCCGAAGAAGTTCATCGACAAGCTGTACATGTACAAGCTCGGTCAGGCTTTCGACTTCGATCTGGAAGGTCTTCAGGAGCCGTTCCTACCTTCTCCGGACAGTCCAGGATGGAGCGCGACGGACCTTGGCTCGATCGGAATGGGATATTCGATACAGGAGACGCCCCTGCATATTCTTACATTCTACAATGCCATCGCCAACAAGGGTAAGATGATGAAGCCGTATCTGGTGGAAAGCATCGAGAAGAACGGCACGGTGAAGAAGAAGCTCGGACCGAGTGTGCTGAACGCCTCCATATGCTCGAGGGCAACGGCGGACACCCTCCTCAGGGCCATGAAGGCAGTGACCTCCGAAGGAACCGCAACGAGGCTGAAGGGTGCGAAACTGCAGGTTGCGGGAAAGACAGGTACCTCCCGGCAGGTCCTCTCGCAGGAAGAGATCGACAGATACGGAATGTCCACGCCATATGTCACGAAGGACGGCAGCTACCACAATCTGGCGACTTTCGTCGGGTTCTTCCCTGCCGACGCTCCGAAATACAGCGCAATCATCTGCCTGAAGTCCGGGCTTATCAGGGGAAGTCTCTACGGCGGTGTCCTTCCGGCAGCAGCGATCCGTGAGATCGTGGACAAGATCTACGCCCTGGATTCGGAATGGAATCAGCCATTGGAGAGAGCGGGCAGTGTACCTGTCATGACAATGGACAGGAAAGTGGAAAACAAAAATACAGAAGGGAATCCGACAGTTCCGGACGTTACCGGACTCGGACTGATGGATGCCCTCTACCTGATAGAGAACAATGGACTGAAGTGCAGCTATTCAGGCACCGGCCACGTCACCTCGCAGAGTCCTAAAGGAGGAGAGAGGACAGCCAGTGGCACGACGGTCAACATAGTACTGAGATAGGATGAAACTTGAAGCTTTGACAGGAAACATAGGTGCCGAGGTTGTTCGCGGCGACCTCGGGGTCACGGTCAGCGAGATCTGCAGCGACTCCAGGAAGGTCACTGCGGGGGCTCTTTTCGTGGCCATCAAAGGCTTCGGAAGCGACGGGCATTCTTTCATAGGAAAGGCTGTCGGCAACGGGGCCGCAGCCATCGTGTACGAGGAAGAAGGAGCTGAACGCGAGATCCCGGAAAGCATTCCTGCCATCAGGGTGAAGAACTCGAGGCATGCCCTCGCAATCCTCGCGGCCGCTTTCTACGGCAATCCTTCAAGGAAGCTCAAGCTGGTCGGAATCACGGGCACGAATGGAAAGACAACCACCGTGACCCTGCTCTACAACCTGTTCATGAGCCTTGGCTACAACTGCGGCCTGCTCTCGACCATCGCAAACTACGTCGGCAGGACCAGGATGGAGACTGCCAACACCACTTCAGACCCGATCACCATCAACAGCCTGCTCGCAAGGATGGCGGAAGAGGGCTGTGAATATTGCTTCATGGAGGTCAGTTCCATAGGCGTCGAGCAGGAAAGGGTCGCAGGCCTCGATTTCGATGCGGGAATATTCTCGAACCTGACCCACGACCACCTTGACTACCACAAGACGTTCGCCGAATATCTCAGGTGCAAGAAGCTGTTCTTCGACACTCTGCCCAAGACTGCGAAAGCCATAGTCAACACCGACGACAGGAACGGGATGGTGATGGTCCAGAACACCCGTGCGGAAGTGGTGACATATTCATTGAAGAGCATGGCGGACCACAGTTGCCGCGTCATCGAGGAAAGTTTCGACGGCATGCTGCTCCGCATCGACGGGAAAGAGGTCTGGACAAGGCTGATCGGACAGCACAACGCCTACAACATTCTCGCCGCGTACAGCACCGCTGTCGAGCTGGGAGCCGATCCGGACGAGACTCTGCTGGCCATAAGCAGTCTCTCCCCTGCCCCGGGAAGGCTGGAAACCGTCCGTGGCCCGAAGGATCTGAGCGTAGTCTTCGACTATGCCCACACTCCGGACGCTCTGGAGAATGTCCTCCGGACACTGAGGGATATCGCTCCGAAGAGGCATCTTGTCTGTGTGTTCGGCTGCGGAGGAGACAGGGACAGGAGCAAACGGCCCGAGATGGCGGCGGTGGCGGAGAAGTTCGCCGACAGGATATTCGTGACTTCCGACAACAGCCGTTCCGAAAGGACCGAAGACATAATGGAGGAGATAAAGGCCGGTTTCAGCCCCAAGGGTGCCGCCAATGCAATGTTCATCGCCGACCGCAGGGAAGCGATCCGCGCGGCCCTGATGCTCTCCCCTGCGGGCTCGACCATCCTGCTTGCAGGCAAAGGGCACGAGACCTACCAGATAATTGGCACGCAGAAGAGGCACTTCGACGAGAGGGAAATCGTGAGAGAGGTCTTCAGCGCAATGGAAACAACTGATTGATAAAAGGAAAAAGAAATGATATACCATCTGTTCCAAAGCTTGAAGGAATATGACATCCCGGGACAGGGACTGTTCACTTATCTGTCATTCAGGGCGATGCTCGCGAGCGTGACGGCAATGCTCATCGCGCTCTTCGCCGGAAAGAGAATCATCCGCATGCTCCAGAGGAGACAGATCGGCGAGACAATCAGGGATCTCGGTCTTGAAGGGCAGCTTCAGAAGAAAGGCACACCGACGATGGGCGGGATCATCATCATCCTGGCCATTCTGGTTCCTGTCCTGCTCTTCAGCGACCTGGGCAACATCTACACCCAGCTGCTCCTGCTGACCACCGTCTGGTGCGGAGCGATAGGCTTCGCGGATGACTACATCAAGGTCTTCAGGCACAACAAGGATGGGTTGCACCCGAAAGCCAAACTTCTGGGCCAGGTGATGATAGGCCTCATCATCGGACTGGCTGTCTGCTTCAGCGACGAAATCGTGGTGCGCGAGAAAGTCCTTGTTTCGGAGAGTGACGGATATGTTGTCGAGCAGGGAAGCGATTCCGAAAGGAACGTCGATTCGGAGACCCTCGTCGCTTCCAGCAACGGCTGGAAGATGGAAAACGTCCTGAAGAGCACCAAGACCACCATCCCGTTTGTCAAGGACCACGAGTTCGACTACAAATGGTTCTCTCCATTCAAGGGCAAATGGGGCTGGTACTGCAAATGGGCTGTCTACGTCCTGATGATTGTCGTGGTGATAACTGCCTGCTCCAACGGCACTAACCTCACAGACGGGATGGACGGTCTGGCCGCCGGGACCTCAGCCATAGTGGGAGTGGTTCTGGGCATCCTTGCCTGGCTCAGCGGCAACCTCCTGAATTCAAACTACCTCAACATAATGTACATCCCTGGCACCGGAGAGATTGCAGTCTTCATGGCAGCTTTCTGCGGGGCTCTCATCGGATTCCTGTGGCACAACTCCTACCCGGCCCAGGTCTTCATGGGTGACACCGGCAGTCTGACCATCGGCGGAATCATCGGCGTCAGCGCAGTCCTGATGAGGAAGGAACTTCTCCTTCCGGTCCTCTGCGGAATCTTCCTCGTGGAATCCCTTTCCGTCATCATCCAGAGGGTCTGGTTCAAGTACACCAAGAAGAAATACGGTGAAGGGAGGAGGGTCTTCAAGATGACTCCGCTCCACCATCACTTCCAGAAGGAGGGTATCCAAAGCGTGATCTCCAAGCCGGTGAATGCCATACCGGAAGCGAAGATCGTCACCCGTTTCTGGCTGATAGGCATTATCCTGGCGGTCGTCACGCTTGCCATGCTCAAGATCCGCTAGAGGGGTTTGAAAGAATGAATGTCCAATTGAAAGAAAGAATACAGAAATGTCAAGAGTAGTTGTACTCGGCGGTGGAGAAAGCGGCGTAGGTTCCGCAGTCCTCGCAAAGGTCAAAGGATTCGACGTCTTCCTGTCAGACAACGGGAAGATTGAGGACCGCTATGCCGACGAACTCAGGAAATGGGATATACCTTTCGAACAGGGAGGGCATACCGAGGACCTGATACTCAACGCCGACGAAGTCATCAAGAGTCCGGGAATCCCGGACACCGTTCCGATGGTCCGCAAAGTGACGGACAAGGGAATCCGCATCATTTCGGAGATTGAGTTCGCGGGGCGCTATGACTCTGCGAAGAAAATATGCATCACCGGAAGCAACGGAAAGACGACCACCACTTCCCTGATCTACTATCTGCTCAGGAATGCCGGGCTCAACGTAGGTCTGGGCGGCAACATCGGGAAGAGCTACGCCCTGCAGGTCGCAACTGAGCATTTCGACTACTATGTTCTGGAGATCAGCAGTTTCCAGCTCGACAACTGCTACGATTTCCATCCGGACATCGCAATCATAATGAACATCACCCCGGACCACCTGGACAGGTACGGTTTCCAGTTCGAGAACTACATCAGATCGAAGTTCCGCATCACCAGGAACCTCAGCAAGGAGGACTGCTTCATCTTCGATTCGGATGACGAAATCACCATCGCCCATCTGAGCAAGATAGTCCTGACAGCCAAGATGCTTCCTTTCACCCAGAAGAAGGAAGTCGGGCAGGGAGCCTTCCTCAAGGAAGACCGGATCATGGTCCGCTACAATGATGAAGAGTGTGACATCTACCTCAAGGAGCTTGCGCTGGGCGGAAAGCACAACATCTACAATTCGATGGCAGCGGCTCTCGCGGCAAAGGCATCAGGCATCGACAACAAGACCATCAGGGAATGCCTCGCCACCTTCAAGCCTATAGAGAACAGGCTCGAACCTGTGCTCAGCGTCAAGGACGTGCTCTACATCAATGACTCCAAAGCCACCAATGTGGATGCCGCCTGGTACGCTCTCGAATGCCAGAAGAGGCCGGTTGTCTGGATCGCCGGAGGAAAGGACAAGGGCAACGACTACGAAGTGCTCAAGGATCTGGTGCGCCGGAAAGTCAAGGCCATCGTCTGTCTCGGAGTGGACAACACAAAGCTCCGCGAGGCCTTCGAGGATATTGTCGGAAAGGACAACATGGTCGAGACGCGCTCTGCAGAAGACGCTGTCGCCCAGGCGAGCAGATTCGCCACGGCCGGTGACGTAGTGCTGCTCAGCCCATGCTGCGCAAGCTTCGACCTGTTCAGGAACATGGAAGAGAGAGGAGAGAAATTCAAGGAAGCTGTAAGGAATCTGTAACACGGGAAAGATTGTGGAGAACATGGCAAAAGAAAAGAAGGAGAGAAGAAACCTCTGGAACTTCGTGGAAGCCCTCGAAGGAGACAAGGTGGTCTGGATGATAGTGTTCCTGCTCATCCTGATCTCCATTGTCGCCATCTCCTCGTCCACCTCGATGCTTGCCGTCCAGCAGGGAACCTCCAGGATGGAGATCATCAGCGACCAGCTCAAGATCTCCCTCGTGGGGCTGCTTGTGATAATCGTGTGCTACAACATCAAGAAAATCGCCATATTCAGAGCTTTCTCACAACTGGGATTCGCGGTTTCGATCGGTCTTCTGGCAATCCTTGCCAGCCACAAGGCCATAGGACCTCTGGAGCCGCTGTACATCAATCAGGCCTGGAGAATCATCCGCATCGGAGGCCTGCAGGTCCATGTCTTCGAGGTAGTCAAGGTCGCAATGGTCATGTACCTGGCATGGGCGGTGACCGCGCTCAAGAACGACAAGTTCCTGATAGCTAACCTTCTCTCCAGAAAATACCCATTCTTCGGCAAGCAGGTCGTCAAGGAGTTCATGTACATCTACATCCCGATACTCCTGACATGCGTGGGAATAATGGTCGGCTCGATGTCCTCGACAATATTCATCGGCGCCATCATGCTCATCACTGTCCTGCTCGGAGGGATCAGGATCAAACGTTTCCTGCAGCTTATCCTGGTCTGCGTCGGGGTTCTGGTGGCCTGTATCGGAATCAACTCGGTAAGTGAGAAGAAGCCTTTCCCTCATGTGGAATCGGCCTTGAACCGTCTTGAGGGAGGGAAAATGGAGAATGCCTTCCAGACCATGAGGGACAATCCGGTCGGCAGCGAAGCATTCAGGAATGCCCTCGACGGTATCAAGCAGCCGGTCAGCGCGAAGATTGCAATCAAGGAAGGCGGGCTGAAAGGCAAAGGTCCCGGCAAGAGTACACAGAGATACGTGGTCCCGATCATGTTCGAGGACTATATGTTCAGTTTCATCGTCGAGGAATATGGCCTGATCGGAGGAATCCTGGTGATCATCCTCTACATCAGTCTCCTCGCAAGAGGATCCCTGATTGTAAGGAACTGCGACAACCTCTTTGCCAAGACAGCCGTCGCCGGACTGGTCATCCTGATCACAGGACAGGCGATGATGCACATAATGATCAACTGCGATCTCGGTCCCCTGACCGGTCAGACCCTGCCGATGATAAGCCACGGAAAATCATCTTTCCTGATGTTCTGTCTTGCCTTCGGCATCATCCTGTCGATCAGCCGCATGGCGAAGAAAAAGATAGAAAGGGAAACCGCAAAGGCCGCCCCGCTGATCAACCGGGAGACTACGAATGAGATGGAAAACTCACTGAACGATCTCGACATGCTCGAAAGCGGGATGACCGGAGAACAGGACTTCGGAGAAGACGGGGAAGCAGAAACATATGACTAAGGATATGGAATACAAGAGTCTAAGAATAATGATAAGCGGAGGCGGCACGGGAGGACACATATTCCCGGCTGTTTCCATCGCGAACAAACTCAAGGAGCTTAATCCGCAGACTGAAATCCTCTTTGTCGGCGCGGAAGGCAAGATGGAGATGGAGAAGGTGCCTGCGGCAGGCTACAGGATTGTCGGTCTGCCAATAGTGGGTCTACAGAGGCAGCTCAGCCTGAAAAACATCGTGAACGACATCCAGGTGCCGTTCAAAGTGGTCTCCAGCATATTCAAGGCCAAGAAAATCCTCAGGGAGTTCAAGCCTCAGGTGGTTGTGGGCGTGGGAGGTTATGCCAGCGCGCCTCTGCTCTGGGCGGCTTCCGGCATGGGAATCCCGTGCCTCATCCAGGAACAGAACGGTTTCGCCGGGCTGACCAACAGGAAACTCGGGAACAGGGTGCAGAAGATCTGTGTCGCCTACGAAGGCATGGAGAGGTTCTTTCCTGCTGACAAGATTGTGATGACCGGCAACCCGATCCGGAGCATCATCGTCCCGGCAACGCCTGAAATGAAGGCAGAAGGGGAAAAGGAATATGGCCTCACACCGGGAAAGAAGCATCTGTTCATCGTCGGCGGAAGCCTCGGAAGCGGCCGCATGAACCAGAGCATGAAGAAATGGATAGCCGACGGCTGCCCGGGAATGGAAGGGGTGGATGTCCTCTGGCAATGCGGAAGGTACTACAAGAGCGGGATCGATGCTTTCATGGAAGAGCAGAAGGCCAGGAATCCGGAGGCCCTCTCAGCCATCCGTCACTCCGACTTCATAGGCAGGATGGACCTTGCCTATGCCGCAGCTGACGTTGTCATCTCCAGAGCGGGAGCAAGCTCTGTCTCGGAACTTTGCGCCGCCCACAAGGCCACCATATTCATTCCTTCCCCGAATGTCGCGGAGGATCACCAGACACACAACGCGATGGCTCTGGTCAAAAGGGATGCCGCCCTGCTTATCAGGGACGCCGAGGCGGTGGAGAAGATGATGCCCGCTGCGCTGGAACTGCTGAAGGATCCCGCAAGGATTGCCACCCTGGAGGAGAATGCCGGAAAGATGGCGCTTCCCGATGCCGCCGGGAAGATTGCGGACGAGATATATTCATTGGTCAAGTAAACTTTTGCCACAGCAATGTCTGAATACAAAAAGATATATTTCCTCGGAATCGGAGGAATCGGAATGAGCGCGATAGCCAGGTACTACAAATTCAAAGGCTATCCGGTTGCCGGTTATGACAGGACTCCTTCCGACCTCACCCACGAGCTGGAGAAGGAGGGCATCGACGTCCATTACGAGGACGACATCGACTTCATTCCCAAGGATGTCGAGTCGACTCTGGTAGTGTACACTCCAGCCATCCCCGAGACCCTCGGCGAGTTCGTGTATGTCAAGGAACACAATTACACCCTCATCAAGCGCTCACGCATGCTGGGTGAACTCTCGCAGGGGCAGACCTGCCTCGCTGTGGCCGGAACCCACGGAAAGACGACGACCAGCACCATGGTGGCCCATATTCTCAACACGGGCCACAACGGATGTTCCGCCTTCCTCGGAGGTATCTCGAAGAATTACGGCACGAATCTTCTGATGAGCCAGACCCCGACCCTGGTCGCGGAGGCTGACGAGTTCGACCGTTCCTTCCTCCAGCTAAGCCCGGCAATCGCAGTCATCACCGCCATGGATGCCGACCATCTGGACATCTACGGCACCCACGAAGAGTACTGCAAGGCCTTCAGGCAGTTCGCGGCAAAGGTCACAGGAAAGCTCGTCATCAAGAAGGGTCTTCCGGTGGGGGAAGCCGACACCGGAGCCAGGATATTCTCTTACAGCTACGACGACACGTCAGCTGATTTCCACGCCGAGAACATCACAAAGGATGAGCTGGGGCACTACACCTTTGACCTGGTCCACCCGAAGGGCAGGATCTGCGGCATCAGAACCGGAGTTCCGGGTTGGGTCAACGTGGAGAACAGCATCGCCGCCGGAGCAGTCTGCCTGCTTCACGGAGTGAGTCCGGAAGGCATCAGGAAGGGCATCGGCACATTCCAGGGTGTCAGGAGAAGGCTCGACGTGCACATCAACGAGCCCGGCCTGACCTATATTGACGACTATGCCCATCACCCGAAGGAACTTGCCTCCGCCATCTCGTCAATCAAGAACATGTTCCCGGGAAGGAAGCTTACGGCAATATTCCAGCCTCACCTGTTCACAAGGACCAGAGACTTCGCCGCCGACTTCGCCGCCGCTCTCAGCCTCGCCGACAAGCTCATCCTTCTGGACATCTACCCGGCGAGGGAAGAACCGATCCCGGGGGTTACCTCCGAAATCATATTCGACAAAGTCACCTGCCCGGAGAAGGTCCTGCTCGCAAAGGAGGAATTGCTTGAATATGTCGGGAAAGAAGATGTCGACATCCTTGCGACTTTCGGAGCCGGCAACATCGACCGCTTCATCAGGCCGCTTGTGGAACTGTTGTCTGAAAGGATAGGAAAATGAAGAAAGGACTGAAACCCGTGATTGTCTCTGCAGCCGTTCTGCTGCTCGGAGCGCTCTGCCTTCTCATCTGGAACAAGAACAGTGAGGAGCAGGGCCTCAAGACATGCGCAGGGGTCAGGGTGGAATATGAGGATGACTTCATCTTCGTCTCGCAGGAAGACGTCGAAGGCTATCTCAGATCGGATTACGGACACATCATCGGGCAGAGACTCGACAGCGTGGACCTTATCAAGGTAGAAGAGATACTGGATGCCAAGAGCGCTGTGTTCAAGGCCGAGGCCTACACCACTCCGGATGGCTACCTCAATGTCAGGATCAGCCAGAGAGAGCCGGTCGTGAGATTCCAGAAGGGCAGTTACGGCTTCTATGCCGACGGACGTGGCTTCATATTCCCGCTTCAGAGCAACTACACGTCAAGGGTTCCGATCATCGACGGGAACATCCCGCTGGATGTCGCTGCCGGCTACAAGGGAGAGCCGGGTACTGACAGGGAAAAGGAATGGCTTGCGTCGGCGATCCGCCTGGTGAACTTCATCAAGGAGTCCAGGACGTGGTCCGAGAACATCAGCCAGATGACAGTGAACGCTGACGGGGACATCGTGATGGTCCCCCGCGAGGGAAAGGAGAAGTTCATCTTCGGCGGGCCTGAAGATCCCGAGGCGAAATTCAGCAGGATCGAAAGATACTACAACACGATTGCGCCTGCCAGAGGGAAGGACACATATTCGAAAGTGATTGTTAAATATGACGGACAGATTGTCTGCAGAAAGTGATATGGAAGAGAGATATATAGCATCGGTTGACCTCGGGACATCGAAGATTGCGGTCGGAATCGCAAGGATCCAGGGTCAGAATGTACAGGTTGTCTATTACAGGGAGACTCCGTCAAAGGGTATCCGCAACAGTTATGTCCTCAATCCGAAGAAGGTGGAGGATGTGCTGCGAGTGGCCATCACCAATGCCCAGCAGGAACTCAAGATAAAGATTTCAGAAGTCATCGTCGGATTGCCGAGATACTACGTCAGACAGGAGGTCAAGTCCGCCTCGACCGAAAGGGAAAACGAGGACAGTCCGATCCTTGAGCAGGAACTCAGGGATCTCAAGAACGAGGCTCTGCAGACATATCCCCTGAAAGACAGCAAGACGGAAGTCATCTACGGTGCTGTCGCCCAGTCTTTCTCGACGGAGGATTGTCTGAATGAGCTGGAAAGCGACATCGTGGGAATGACGGCGGGAACCCTGGAAGGCAATTTCAAGGTATTCGTCGGGAACAGGAGACATTCCACGAACATCGACAGCATATTCAACAGCATGGGCATTTCCATCGCCAAGAAATATTTCACGCCCGGAATCACCGCCAAGGCTGTGCTGAAGGAGGAGCAGATGGAGAATGGAGTGGCTCTGATCGACCTTGGTGCCGGAGTCAGTTCCGTGACCATCTTCGAGGGCAGGATCATGAGATTCTATTCTGCAATCCCTTTCGGTGGAAACAGTGTCACCAACGACATCAAGTCGGAATGCGGCATTTCCTTCGAACTTGCGGAGAACATCAAGAAAGGCTATGGAGCCTGCATGCACGATAAGCTTTCTTCATTCGGCAACAAGACCCTGAAGATTATCGACGACAACGACAACACAGGAATACAGGTCGGTGTCAAATACATCTCCCAGATCATCGATGCCAGGATGAAAGAGATTCTCGATGCCCTGCTGTATGCCATCCAGAACAGCGGCTATGCTGACAAGCTGAGGTCCGGAATAGTTGTTACCGGAGGCGGTGTCGATCTCGTCAACATCGTGAACTTCATCAAGGCGGAATCGGGCTGCATTGTGGCCATCGGAACTCCTAAGCCGTTCTTCACCTGCGACGACAACGCACTTGCAAGAGGGGCTTCTGCGGCAACGACGATGGGTATGATCTATGCCGCAAAGATGGACAAGAGTCTCAACTGCACAAGCAAACCTCCTGTCCAGCCAAGAACCACGGACCCTGTCAGAGCGGCAGAAACGGTCAGGGAAACGGTCACGAAGCGTAAGATTGTGATGCCTCCGATGCCGGAACCGGTCAGGGAAACGGGACATCCGGAGCCGGTAAGGGAACCGGCAAGGCAAACCGGACCGGCAGGGCAACAGGAACCCCTCAGGCAGGAGGAGCAGGCACGGCAGGAGTTCGGCAAGGAATACACCCTGCCTCACATCGATCAGGAAGAGAATGCGGAGCCTCAGGAGGGCATGCCTAGCATCGAGACCTCGGTAGCTGCCGCCCAGGAATATGCCAACGTCCAGCATGGCAATCTTTTCGGCTATTCCGAAGATGAGCATTCAGGGGAGAAATCACAGAAGAAGAAGGAGAAGAAGAAACGCTCTTTCAAATGGTTCGAAAGGATGAGCGACACAGTGGGCTCCCTCTTTGACGATATGGACAACGAAGAAGTATGATAAAGGATAGAGAGATCAGAGACATGACAGAAGAAATAGGGATTATAGAGCCGACCGACTGGGCCCCGATAGAGTCCATGATAAAGGTCATCGGAGTTGGAGGCGCAGGATGCAATGCCGTCAACTACATGTTCAATGAGAAGATCGAGGGATGCAGTTTTTATGTCTGCAACACCGATCTCCAGTCCCTGGATGCCAGCCCGGTGCAGGCCAAGATCCACATCGGCAGGAACTCCCTGGGGGCCGGAACGGATCCGGAAATGGGCCGGAATGCCGCATTGGAGGCGAAGGACAAGATCGAAAAGGTTGTCATGACCGAGGAGACCCGGATGCTGTTCATCACGGCCGGAATGGGAGGAGGAACAGGGACCGGAGCCGCCCCTGTCATTGCCGAAATGGCGAAATCAAAAGGAATCCTGACTGTCGCCGTGGTCACCATACCGGCTGAAACAGACGGGATAATCACACTCTCAAGGGCAATCGATGGCATCCACGAACTGGTCAAGAATGTGGATAGCCTTCTGATAATCAACAATGAGAAGATCTACGAGCAATTCGGCACCCATCTGATTCATGATGCCTATCCGAAAGCAGATGAAGTTCTCGCGACTGCCGTGAAAGGCATTACTGAAATCATCTCCAAGAAGGGCTACATCAACGTCGATTTCCAGGACATCAAGACAATGATGGAAAACAGCGGAATGGCTCTGATGGGCTGCGGCATCGGTACGGGCACGAACAGGATAGAGGATGCCGTCAAAGGTGCGCTTGAATCTCCTCTTCTGAACGACTTCGACCTCAAGACGGCCAAGAACCTGCTCGTCAACATCACCTGCGGCAAAAACGAGAAGGGCCTGACCATGGACGACCTGGCGGCCATCAACAAGCTGATCGGGGAATATACCGGGAATGCCAACAAGTTCAAGACCGGAATCGTCTACGACACAGACCCGGAAGCAGGTGACAGGATCCAGATTACGGCGATAGCCACAGGATTCAAGGTCAACGACCTTTCAAAGATCGCAAAGAAAGATCTCGGGAACGTAATCACCATAAAAAAGGATTTCAAATACGTGACTTCCCCGGTCATCGAACAGGATGAACCGATCATATTGGACGGTGACAAGAAGATGACGACGATCGGGCCTTCCCAGGAAATCAACCGGATTCCGGTCATAAGCGAGAAACCGGTCCTCCTGGTGGATCCGGGCGACAGCATCGCCGAACTTGAAAACGAGCCTGCGATAAAAAGATCGGAAAGAAGGCGTTCCTAGGCACCGGTCTTCACCACGGCGCCCCTGTCCACAGATGTCTCAGAGCCTCACAACGTGGCAAAGGGGGCTTCCATTGGCCCTTTGCCACGGGATGACCGCTCACAGGCACCTCAGAGGGACGCCTGCGTGCCGAGACGTTTCAGAGCGTAGGCAATTCTGGATGCAGTCTCATCCTTGCCTATCCTGGTGATGATGTCAGCGATTCCCAGGCCACTTGCAGAACCCGCAAGAGCGAGCCTGATGGCATTCATCACCTTTCCCATCGGCCAGCCGTTAGTACGGATGTAATCCTCGACGGACTCCCCTACTGCAGCGACAGTCCATTCTCCCTGGTACGCCATGACATATTCAGAGACAGAAGAGACCAAAGCTGCGATTTCAGGTTTCCAGAATTTGTCAGCATCCTTCGCAAGGAAAGGCGCAGTCAGGCTGTCGTCATATTCCTTTGCCCTCGGATCCTTGGGGCGATTGTCGGCAGCTTTCGGCTCGACAGAGGCTCCGGCCTTGATTCCGAAGGCCTCGAACTCTTCCGGAGCCACGAACAGGCAGGAAGCAATCGTCCAGAAATCCTTGACGAAGGTGGCTCTTTCCTTGGTGAACGAGATGATGTCGCGGACATATTCCGAAGACACCTTGCGCGCATGCAGGTCGGTCGTGCCGGCGGTCACGCTGAAACCCTTCGATTCAAGAACAGGGACGAAAGCCGCGGCAAGATCCTCGTCCGGGGTTGCCCTGAGATATTCCTTGTTGAACCAGCGAGCCTTTTCAGGATTGAATTTCGCGCCGGCCTTGCTGACCTTGTCGATGGAGAAGGACTCGATGAGCTGCTCCATCGTGAATATTTCCTGCTCCGTTCCGGGATTCCACCCGAGCATGGCAAGGAGATTGACGAAAGCACCCGGGAAATAGCCGTCTTCACGATAGCCGTGGTAGGTCTCCCCTTCGGAATTGACCCAGTTCAGAGGGAACACCGGGAATCCCATCTTGTCACCGTCCCTCTTGCTCAGTTTGCCGTTGCCGACCGGCTTGAGAAGAAGCGGGAGGTGCGCGAATCTCGGCCTCGTCTCCTCCCAGCCGAAGGCCTCGTAAAGAAGATAATGGAGAGGGAGGGAAGGAAGCCATTCTTCGCCGCGGATAACCTCGGTGATC
Source organism: Bacteroidales bacterium (assembly GCA_004552965.1). Classification (GTDB taxonomy): domain Bacteria; phylum Bacteroidota; class Bacteroidia; order Bacteroidales; family UBA932; genus Cryptobacteroides. Next base: position 8,570 of record SFMU01000001.1, on the reverse strand, counting down.
TCCATCAGATGGTCATCCACGATGTTTGCGAGATGATAGGTCGGAAGTTCGTCGGCCTTCTTCCAGAGAACCTTGTCATCAAGTGTGTCGGTGTTGATCTCGACGTGTCCGCGGATGAGGTCATCCATCCTGACGACTGTGTTCTCAGGCATCTTGAAACGGATTGTCCAGCCGCTGGTCTCGCGGAGCAGCCTCTGAGTCTCTTCCTCAGGAAGGGTAAGTGAATTGCGGAGGGTCATCCTCGACTTCTGATTGTAGATGAAAGTCTGGCCGGCAGCTTCGCATTCAGCCCTTTTGGCATCCAGCTCCTCCGAAGAGTCGAAGGCATAATAGGCATTGCCGGAAGCGACAAGGCGATCGGCGTACTGCTTGTAGATGTCCCTTCGCTGACTCTGGCGATAAGGGGCATGAGGATGCTTCTCAGAAGCGGTCTCGACGACTTTCCCATTCTCGTCGACTCCCTCGTCAGGCTTTATGCCGCACCAGGACAGAGCCTCGATGATGTACTCCTCGGCACCCGGCACGAAACGGTGCGAATCAGTATCCTCTATTCTGAGGATAAAATCCCCTCCGCGCTGCTTGGCATAAAGATAATTATAGAGAGCCGTACGGACGCCGCCCATATGGAGCGGTCCTGTCGGAGACGGCGCAAACCTTACTCTTGTTCTTCTTTCCATTGCTGATTCTTCTTATTCTGTTTTGCGAATTCTCTTTCCTTGCGGCGCGCCTCCTTTCTGGCATAGCGTTCCATGTATCTCTCAAGAAGAGCCTGTTCACGTGCTTCCCTCCTGTCTCTGGCGATCACTGCCTTCGCCGTGGCCTTGCGCTTACGCGCCAGTGCCTTGGCATCCTTCCCGGCCTTCTTTGCGGCATCCCTGGCATCCAGTTCCGCCCATCTTGCCTCCCGGGCATTGATCCGGTCGAGGCGTGCCTGCTCAGCCCGAGCTTTTTTCGCCGCCCTGACCGAATCGGCCAGTTCCTTTTCAGTAGGGACACGGACAGCATCACCTGACTCAAGACTGTCGGCAGCGACAGCAGGAGGCATCATGGCAGAAGAATCCTGCACAGCCATAGCCAGGGCAGAATCAGCCTTCGGAACAATCTTTTCCCCCTTCAGGGCAGCATCCGCAGCCACCCCTGTACTATCCTTGAATATGCCGACACTGTCCAGCTGTACCCCATCAGGTACCGCCAGTGCAGCAATGCTGTCCTGTACTGCTTTCAGACTGTCCCTGACCGCTTCCTGACGCAATCTCATGCGTTCATTTTCCGCAGCCCTGGCAGCCTTCACCGAATCCCTGGATGCAAGCATCTTGTGGACACTGTCCATATAGCCCGGGAAATATTCATCGGTATAAATGAATTTCGGCCGGGAAAGAGACTCGTAACGGCTTCTCTCGGATCCCCTCGGAGAGAGAGGGGTCACATCGGCAGGTTGGGAAGGACGACGTTCAGGATTCCAAAGGAAACCCTTCAGCTTCCTCTCTTCGGATGGGAGCTGAACTATCGGATAGGCATCGGTCTTGACATCCTGGAAATAATAGAGGTCATTGATGTTTCCCTCCGTCAGGGTAGCTGTAAGCATCTTCGACTCGAACTTGTTGACCGTAGCCAGGACTCCGTTCTCCTCGATGTAGAAAAGACCCGAAGCACCACCCATCGAATCGAAACGCCTCAGCAGCCCTGTGGAATCGAAATATGCCATCATCTCTGTGCCCTTGATCTGGTCGAAGCAGGCTGTATCCTCCTGGATCACGATAAACGCATTGGACATAAGGCTCGCTTTCTTCAGCGAGTTGTCCTGCAACATCACGGAGATGCTGTCTGCCGAATACTGTCTTGTCACTTCCTGCCAGACCATCGGGGCATCGTACATGCGGATCAGTGAATCCAGATCCGAATATGCCAACGAATCGCATGCGAGCTGCATGTCCTTCTTGAAGGCCTTGACATTGCGGAGCGCAAGCAGGAAACCGATCTTGGTGGTGTCAGGCGGCACCAAAGCAAGACTGTCGGCTGCTGTGGCAAGGCTGTCGGCAGAATTCAGACTGCCCGCAAGATTGACGCTGTCGGCAGAGTTCATAGCACCCTTGAGATTCAGACTGTCCGGCACAGAGAGGCTGCCCGGCATATTCCTGCCAGGCCGCCTGGCCCTTCCTCCGGAGACATTCACGCTGTCCGGCGACTGAGCGAATAAATACCTGTAGAAAACTGGGTCCTCAGGTCCTTCGTCCGGACCCGGGATATTCGGACGCTTTTCCCCGACTGCGACGCCCTTGCCCCTGTCGGAAGCAAGCCGCGCATTAGGATCATCCATGTCTCTCTTCTTCCTGGCCTCGTCAGCTGCGCTTCTGGCCTCCTCGGCCGCCTTCTGACGGTATGCAGTCACGGCATCAGCTCCGATCTCATCAAGCCTCTTTGAAGAAGCAGCCGTCTCCGCCTCAGGTATGTCACATTTCCTGAAAGTCCAGTAACGGAGGGAATCGGCACTTACATAGACAGTGTCCTGCTGCCCCTTGTCATCGATGGTGGCTATCATCGCCGGTTTGCGGGACATGGTCAAAGTGGCTATGGAATCCACATAGTGCATGTACCCGGCGAAAGCTGAGAGATTCCGTTCGGAGTCCAGCAGTTCGATGTTTCCGAACAGTTCGATGTCGTTGGTGTTCCGATAGAATTTCAGCGTGTCAGTCCAGACCTCCCGAGTCGGATCCATCAGATGGACGGATTTGTTGAACAGGAATATCTCCCTGTTCCTGTCATACCATCCGGCGTTGGCGCACAACATGTTCTCATCCTTCCATGCAATCGTGCCGAGGCCGAATCTGGCGAAATTGGCATCGGTGTCATATTCAAGCTTCTCAGTCTTCACGAAAATCGAGTCCGTGTACATGTTGACAGTACCGGTGAAAGTGAAGGTGCTGATCTTGGAGTCGTAGGTGCCGTACTTGCTTTCGATGATCTGTCCGTCCTTGTCCTTCATCGAAGCACCGCCCCTGAATGTCGCCACACTGTCCTTGGTGTTGTAGTCGAGGTTTCTGGTGCGGAGAGTATTCTTCTGCTTGTCCTGAAGCTGGACCAGGGTACCGCGGAACTGGGCCAGATTCTCATCGATGAGATAATCGAGCTTGTCGCTGCTCAGAACGGTCTCGTTCTGGATGATGCGGACATTGCCGAATGCCTTTATGAGATTGGTGTTGACATTCCAGATTGCAGTATCGCAGACCAGGAGAGTGGAATTGTGGTAGAAGCGGGCATTTCCAAGAGCCTTCCTGTAGCTGTAGCCCGACTCCTCGACCTGCTGGAGCAGGTCACATCCCAGAAGACGGACCAGGCTGTCTGCCTTCTCCTGGGCGAAGAGGCCCAGCGAAGACAGAATAAATGCAAATGAATATGCCAGCCATCTTCGGAGCATCAGTCCTCTTTGAACTTTGACGCCCAGTCTTTGCGTTTGAATTCGCAATCCTTGAACATCGGATCGATGACGATATGGGTCTGACTGATCTTCCCGGTCAGGAATTCCTCTATCGCCTGGTTCTGCTTCATCCCGTTGACGATGGACTTCAAGTCATTGAAATCATCCTCGAAAGTAGCCGTGTGGGCCGGGATGATCTTGTCCACCTTGATAATCTTGTAATTCTCCTTTCCGTTGATGTAGTTCTTGTCAGGATCCTGCCTTCCGTCATCATCAGTAGACTGGACAGGTTTTGAGATCTCGCCTTCCTTGAGGTCACGGATGGCGATGTAGTCCTGAGGCTTGAGCTGGTCGATCTCGAAATAGGCCGAACCGGTGTGCGGATCGGACATCTGACCGCCGTTTGTCCTGGTCAGTTCGTCCTGGGAATAGAAGCTGGCTGCCATTTCGAATGTAACTGCCTCGTTCAGGATCTCGGTACGGAGACTGTCAAGAGTCTTGAATGCCTTTTCGCGGTCCTCGGAGGTATAGGTAGGACGGAGAAGAATGTGACGGGCATTGAACATGTCCCCTTTCTTCTCGATGACCTCGATGAGGTGGAAGCCGTCCGGAGTCTCGACGATCTGCGAGATCATACCCGGCTTGAGAGCCATCGCGGCATCCGAAAAGGCCGGCCAGAAGATCGACTTCGAAGCCATTCCGATTTCTCCACCCTTGTTGGAGTTGCTCCTGTCTTCCGAATAGATTCGGGCAAGCGTGGAAAATTTCTCACCGTTGAGAATTCTCTCGCGCAGACTGAGGAGTTTCTCGCGCACGGCAAGATTGGCAGCCTCGCGGTCAGGATAGAGACAGATCTGGCTGAGCTGGTACTTTTCCGGAATGACAGGGAGAGTGGCCTTGTCGACCGTATCCATGAAGGCACGCACCTCCAGAGGAGTCAATTCAGGAAGTTTTCCTACAATCTCCATCTGCTCCTGCTGGATGAGGCTCATCTCCTCGAACTGCTCCCTGAGGTCCTGACGGAGACGGTAGACCGGCTTGCCGAAATAGGCCTCCAGCTGCTCCTCTCCTCCCAGATAGAGCATCATCTCGCTGATACGCGACTCGATATTGCTCTCGACCATGTCCTGGTTGACAGTGAGCGAATCTATCCTCGCCTGCATCAGGAAAAGCTTGTTTTTCATGATGGCCTCAAGGATGTCACAACGCAGATGCCTGTCGGAAGCCATGCCCTGGGCTCTCTGGTTCTTGACCTCCGACTCTATGTCGGAAATCATGATGGCCTCGTTGCCCACGACTGCGACAGTCTTGTCAACAACATTGTATTTCTGCGCGAAGGACAGCATGCAGCAGAAAAAGAGCATGAATGCTATGGATGCGATTCTTTTCATTCGGAATAAATTTCAAATTTGTCACTGGTCCGGACCTCATCTAGCAAGTCCCGTTCCAAAGTCTTGAGGAGTTCGTGCTTACGCTCACTTATGAGAATATCCTGTATTCTCGACCGGCAGAATTCCACCGGAGGAATCTCCCCTTCCCTGACCATATCAAGGATGTGGGCATACGAAACAGCATCTTCCGTCACGACTTCGATGGATGAGCCGTTGCGATTCGCCATCATCTGCGCAGGATCCATGTCGAACTCGGATGCGAGATCCGCGGCATCGGTCCATTTATCGGAATAGTCGTGGTAGTGCAGGGCTGAATTGAGAGCCATGCTGTCACAGACAGCGACATCGGCGGAATCTGACGAGGACATCAGTCTCTTGAAAGTGGCATAATCCGGCGAATCCTTCGGAAGTTTGATGAACCTGGCCTTGAAGATTGCCCTCTGAAGGCGGAAAACATCCTTGTGCTCTTCGAAATAATCATTCAGCTGAGTGTCCGAAACGGTGGTGTCGAGACGCTCGTTGATGTAACGCTGCTCGAACCGGTACTTGAGGAGGGACTCGCGGTAAGCCTCAAGATCCCTGGAACAGTCCTTCTCCTCCTTGGTCAGCATCTGGTCCGCTATCGCAAGGAAGGCCTTGTCCTTGGCCCAGTTCTCAATGTACCTGAGCGCAAGGGCGGAACTGTCCTCCGAAGAAAGACCTGCAGGAATCACATCATCGAGTTCTGAACGGTACAGCTTCTGGTTGCCGTACTTCGCAACGACCTCTCCGTCATGGACAAGAGCATTGAAAGTCTTGCATGAAGGGATGAGAGCCAGACACAAAACGGCAGCAAGTATGACAGCTGTTCTCTGCATCAGCTAGCGTGAGTAATTCGGAGCTTCCTTGGTGATGGTGACATCATGCGGATGACTCTCCAGGAAGCCGGCATTCGTAATGCGTACAAACTGGGCGTGGCGGAGTTCTTCGATGTTGTGTGCACCGCAGTATCCCATACCGGCGCGGAGGCCTCCGACCATCTGATAGACGACCTCCGAGACAGTACCCTTGTACGGAACCTGGGCGACGATACCCTCCGGAACCAGCTTCTTGATGTCCTCTTCCATATCCTGGAAATAACGGTCCTTGGAACCATGCTCCATCGCCTCGAGGGAACCCATGCCCCTATAGGACTTGAAGCGGCGGCCGTTCATGATGATTGTCTCGCCAGGGGACTCTTCGGTACCTGCGAGCAGGGAACCGGCCATGATGGTGCTGGCGCCTGCCGCGAGAGCCTTCACGATGTCTCCCGAATATCTTATGCCACCGTCAGCGATGACAGGGATGCCCGTTCCCTTGAGAGCATCAGCTGCCGCCATGACGGCCGTCAGCTGAGGGACTCCGATTCCGGCAATGATACGTGTGGTACAGATGGAGCCCGGTCCGATTCCGACCTTGACAGCCTTCACTCCGGCATCCGCAAGAGCCTTGGCTCCCTCTGCAGTGGCGACATTGCCTGCCACGATCTGGAAATCCGGGAAGGCTTCGCTGGCCTTCTTTATTGTCTTCAGAACACCTTCGGAATGGCCGTGGGCTGTGTCCAGAACGACTGCATCTGCTCCGGCCTCGATAAGCATCGCGATCCTGTCGACAGTGTCGGACTTGATTCCGGCTGCGGCAGCCACCAGCAGACGGCCCTTGCTGTCCTTCGACGCGATAGGATTATCCTTGATCTTCATGAGGTCCTTGTAGGTGATCAGACCTGCAAGCTTGCCTTCGGCATCTACCACAGGGAGCTTCTCGACCTTGCTGTTCCGGATGATTGTCGTAGCCTCGGAGAGGGTGATTCCCTTAGGAGCGGTGACCAGGTTGTCCTTGGTCATGACTTCCGAGACAGGGCGTTTCATCTGCTCCTGGAAACGAAGGTCGCGGTTGGTAACGATTCCGATCAGATAACCTGCAGAATCGACAACCGGAATTCCGCCTACATGATGCTTCTTCATCATCGCCAGAGCATCTCCCACTGTGGCATCCGGAGAGATTGTCACCGGATCGTAGATCATTCCGTTTTCAGCCCTCTTCACACGACGGACCTGATCGCACTGCTGTTCAATCGGCATATTCTTGTGAATCACTCCGATACCTCCGGATCGGGCCATTGCTATCGCCATATCCGCCTCGGTCACGGTGTCCATCGCGGCGGAAATGATCGGGGTGTGGAGCTTAATGTCCGCTGAAAAGACTGTGGAGACATCCACATCGCGGGGAATTACATCGGAATGTGCCGGAACAAGAAGCACATCATCGAAGGTGAGGCCTTCGGGAATCTCTCTGTTTACGTACTTCGCCATTGCAATGAGTTTAATTAGGCAAATATAAGCAATTTTTCCCGTAGTTCACAGTCCCTGAGCGTAGAGTCTTCCCTGATAGGTGTCCAATTCTTCAAGTTTTGCATCCAGCAGGTGAAGAATGTCCGCATTCCGGACAAGGCCCCAGGGGGTCTGTTTCACAAAACGCGGCGGCACCTCCCCGGCAATCCTCTCGATGAAGAGATCCGGACGGAGCCTTTCGAGGATCGAGACAGCGAACCCGACATATTCATCAAGTCCAAGTCTGAGAAAATCTTCAGGGGCAGCCTCGAATTCCTTCTCGATACGGGTTCCCCTGACTATCTGAAGCTGATGGAACTTCACGCTGCGAAGCGGCAGCGCAGAGATCAGACTGCATTGGTCGAGAAGCATTTCGGGAGTCTCGCCGGGGAGACCGAGGATGAAGTGGGCACCGGTGTCGATTCCTCTTTCTGCAGTCTGGCGGACGGCCCGGCAGGCACATTCGAAATCGTGGCCGCGGTTGATTCTCGCCAGAGTCTTGTCATGGCAGGATTCGATGCCGTATTCAACCACAACCACAGGAGAGGTGAGGACGGACCCGTCCTTGAGGCAGCGCCGCCATCCCGGAAGTACGGCCCCCCGGGCGAGGTCTGCCAGGAAATCGAGCTTGGCGTCATCGACGCAGTCGGGCCTCGTTCCGATCACGATTCCCACCACGGAAGGGTGCCCAAGCACGGAGCAATACAGTCCGCGAAGTGTCTCCAGATCAGCGTAAGTATTTGAATATGATTGGAAATATGCCAGGTAATGTGCCGCCCTAGGATAGCGGACCCTGTGGAAGACGATCCCTTCTTCGATCTGTTCTGCAAGGGACTTTCCCGGAATGCTGTAGCCGGGATGGAAGGCGGCATTGTCACAGAATGTACAGCCTCCCCTTCCGACCTTCCCGTCGCGGTTGGGGCAGGTGAATCCGGCATCCAGAACCAGTTTCTGGAGCCTCTCTCCGTACCTGCGGCGATAGTAGCCGACAAAGGTATTGTAGCGTTTTCCGTCCGGGAATTCCATGGGCTTGTGCATCTGTTTTGCAAAACTAACCAAATGTCTATATTTGTACAACCAAAATCGTAATCGGATGCTCAAGTATTCTTTCCGCGCCCTCTGTGCAGCAGGCCTGATGCTCATGGCCGGCGCCCTCGCAGCCCAGGACTCCCCCTCAAAGGAATTTGCAATAGTGGACCTTTCGGCCAACATGATCCGGGAAGTGCCGGACTATGCCGGTGAACTGGGAGACCAGGCCCTGATGGGCACGGTCGTGGAAATCCTTGAAAGAAAAGGCTACTGGGTCAAGATCCGGACTCCGGAACCTTATGTAGGCTGGGTCAATGAGATGGGACTTGCAGTCAGGAGCCCGGAGGAAATCGACCGCTGGCTTTCATCCCCGAGGTACATCTGCAC